>JAZBOO010000024.1:0-39173 GCA_036351155.1 Candidatus Krumholzibacteriia bacterium | reverse complement strand
TGCAGGCGGTGGACGAACATGGCCGGCGTGATGGTTCTCCACCGTCGGTGACCTTCGACGTGGGCTATCCGCCCTGTTTGCAGTGCATCGAGATCTTGCCCAGCTCCAGCACGCCTTCGGCGTTCGGGCCGGACCTGGAGTGCTATGAAGGTGAAGACACGCATCCCTGCATGGATGGCAGTCCGACCACCATCTATATTGCCGGGGCCGGTTCGTCCAATGATCCCGGGCGGACCTACATGACACTCGAGGGTTCCATCTTCCTGGCCATCGACCGAAACACATTGTTCCCCACCTATCAGCTGGATCCTCCGGATGCCGGCAGTTATTACAGTATTCCCTGCAATGTCTACAACATGAAGGTGCTCTTGCATGGGCAGGATGACCCCCGTGAAGCCTGGGACAATCCCCTCATGCGCAGCATGTCCTGGAAGTACCAGATCGATTACGAGTGCGATCCCTTCAACGAGATCAAAGATGGCGGGGGAATCGATGATATTCTGGTCTCAACCTGGGGAGCCGCCGACACTGATGTCACGAACCTGACGGTCAGCCCCTCGGACGGATTGTGGAATCTGGAAGTCCTGATTGCCGTCCCGACTCAGCTGGTCAGCACGGGATCGGCCACCTTCCTGCAGATTCTTACGTTCTCACCTCAATGGGGCGCTGGGGATGCGGTTCTGGCCCAGCAGCTGTTCGATGTCTCGACCCGGCAGCTCAGCGCCGGGACCGTGAGGGCCTTCATGATGGACCAGACCCAGTGTAACTTTGTCCCCCGGATTCGCCCGGCGCGCTATTACCTGTTCGATCAGGTGCGGCCTCCGCTGAGCGAATTGCCCTCGGGGACCTGGCGCGACTGTACCCCCAACTTTCCGGGGTCCATTGCCAGTCAGGATCTCTCCAGGGCGGCCATGGCTTCCGAACTGTTCGATTTTGACAATGACCCGAACACCCCGAAAACGCCGCCCATCAAGGACTTCCGGATAATCCTGGACGAGGCGGCAGGCGATTTCACTTGCAATCCTCCGCTCACCCAGGGGGCGGGTGACCGGTGATGAGTATGCGTGCCCATGGAGACAGGTTTCATCAGTTTTTCGAGGCGACCAGAGGATCGAGGAGAATCTCAATGATCAGGCGCTTGATCGTTATCATGGCCACCGGGTTGGCCCTGCTGGCCGTGGCCAGCTGTTCCGTCAATACCGAACTGGGGGGGACGGCCATCCCCAACAGCCGACCGGACACCCGGATCACCGGACAGCCGCCCGCCTTGCTCGAGGCCGGGTTCATTGTCCAGTTCAACTGGACCGGATCCGATCCCGATGGGCGGGTCAAGGGCTTCCAGTGGAAGATCAGTGACAATGGTGTGGACGGGATCAGTCCCCAGGACACCATGACCGTCGATCCCTTGACCGGTGCGGTTCTGAATCCCTGGTTCTACACCGAGAGCAATGACAGCCTCTTCTACGTGCTGGCGGACCAGGCCGATTTTCCGGGGGATATCAACCCCGACGATCCGGCTGATCCCTTCAATGACTACGCCCGCAGCTTCCGGACCCACACCCTGTGGATCCGGGCCGTGGATGACGATGGAGCCGTGGATCCCTCGCCGGCCCAGATGTCCTTCACCTCGACCACTCTGGTGCCCACGGCGCGGGGTGTTTATCCCAGCCTATCCAATGCCGTTAAGCCCGTGCCCACCACCGTCACCTTCGAATACGAAGGTGAGGACCCGGATTTTGACCTGAAGGTGCCCTCCTAGGTGCGCTTTCTCTGGCGTCCGGCCATTGCCGAGGACGGGACCGAGATCATCACCCGCAACCGGTATAATACCTATTTCGACGAGTTGATCAGTTTCGAGGACCCGAACTGGACGGCCTGGATTCCTTACAAATCGCTGAAGGTGGATCGGCGGATCTCGTTCCCCAATCAGGCTCCCGCTGGCATTCATTTGTTTGCCGTGCAGGTTCAGGACACCGCGGGCGCTGTCAGCGTGGGCCGGGCCTATCAGCAACAGGTGCTGAATGTGGAAATTTCTCAGCCTGGGCGCTTCAGTCCCTCGGTGCGGGTCCAGGAACAATTTCTGGGGGAAGCGACCCTCGACCAAAGCACGGAAATTGCCGCCGGTCAGCCCCTGAACTTTTCCTGGAGCGCCAGCTCGGCCTCTTACAACGGCACAGTGGTGTCCATGCGGCATGGCTGGGATCTCCTGGATGTCAGTGATCCCAACGATCCCGGCTGGGCGGTGCCGCCTGGACTATCGGAGCAGAACCGTTTTGCCGAGCCCAAGTCCTTCCAGGAAGGCGACCACAACTTCTTCCTGCGGGTGGTCGATGACTCCGGCAGTGTGAAGGTTTTTATCTGGAACCTGCAGGTGATCCCCAATATTGCACGTGACCTGCAGTATCCCCTGCTGGTCCTGGACCAGGTGATTGACGAGCAGACCAACCAGTGGGGTGGTCAGGGCGGGAGCCCGGCCTACGACAAGGAAGAATTCCGCAACGGCTACTGGCGGTTTCTGGAGGGAGACGGCGGCGTGACCGGCTTCAACTGGGATGAGGACCGCCTGGACCATATCGAGCAGGTGGACTATGCCGACCTGGTCTGGTACAAGGCCGTCCTGGTCTATGCCAGGAACCATGTGAACCAGACCATGTTCTCCGACTTCCGGGCCCAGAACAAGAATGACCAGTACGTGTGGCTGAGCCCGTATCAGGAGCGTGGGGGCAACCTCTTCCTGGTGGGTTCGCGCAGCATGCAGTCCTTCCTGGAGACGGAAACCAACTACATGGTGCCCATCATTTTCGATTCGGGCGGGGAAGAGAATTACACCCTGGCCGGCAACTCCTACGTGGTGGGCTTCGGGACGAAGGAACTGCCTGATGGGACCGAAGTGGATCGTGGCCCTCTGCAGTACCCTTATCTGACGGCCGGGATCGCCTCCCTGGACTGGAACGTGCCCACCGGTGAGTACATCTACGGGCGTCCGACCCTGGGGAGCGAGGACCGCAAGGTCAACTGCGCCGGACTCAAGGCCGTGGTGCTGGATCCGGCCTTCCGGGACCACTGGTTGATCGGGTCGTCGGCCATTTCCGACACCATCGGGACCAACCCGGAAATCGACTGGCGCGACATTGCCATTGTGGGAGCGGACACGCTGAACAATGGGTTCCCCTTCACCGGGGACGAGTTCGTGGACAACAATATCAGCAGCCGGCCCACTCCGGTGACCCTTCAGGAATGTCCTGATGCCCTGGAAGCTCCCGGCGGCCTGTGCATCGAGCCCATGTTCAAGGGACTGGCGCGGTTCGACTGGTTGCGTGAACGGAAATGGGCCGCCGGCGACGATGCCTGGCCCAGCAGCCTGTACACCGACGTGCGCTTGACCAGTCTCTGCGGGCCGGTGAATGTGTCCCTCAAGAATTACGTCGATGAGGATGGTCAGGTGACTTCGCTGGGCAGCAGCCGGGCCAATGGGTTGACTTACGGCTTTGCCTCGTACAAGACCGTGATCGACAAGCCCGGCGGAAAGCCCGATATCTTCTGGGGATTCGATCCCTATCGATTCGATCACGACGAATCGAGAAAAGCGATCAGGTGGGTGCTCGATTTCTTCGGACTGCCCATCAACCAGTAGCCCAACCCGTGGGTCCTGTCGCCTCGGGTGGCAGGACCCCATGGAAATCGCGTTCAGTTGGAAAGGCGGAATTGAATGTTTTCAGGGAGCTTCCTGACAGCAAATCGGGTCTTGGCCCTGCTGGTGATCCTGACCGTGGTCGTGGGTGCCGGATCGGCTCTGGCGCAGACTCCGGATGAGGCCTGCGCGGCCGATTCTCTGTACCTGCTATCCCCCGATGACATCACGACAGTGCAGCAGGTGGTGGGCCGTCCCGGTCTGATCATTTCCTGGCCCGACCTACCCATCGATGATGCCACCTGCTACACCCTGAACGGGGTCGATGCCCTGGGGTTCGACGTGGATGTGACCGGTGGTTTTGGTGATCAGGTGGATCGGCTTCTCGTCTTCGAGGCCGAGGGTGCCGGGGGGACCATCGGGCACGAGGAATCGACTCCCTTGCTGATCAACTGGCAATCCCAGGGTGCCAACCCCACCGGAGTTCTGGCCGGAACCCTGAACCTGGCCAACAATGGCGGGATTTTGCGGTACGACGAGAGTGCCGGCCAATGGCTGCACCAGAACGATGGCTTCCCCATGACCTGGGCCCGCACCAATGTGGTGGCCTTTGCGCAGGGATCGGGCGGTTTCCAGGTGGCTGCGATCACCTCCGGGGCCACCCTGGAGACGGGCCTGCAGGGATTGTGGCTGCGCAACCAGGGCTCCTGGAGCCGGGTCAGCTCGACGGCCTTCAACGCCACTTCCCGGGTCACCCGGGTGGCCGTTTCGCCGACCGACAACAACCGCTTCGCTGTGGGCACGGCCCGCGAAGGTGTGTTCGTGACCAGCGATGGCGGCCAGACCTTCACGCGTTTCCGGTCCGAACTGGACCCCGGTCTGGTGGCCCCCGAGGGCAACGTCAACGTGGGGGCCCTGAACTGGGACAGCAGTCGGCTTCTGGTCTTTGCTCCCGGGATCGGTCTCTATATCAGCGAGGACAATGGTTCTTCCTTTCAGCGCAGTGAAATCCTGGTGCCGAACAATCTGAATTTGCCGGAACCCCAGCAAATCCTGGAGCTGCCCGTCATCAACACCATCGCCGTGGACCCCTCCAGCGAGGACCGGATTCTGGTGGGACTGGA
Organism: Candidatus Krumholzibacteriia bacterium; assembly: GCA_036351155.1. Taxonomy (GTDB): domain Bacteria; phylum Krumholzibacteriota; class Krumholzibacteriia; order LZORAL124-64-63; family LZORAL124-64-63; genus LZORAL124-64-63. The sequence continues at coordinate 34,418 of JAZBOO010000024.1, read as the reverse complement.
CTTCCACGGTGTGTGGGAAAGCCTCGATGGGGGAGACACCTGGCACGATCTGTACGGCGACCTCAATGTTCCCGAGGACTGGGAGCGGAGTGTGAAATCCCTGGCGGTGGATTCCGCCAATGGTCAGATCATGGTCATCGGAGTGCGTTCCTTGGGGCTCTTCCGGACGGACAACGGCGGCGTCAACTGGGTTCAGGTGGCCGAGGCCGTGCAGCCGTCCAACCTGAGCTTGCTGGTCAATTTCTCCATCAAGGCCAGTCCTGAAACCGGGGGGCTTTTCTATGCCCAGGAGGACGGACACAGTCTTCTGGTCAGCACCGACGGCGGCCTGACCTGGGCCCCTGCACCCGAACAACCGTTCATCCCCACGGGTCTTCAGGTCCTGTTCGACCGGGAAAATCCCGGAGATCTCCTTCTGGCCACGACTGCCGGCGGAATCTACGTGCCCGGTTCGCCCTTGCTTCTGAGCGAAACCTTCAACACCCTCACCGCCCCCTCCCTCAGGAACATTTCTCTGGGGCTGGAGGCCACCTTCGGTAACGGGGATATCCTGGAAGATGATACCTTCTCCCTGATTTGCCAGACCTTCCAGGGCTGGGCTGTGTGGCGTGCGCCGAGCCACGATCCCGACAACATGGTCTTGCTGGGCATGTACGACCGGGTGAACCCCGAGTCCTGTATCGAGGGCTATTGCGGGGACGCCAGCTATGACCTGTCTCCCCAGTGCTATGCCTCCAAGCGGGCGGCCTGTTTCAACTTCGATCAACCCGACACGATCCGTTTCTTCGACGATGAAGTATACAACGGCTTTTCGTACTATTACGCAGTGGGGACTTTCGATTACGGGAATACCGCCCAGGTCTCTCCCCAGAACAACAGCAACGCCATGATTTTCTCACCCCGCTTCCCTCTGGACGAGAACTCCCCGTTCCCCGGTGTCGGGAACAGGATCCCGGTGCAGATCAACAGCGGAACGGCTGATCCGGTGGCCGGGGAAACCATCTACGTGTATCCCAATCCTCTGCGACGCGATGCCGGCATTCCGGGCAGCGAAGGGGAGACCGTGGTCTTCACCAACCTGCCTCCCGAATCGCGGGTCCGGGTCTTCACCACCGCCGGTGATGATGTCATGAATCTGGGTCCGGAGACCATGCAAGCCGGGAATATCTACTGGAATACCCGGAACCACGAGGGTGAGCCCATTGCCCCTGGTGTGTATCTGTACAAGGCAGAATCCCCCGCTCGGGAGGAACACTGGGGCAAGCTGGTGATTATCCGCTGACCCTGGTTTGTCCAGGACCGGTAAATGGGGCGAAACAATCCAAAAAACGGGGCGAAAGGTGTTTTCGCCCTGTTTTTTTTCCCGGGGTCGACTACATTATTGCTACTATTCGCAGATGCTGACCCAGGGGCTTACCAGCCCGGGCGTGCTGTCCTGCACGCTAATCTTCGGACCTTTTCCCATGGAGTGATCATGAGCGGCAAGAGGGTATATTTCTTTGGTGACGGGCAGGCTGATGGCCATGCCGGAATGAAAAATCTTCTCGGTGGCAAGGGCGCCAACCTGGCTGTGATGGTCAGCCTGGATGTTCCTGTGCCTCCCGGGTTCACGATCACGACCGAGCAGTGCATCGAATACCAGAAGACCCACGAACTGTCCGAGGCCCTGAAGTCCGAAATCAAGGAAGCCCTGGCCAAGGTCGAAAAGGTGATGGACAAGAAATTCGCCGACCCGGCCGATCCTCTGCTGTTCTCGGTGCGCTCCGGCGCCCGGGTTTCCATGCCCGGAATGATGGACACGGTGCTGAACCTCGGCCTGAACGACGAGACGGTCAAGGGCCTGATCGCCAAGAGTGGCAGCGAACGCTTCAGCTACGACAGCTACCGCCGCCTGGTCCAGATGTACGGCGACGTGGTCATGGGCGTTTCCGGTGAGAGCTTCGAGCATGCCATCGACGCTCTCAAGGAAAAGCGCGGGGTCAAGCAGGACACCGACCTGACGGTGGACGACCTCAAGGACCTGATTGCCACCTTCAAGGAGATCGTGGTCAGCGAGACCGGCAAGGCGTTCCCCGATGATCCCTACGAGCAGCTGTACGGCGGCATCATCGCCGTCTTCAGCAGCTGGAACGCCGACCGGGCCGTGGAGTACCGCCGCATCAACCGCATTCCTCACGACTGGGGCACCGCGGTGAACGTGCAGGCCATGGTGTTCGGGAACCTGGGTGAATCGTCGGCCACCGGCGTGGCCTTCACCCGCGATCCTTCCACGGGTGAGAATTTCTTCTACGGCGAGTTCCTGATCAACGCTCAGGGCGAAGATGTGGTGGCCGGCACCCGGACACCCCAGCAGATCAACATTCATGGTCGGGACATCCTGCCCAAGGGCAACGAGGCCAAGGATCTGCCCACCATGGAAGAAGTCATGCCCAAGAGCTACCAGGAGCTGCTGGATATCCGTCATCGCCTGGAAAGCCACTACAAGAACATGCAGGACATCGAATTCACCATCCAGGACGGTCGTTTGTGGATGCTGCAAACCCGCCACGGCAAGCGCACCGGTGTGGCCGCCATCCGCGTGGCCGCCGAGATGGTGGACGAGGGCCTGGTGACCAAGGAAGAGGCCCTGCTGCTGGTGGAGCCCGATCACCTGGACCAGCTGCTGCACGACCAGATCGATCCCGACGCCGAGATCACCGTGCTGGGCACGGGTCTGCCGGCCAGTCCCGGCGCGGCCCAGGGTGAAGTGGTCTTCAGCGCCGAACAGGCCGTGGCCGAAGCGGCTTCGGGCAAGAAGGTGGTGCTGGTCCGACGGGAAACCAGCCCCGAGGATATCGCCGGCATGAACGTGGCGCAGGGTATCCTGACCAGCCGTGGCGGCATGACCAGCCACGCGGCCGTGGTGGCCCGCGGCATGGGCAAGCCCTGTGTGGCCGGTTGCGGTGAGCTGTTCGTGGATTCCGCCAAGGGCATCATGACCATCGGCGGCCAGACCTTCAAGGCCGGCGACATGGTGACCATCAACGGCACCACCGGTGCGGTCATGGCCGGTTCGCCGGCTCTGGTGCCGCCCCACATGGACGACCCCAACCTGCTGAAGGTGATGACCTGGGCCGACGAAACCCGCCGTCTCAAGGTGCGCACCAACGCCGACAGCCCGCACGATGCCCAGCAGGCCCGCGAGTTCGGCGCCCAGGGTATTGGTCTCTGCCGGACCGAGCACATGTTCTTCGGTGAGGAGCGGATCATGCGCATGCGTGAGATGATCCTGGCCGACAACGAAACTGCGCGTCGTGCCGCGCTGGCCAAGCTGCAGCCCATGCAGCAGGAGGACTTCGACGGGATTTTCCGGGCCATGGAAAGCCTGCCGGTGACCATTCGCCTGCTGGATCCTCCCCTGCACGAGTTCCTGCCCCATGAAGCGGAGGACATCAAGATCCTGGCCAAGGAGATGGGTGTGGAGCTGGAAATGCTGGAGCGGAAGATCGAATCCCTCCACGAAGAAAACCCCATGCTGGGACACCGGGGCTGCCGCCTGAGCCTGACCTACCCGGAGATCTGCGAGATGCAGGTGTCGGCCATCATTGGCGCGGCCTGTGCGGTCAAGAAGGACGGCGTGGATGTTCGCCCCGAGATCATGATTCCCCTGACCGGCACCCGCCGCGAGCTGTCCGACCTGCGTGAGCTGTCCATCAAGGTTGCCGAGCAGGTCATGGCCGAGCAGGGCATCAAGGTGGATTATCTGGTGGGCACCATGATCGAGATCCCCCGGGCGGCGCTGCTGGCCGACCAGATGGCTGAAGTGGCCGACTTCTTCAGCTTCGGGACCAACGATCTGACCCAGATGACCTTCGGCTACAGCCGTGACGATGCCGGCGTGTTCCTGCCGGATTACGTGCGCATGGGTATTCTGCCCAATGACCCGTTCCAGCAGCTGGACCAGAGCGGTGTGGGTCAGCTGGTGGAAATGGCCTGCAAGAAGGGCCGTGCCACCAACCCCGATATCCACCTGGGTATCTGCGGCGAGCACGGCGGCGATCCCAGCAGCGTGGCCTTCTGCCACAAGGTGGGACTGGACTACGTGAGCTGCTCGCCCTTCCGGGTGCCCATTGCCCGGCTGGCTGCGGCGCAGGTCGTGGTTCAGGAGAAGATGGACAAGGGAGCTTAATTCCCGATGTCCCTGACCTGGACAACACCGGTCTGGATGTGGCCCCTGCTGCTGGTCTTGGCGGCAGGGGCCGTCATTTGGACAATCCGGGTCTACGGCCGAACCCGCCCGGGTCCGCCGCCTTCACTGGGACGGATGCTGGTGGCCTTGCGTGTTTCTGCCTTGCTGTTGCTGGTGGTGGCCCTGGCCGGGCCGGTGCTTTCACGCTTCTTCCAGGATCAGCGCCCTGCCGTCCTGGCGGTGGTGATGGAGGACTCGGCCAGCATGGGTCTGAACGATGGCGGCTGGCGAGGGGAAAGCCCCGCCGAGGGGCCCTCACGCTGGCAGGCGGCTCTGAACCTGACGGCCAGGATCGATTCTTCCCTGAATGCCCGGGACTGGGCAGGTCAGACCATTTACCTGCGGGGCAATGGCCTGGACCCCCTCCGCCGCTTTTCTCCTGCCGATCCCGTGGTGACCGACCCTGAGGCCCTGGGGACCGATTTGAACCATATGATGGCCCAGACCGGCGACTTCCTGGCGGCCGAACCGGTGCGCGCCCTCATGCTGCTGACCGATGGACAGGAAACCCGGCTCGGTCCGGGTCGTGCCCTGGGCTCTCGGGCCCAGCGGTGGGGTGACGCCACGGTTCTTTCTGTTCTGGGTGTGGGAGATCCGCAGGGAGCGGCCGACCGCCTGATCCGGGATCTGCGTTATCCCGAGACCGTCTATGCCGGCGACGAGGCGGTGGTCGAGCTTTCCCTGACCCACCGTTTCCTGACCGAAAAAATTTCCGATCCCGTCACGGTGAGGCTGAAGGAGGGCGGCCGCGTCCTGGCCGACACCACCCTGGTGCCGGAGGGGATCACCAGCCGTCTGGAGCTTCCGTTCCAGGCCGAGACCGAGGGACTCAGGCTCCTGACGGTCGAGGTGTCACCGCTCGACAACGAGCGTTTCCTGGCCAACAACAAGGTGTCCCTGGCGGTCAACGTGCGGCGGGGCCGATCCCAGGTCCTTCTGCTGGCCCCACGTCCGGGGTGGGATACACGATTCCTGGCCCAGGCGGCCCTGGCCGAGTCCCGTATTGACCTGACGGTGGTCCGGCGCGGGCCCGAAGGTCTGGTTTTTGCAGACAGCTTGAAGGCCTGGACACCGCCCGTGTCCAGATCCGACTGGGCCCGCTGGGATGGCGTGGTCCTCATGGGCTGGCAGGATCTGGCGACCCAGGTGGACTGGACGCAGCTGGCCCGGGCGGTCGAAGACGGGCTGGGGTTGATGGTGATGCCCGAGCCGGGGCCGGTCCTTCAGCGGGAAATCCCCGTGCCGCCGGAGGAGCTTTCGGCGATGCTTCCGGTGACCTTCACTCGCCTGCGCTGGCTGGATGACGGATTTGTCGCCACCGCGGTGGCCGAGGGCAGGGGGCACCCTGTGCTGCGGGGAATGGCGGCTCCGGAGGAAACTCCTGCGGGCGGGATGGCCGGATCCCGGGGGACCATTCTGGAGGAGCTGCCTCCCTTGCGCCGCATTCTGGAGGTGCAGGACAAGCCGGAAGCCATGCCTCTGCTGGTGGGGCGCGGGACATCGCGTGCCGGGGAGACCAGCAATCTGCCCCTGCTCACGCTGGGCAATCAGGGGCAGGGTCGAGTGATCTGGTACGGCGGCCGGCGGCTCTGGGAGCAGGTTTTCTGGCGCCCTGGCACCACGGGTGATGATCAGGTGGGAACTGGGCAGGCCGGGGAGCGCTTGCTCCGCAATATTCTGGTCTGGCTGGCGGCCGGGCAGCAGGAAAGCGGTCTGGTTTTTTCGGGACGTCGACCTTTTTACCAGGAAGGGGAGACCATCACCCTGTCGGCCCAGTGGCGGGATATGCGCGGCCAGCCGGTGCTGGACCGACGCCCCTCGCTGGTTCTGAAATCCCAGCCGGCGGGGACCGAAGGTGAGCCCTTGCCCGTGGAAAGAACGTTTGCTCTGGAAGCGGTGACCGGTCAGCCCGGATTGACCCAGGTGACCCTTCCCGCACTGCCACCAGGGCACTATGCGCTGCAGCTCGTGGGCCCAGGCGATCCGCCCGTGACCGGCTCCGAGGAGTCGCTGGTGGTCACCGCCTACTCGGTGGAAGAAACCCAGGTCCGGCAGGACAGCCGGTTGCTGAGTCAGATGGCTCTCAGGATGGGGGGCACCTACCACTCCCTTTCCGACAGCGGAACCCTGGAACAGGTGCTTCAGGATCTGTCTGCGGTGGACTGGTCGCCGGAGATGAGGGAGAGGCGTCAGCGCTGGGACTTCTGGTCCGGCTGGCCCTTCTTCGTGCTGGTGGTGATCTTGCTCGGGGCGGAGTGGTACCTGCGCCGCCGCCACGGATTGCTGTAGTTTCGACCGGACGCTCTTTCCTCCCGGATAGGGTTTTCCTCCTTGCCTACATTTCTTCTGGGGACCTGGGCCCGTGGGCTGACCCTTGGCCTTCTGGTCTGCGCCACCGAGGCATCTTCTTCCCTGGTGATCAACGAACTGCTGCCTGACCCCGCGGGAGCCGACGGGGGGCGTGAGTACGTGGAACTGATCAACACCGGTTCCCAGGCCATCGACTTGCTGGGGGTCCGGCTGCAGTTCGCCAACGGCATCGATGGTCCGGTCTGGGCCACCCGGTGGACCTGTGAGGCCTCGCTTGTCCTGGAGTCGGGCGGGCTGTTTCTGCTGGTGGACCGCAACTGGATGGGGCCGGCACCCGATCCCCCCGTGCCCCAGGCCGAGGTCTGGCTGGGCCTGCAGAATGGACCCGATGCCATCCGCCTGATCGGGTCCGGGGGACAAACCCTGGATCTGGTGGGATACGGTCCCCTGACCGATCCCGCGCTCATGGAACTGGAGGCGGTGGGGCTGCAACCCGGGATGGCGCTGGCGCGTCGGCCGGACGGTTTTGATTCTGACCATAACCGGGCCGATTTCGTGAGCCACAACCCCACTCCGGGTGCTCCCAATTTTCAGGAGTTTCAGTGGGAGTCCACCGGGATGGTGGCCGAGCCGCCCGCTCTGGATCGAGCCGATCTGGCGGTGACCTTCACCGTGGGTCTGTTGAACACCGGGCTGGCCGATCGGCCCGAGGGGCCTGTGTATCTGGAGTGCGGTGGGCTCCGGTACCCTTCGATTCTGACCAGTTGCCCTTCCGGCACCTCCCGGGAGGTGGTCTGGCGGGTGACCATGGGGGACCGGGGACGCTGGCCCTTGACCGTTTTGATTCCACTGGCAACCACGGGAGATACCTTGCGGGTGCCCGTGGGAGCCTATCAGGTGGGACCGGGTGACCTGATCATCAACGAGGTGCTCGCAGCCCCGGGGGCCGGCCAGGGAGAATGGATCGAACTTCTGTGTCCGGGCCCCCGGTCGGTGGAACTGGTCCATTTTCAGGTGCGCGATGAGGAGGGCTCCTGGCAAAACCTGCCCGAGGCCATGCTGGGAGCTGGGCAAATGGTCGTTCTGGCTCAGGACCCCGAAAGTCTGGGTGGGTGGCTCGCGGCCAACACGGGGAACTCCCCGGTGGGGGCGGCCTATTTCGAGGCCGCCGATGTCCTTCTGCTGACCCTGCCCGGCAGCTGGCCCTCGCTGAACAATGCGGCGCCGCCTGATCGGCTGTTCAGTGACCGGGTGCAGCTGGCAGATTCCACGGGCACGGTACTGGACCAGGTCACGCTGCCCGATGATATCCCCCTGAACTCTGCCAGCGGAACCAGCTGGGAACGCCAGTCCATCACGCCCATCAATCCACAGGCCGAGAACTGGGCCCCTTGCACGGCGCTGACCGGGGGAACCCCGGGGAGACGCAACAGCATTGCCGCCGGGGTTCTCTCCTCGGCCGGCTTGCGGATTGATCCCGCGGTGCTGGACCAGGCGGCCGGAGTGACGGTGCAACATATCGGATTTCTCCTGGCCGACCCTCTTTGCGGTTACTGGTGCGCCATCTTCGACACCTGGGGCCAGAGAGTGCGTGACCTGGGCGGCGACCAGGGCGGGCCCGGGCCTCGTGACCTGCTGTGGGATGGCCGTGACGACAGCAACCGCCCCGTGCCAACCGGGGCCTACGTCGTGGTTGTCCAGCTACGCAACTCGACCCAGGCCACCGTGCAGAAGTTCCAGGCCTTGACCTGCGTGCGCCGGCCATGAAGGGGGGGCGATGCGGACAATTGTCTGGACTGGCCCTGCTGCTGGTTCTGGGCCTGCAGGCCTCGCCAGCCGCGGCGGCCGGGTGGCGTGAAGTGGAGGGCGCCTGGCTGGTGCCTTCTGACCTGGCCGACAGGCTTCTGGAGGGTGATCCCTCGAGGACCGGCGGGCGCTCCTGGCGCCTCTCCCTCGGCACCGGCCAGCTGTTTGCCCTGCCCGAACTGAACCAGCAGAGCCTTCGGGTGGATTGGCGAGGTCACCCCGGTGGCGTGCCCACGACCCTGCAGGTGCAATGGTCCCGCCTGGGCCGTGGCTTTTTTTCCGAAAGCCAGGCTCGTGGTCAGATGATGCTGGGCCGACGTCCCGGCGTGGGGCTGGCCTTGGAAAAGACCTGGATGGCCATCGCCGAGGAGGCCGTGGTCCCGGTGCCCCGGCTGGATTTTCTGTTGGGATACCAGTGGAGCGGAGAGGCGGTGGGGCGCCTCTGGGCGCGCGTGGCGCATCCCTTCCCCGGCCGGTCCACCCAGGAGGGGGCAGGGCCCCGGCGCCGGGATTTCCTGGAAGCCGGCTGGCAGAAGGACCAGTACGCCCTGGTGGTGCAGTGGGACCAGGATGATCGGGGCCGCCCGCTGCTGGGCGGCGATTTCTTGTGGAAAGCCGGCCCGGGGGTGGGGCTGGGGCTTCGCTGGGATCCGGCCACCGGGGCCCTCGGGCCGGGGTTGCAGATTCTGGGCAAGGGTCTTCTGCTGAGAACCTCCCACATGGTGCACCCCTGGCTGGGCGTGAGTCATCGGTTCAGCCTTGGCCTGGGGGGTAGGCATGAATAGGCGGCGCGAAAAGGCCACGTGGTGTCTGGCCCTTCTGCTGGGCTGGTCGCTGGTGCAGGCCGCTCCACCGGATCCGGCCGAGCCGGACGAGGATCTCGATGAAGTCCTGATCACCCTGACCGACCTGGGCCTTGATCCCACGGCCGCCGAACAGGAGAACTGGCAGGCCGAGGTGTCGGCTGCACCCGCGCATGGTCAGGCCCATCCCTGGTCCGGATATCTTCGGCTGGGAGGGCAACAAACAGTGGAGGGTTCCTGGCGTGGGCGGGGACACCTGGCCCAGTCGTGGGGCCCCTTCTCTTGCGGCATCCGGGGTGACTGGCCGGGGCAGCCCACCTCCCTGGCCGGTGGGTTCTTGCGGTGGGAAACGCAGGCGCTCACGGTGATCGCCGGTCGGGTGGGATTGACCGCCGGGTGTGGGCTCCTGCTCTCGGGGCCCGGTCGTTCGGGAAGCCTGGTGGCCGACGGCACCCTGGTTTCCGCGCGGACACGGCTGGTGGGGAAAACGAGTCGCCCGGACCGCCGCACCCTGGAAGGCGGGGGCGGCCGGATCCAGTGGCATCGGTGGGAGGTGCAGTGGATGACGGGACGGATGCCGGAAAACGATACCCTCGACGGCCACCCGGTGGTGGCGGGAAGCTTGAAGTTTGGCACCAGGAAGCGGTGGCTGGGATTCCAGGGTTTGAAGGTTCCCCTGGGTGTGGGCTGGGGATGCTCGGGACAGGCGGCGGGGCAATCCTGGCAGGCCCAGGCCGAGTTCGCCCGACGGCAGGAACCCGTCAGCGGTGCCCGCCAGCTGGACTGGGTCACTTCCCTCACCTGGCGGCCGGGTGGTGACTGGCTCCTCGAAGGGGCAATGACCGTGTCCGAGGGCAAGGACTTCTGGGGACTGGGCCAGCGCCCGGGGCTGCTCAAGGGGGATGAGGGACGGGCCTGGGCCCTGCGTGTGGCCACCCGGCTGGGGCCGGAAACTCGGCTGGCAGCCCTCTGGGGACAGTCCCATACCCGCCACCTGGGCAGTGAAGCCCAGCTGGAAATGAACAGCACGGGGGACATCATCCTGACTCACCGTCCCGATCGGACCTGGACCCTCTCCTCCCGGGTCCTGGTGACGGGCAAGGACCGGCGCACCTGGCAGGGACGTTTTCCCTGGCTTCCGCCGGAGAGCAGCCCCATCAAGCACAAATCCCTGATTCAGGGGACGGTGGGGCACCTCGCCGAAGGGAGAGACGTGAAGTTCATCGCCAAGCTGCTGCGCCAGGTCGATGCTTCCGGGACCCGTTGGCGGCGCCTCTGGTCCTTGCGGGGGCACTTCCAGGTGGGGGAAACCCGGCGCCTCCGGGTGGGCTACGGGCAGGCCTGGGGGGACGAGGTGGACCTGGTGACGGCTCTGGTTCCAGTTCCCGGCCGCATCCTGCCCCGCCACTGGGGACAGTGGCAGTCGGAAACCCATCTGGCCCTGGGCTGGCAACGAGCGTGGGGAGAATTCTGGCTGGCGGCATCCTGGCGCCGCCCGGAAGGTCCGGAGCCCGCGGGCGGGGCCTGGGAGGCCTGGCTGGAGGGGCGCATCCGCTGGTGAGGGCGGTGCTGGCTCGATTCGGGACAAACCCGGTTAACCGGCAGAGATGTCGGCCGATAGGACAGGAACAGGAATGTGCCCGGGACGGACTGGACCGTCCCCGGCGGCTGTTTATCCTCATGTTCCGGAGAATCGATTTGCCCAGCACGGCCACCAGTTCCCCTCTTCTTGCGGCTCCCGCGATTTCCTCGCGGGATGTGGTGGCCAGCCCGGAGCTGCTGGTGGATCTGGTGGACATGGCTTTCGGGCAGAACGCCTGCAACCTGCTCTCGGGTCGATTCCACGGGTTGATGGCCGGCCATCTGGGCAAGCCCACGGCCGCCAAGATCCTCATGTCGGTTCAGGAGTTGATCGTCAAGGGTGAGCCGGCCGGGGCACGATTCCTGGCCGCTTTCCTGGACGTGACCACGCCCGGGGCTCGTCTGATTCCCAGGATTCAGGGATTCACCTCGTCGCGACGTTTCAAGGCGATACTGGACGGAGATTCCCGTCCCGAAAACCCCTTCCAGACCGAATGGAGGCGCCGGTTCACCCAGGTGAGCCAGGACACCCGGGATCTTCTCATGGTCCTGGGTATGGATGTGCCCGGTGATCCGGCACGTCCGGGTCACGAGGAACCCTGGCCGGGCTGGCGCAAATGCTTCCTGACCTTCCTGGACGACATGGTGACCGGCCGTGACTTGACCGATCAGGCCCGGCGCCTGATGGCCGAGCTGGTGCGCCTGGAGACCGATGCCTGGCAGGAGCGGACCAGCAATCTGGCCGGAACCGTCAACCCCTTCAACACCGCGGCGGTTCAACGGGTGCTGCCCATTCTCAGCGCCACGGACAGCCAGGTCCAGGACCTGCGCCAGATGATCCGCTGGATCGAGGAAGGCAACGACCGGGCGGCGTTCACGAATCAGGTCTCCAGTGCGCTGGAGGTCATGGATGAGCGGGATCATCAGCGCCTGCGCGACCTGATCGCGAAAACACCGGGTCTCGAAATTCTGGCTGACCTGAGCCGGGGGCTCTATTCCGCACCCCTGGAAGTCACGAAGCTGGCCCGGGGCGCCGAAGCCCTGCTGGCCTTGACTCATCAGATGGTCAAGCATGAAATCCGGGACACGGAGCTGGGCCTGCTGAGCTGTGTGCGCCTGGTGCAGGAGCACCGGAAAGGGCACAAGGTATTGCTGCCTCTGGGCGGAGACCTGGCCCTGGAAATCAAGAAGCTCCTGAAGACCCCCGTGCGGGAACGCGGGGCTTCCCTCTGGCCCCTGGACCGCCTCCGTCTGCTGGGGGATCAGCTGGAAGTGGATCTGAGCGACAGCAAGCCCGACGAAAACTGGGAAAACTTCCTGCCCACGCTCCTGGAGAAACACAGCCGGGCAGTGCCGGCGCCGGTGTCGGCCGATGGAGTGCCCGAGGAGGAGGAGGAGGAGCAGGACGCCAAGGACATGAGCGCGGCGGCCATCAAGCACCTGGTGATGAGCAACATCATGTCCACCAGCGTCACCCTGGGCTTCCTGCGCAATCCCAAGGTGATCGGTATTCCCGGACTGGTGGCCGATATTGCCGCGCGCACCCGGAATCCCCAGATCATCGAGACCATCGCCACCGACCGGGCCCTGCATACCGGCTTTGCCAACCGGGAAGTGGCCCGGGTGTGCCTGCAAAGTCCCTGCAACGTGTCGGTGAAAATTCTCCGCAAGTTCGTCCACGTCAAGTACGTCACCAAGGTGGACCTCAAGCGCATGGCCCAGGACCGGGCCGGGATTCGCCGCGAAATCATCCGCGAAATCAACAAGTACCTCGAAGCGCTGGCCTGACCCCATCCCGGCCACACGAGGCGATTGACAGGGCCCTTTCCTGGGCCTAGGTTTGTCGGGCAGCGCATTCTGCAGCTGCCTGTGCGGCCCTGTGCGGCGCTGGTCTGTTTCGCCCTCCGGGTCTGCCGGGGAGGACCGTCCGCGAGAGGAGAGATCCATGATGTTCGCCAAGAGAATGTCCAGGCTGGGGACCGAAACCGCCTTCGAGGTGCTGGCTCGGGCCAGGGCCCTGGAAGCCGACGGTCGGGATATCGTGCACCTGGAAATCGGTGAACCTGATTTCGATACACCCGCCCACATCATCGAAAAGGCCGTGGAAGCCTTGCGCTCGGGATACACCCACTACGGGCCTTCGGCCGGCTTGCCCGAGGTGCGCCGGACCATCGCCGAATTCATCGCCCGTGACCGGGGCATCGAGGTGAAGGCCGAAAACGTGGTGGTCGTTCCGGGCGGCAAACCCATCATCACCTTCCCCCTGACGGCGCTGGTCGATCCCGGTGACGAGGTCATCTATCCCAACCCCGGCTTTCCCATCTACGAATCGGTGATCAATTTTCTGGGGGGCAAGGCCATTCCCCTGAAGCTGGCCGAGGACCAGGGCTTCTCCTTCGCGGTGGCGGATCTGGAAAAACTGGTCAGCGACAAGACGCGGATGCTGATCATCAACTCCCCCCAGAACCCCACCGGCGGCGTGCTCAGCTCCGAGGACCTGGACACCATTGCCCGGCTGGCGGTCAAGCATGACTTCTGGGTGCTGAGCGACGAAATTTACAGCAAGATCCTCTATGAAGGTCGGCACGAATCGATCACCACCCGGCCGGGCATGCTGGAGCGGACCATCATCCTGGATGGGCATTCCAAGACCTACGCCATGACCGGCTGGCGGCTGGGGTACGGGGTCATGCCGGTGGAGCTGGCCCAGGCGGTGGCCAAGCTGCAGACCAACTGCACCAGCTGCACGGCGGCGTTCACCCAGATTGCGGGTGCGCAGGCTCTGACCGGGCCCCAGGACGATGCCGAGGCCATGGTGGCCGAGTTCAAGATCCGGCGGGATCTGCTGGTCGATGGCTTGAATGCCATCGACGGGGTGTCCTGTCTGCGGCCCCGCGGGGCATTTTACGTTTTTCCCAACATCACAGGCCTGGGGTTGCGCAGCAAGGAAGTGGAAAACCGACTGCTGAGCGAGTTCGGGGTGGCCGCCTTGTCGGGCACCTCGTTCGGAGCGTTCGGTGAGGGGTACCTCCGATTCAGCTATGCCAACAGCCAGGACAACATCAAGAAGGCGCTGGACCGGTTTGCGGATTTCGCCCGGTCTGTCCGCTAGCAAGAGGTGGAAATTGAATCAGACGCCCAAGCGTTTCGTCATCGCCCTGGGGGGCAATGCCATCATTCCCGTGGGGCAGGAAGGAACCTATGCCCAGCAGGTGGCCATCACCCGCCAAACCATGGACACCGTGGCTCAGCTGGCCCTGCAGGGGCACCAGATCGTCATGACCCACGGCAACGGCCCGGTGGTCGGCAATATCGTCCTGCGTGGGGATGCCGGACAGGCCATTCACGGGATTCCGGCCATGCCCATGTTCGTGTGTGGAGCCGACAGCCAGGGGGGCCTGGGCTACATGCTGCAACAGGCCCTGCAGAATGCGCTGAAGGCCGTGGGGCTGGATCGTTCCGTGGCCTCGGTGGTGACCCAGGTGCGGGTCGATGCGCAGGATCCCGCCTTCAACAATCCCACCAAGCCCATCGGCCCCTTCTACGATGAAGAGCAGGCCGACCGGATGCGTCAGGAAACCGGGTGGACCATCATCAAGGACGCCAACCGCGGGTGGCGCCGGGTGGTGCCCAGTCCCAGGCCCACCGAGGTCATGGAATGGGCGGCCATCAAAGCTCTGGTGGCGGCCGGCGTGATCACCATTGCCGTGGGTGGCGGTGGAGTACCTGTGGTCTACAATGCCCAGGGTGAGCTGGAAGGCGTGGACGCGGTGATCGACAAGGACCGGGCCAGCGACCTGCTGGGGCGCCTGATCGAGGCTGATGTCCTGGTGATCATCACCCAGGTGGACAAGGTTTTCGCCCGCTTCGGCCAGCCCGACCAGGAAGCTCTGGACGTGCTGACCGCCGACCGAGCGGCCCAGATGCTGGCCAACGGTGAGTTCCCGGCAGGGAGCATGGGACCCAAGATCGAGTCGGCCATCTCGTTCCTGGAAGGGGGGGGGCGCGAGGTCATCATCACCTCCCCGGAGGGTTTTCTGAACGCCGTCAACGGCGAGGGCGGAACCCGCGTCGTTTCCGCCTGACTTTGTCCTGTGGGGCTCCGGCTGCGCGGCGGGGCCCCGGGTATTTTTCTCCCGTTGTTCCCCCTCACATCTTGGGTTAAATTCTGGGTAAGTTACAGCTCCGTCCTCTTTTTGCCTCGGGAGGCCTTGATACATGTCCAGGAAAGTCCTTGTCATCGGATCCGGCGGGCGTGAACACGCCCTGGTGATCCAGCTGGCCGCCTCGCCCCAGGAGCCGATCCTCTTCTGTGCTCCCGGCAACCCGGGCACCGCCGAGCTTGCGACCAACGTGGATCTGGATCCCGCGGATCAGAAGGCCGTGGTGGGGTTCTGCGTGACCCACGAGATCGAGCTGGTGATCATCGGTCCGGAGGACTGCTTGATCCAGGGACTGGCCGACGCTCTGCACAAGGAGAACATCCTCGTTTTCGGGCCCGGAGCCCTGGGAGCAAGGCTGGAAGGGGATAAGGAGTTCTGCAAGGAAGTGCTGGCCTCGGCGGGTGTGCCCACCGCTCACTATCACGCCTTCAGCAGTTCCAATGCGGCCCTCAAGCACCTGGACACCGTGGGCCTGCCCGTGGTCATCAAGGCTTGCGGTGCGGCTCAGGGCAAGGGGGTGGCGGTGTGTTCCGCCAAGAGCGAGGCCGAGGCGTTCATCCACGAATGCCTGGATGAGCAGCGCTTTGGCAGCGCCGGCCTGCGTATCATCATGGAGGAGTGCCTGTTCGGTCCGGAGCTTTCGGTCCTGATCGTGACCGATGGCCAGGACTACTGTCTGCTGGCGCCGAGCCGGGACCACAAACGGGTCGGTGAGCAGGATACAGGCCCCAATACGGGGGGCATGGGGGCGTTTGCTCCGGTGACCCTGCCGGCCAAGCTCTACGCCCAGATCGACACGCACATCGTGCTGCCCATGCTGGCGGAGCTACGGCGCCGAGACATCCCCTTCCGGGGTGTTCTCTATGCCGGATTGATGTTGACCGAGGCCGGGCCCATGGTCCTGGAATTCAACGTCAGGTTTGGCGATCCGGAAACCCAGGTGGTTTTGCCCCTGCTGAAGGGGGACTTCCTGGAACTGTGCGCCTCCACTGCCGAGGGAAACCTGGGAGCATACTTGCAGGGGCTGCACGAGGTGGAGGAAGTGGTGCCCGCCGACTGGCCGGGTGCCGGATTGACCAGCTGGCTGCGCCATGCCGTGGTGGTGGTCGGGGCCTCGGACGGGTATCCCGGCAGCTACATCAAGGGACGGCCCATCGAATTGCCCGGGACCAAGGGTGATGATCGCTGGGTGGTCCAGGCCGGGACCAAAACCGGTCCCGACGGCCGGTTGTTGACGAACGGCGGCCGCGTGCTCGGTGCCGTGGGCACCGGGGGAAACCTGAAGCAGGCCAAGGCCGCCGCCTACCAGTTGCTCGAGGAAACCCATTTCGAAGGACTCATCTATCGGCGGGATATCGCCGTGTCAGGAGATTTGAACGATGGCTAAAGCACCCGCAAAAAATGTTGCCGTGTCCCCACGTGTCCTGATCCTGCTCGGGAGCAAGAATGATCTCCCGGTGATCGAGGGAATGTTTCCTTTGCTGGAACGCTTTGGCCTGACCAGCGCCGTGGAGGTGGCCTCGGCCCACCGTCAGCCCGAGAAGCTGCGCCGTATCGTTCGCAAAGCGGAAGCTGGCGGTACGCAGGTTTTCGTGGCGTGCGCCGGGATGGCGGCTCACCTGCCCGGCGTGGTGGCCTCGATGACGGGCAAGCCCGTGATCGGTGTGCCCGTGGCCGCCGGACCGCTGGCCGGTGTGGATGCCCTGCTGTCCATCGTGCAGATGCCCCCCGGGGTGCCCGTCGCCTCGGTGGCTGTGGGCAGTGCCGGGGCCAAGAACGCCGCCTGTCTGGCTGCGCGCATGATCGCCCTGAGCGATCCCAAGGTGGCCCACGCGGTGGAGGACTATCGCAAATATCTGGCCAAGGGCGGCCGCTAGGTGGCCTCCCGTCCCCTGGACCTTCGTGACGCCGTCCTGGTTCTGAACTCGGGCGGCGTCCTGGTTCTGCCCACCGACACCTTGCCTGGCTTTCATTGCCGGGTTGATGCAGCCGAGGGCATCGGCCGTATTGCGGCCATCAAGGGCCGCTCTTCCGGCAAGCCTCTTCTCATCCTGGCCTCTGATTTGACCCAGGCCACCGAGACCCTGAAACCACTGAGTGAGCGGCAGGAAAACCTGGCGCGCCAGTGCTGGCCCGGGCCCTTCACCCTGGTTTTTCCGGCGGCGGACCATGTGCCGGCGCAGGTCACGGCCGGAACGGGCACCCTGGGCGTGCGGATCCCCGAACACCCGGAGTTGCAAGAGCTGATTGCCCGCTGTGGCTGCCCCCTGGTGTCCACCAGCTGCAATCGCGAGGGTGATGCCCCGTGTTCCACGGTGGAGGAAGCTCTGGAACAGTTCGGGGGCGAAGTGGACGGATTCTGGGTGTCGACCGGCCCTTCGCAGACTTCGCTGGACGCTCCCCGGGCCAGTGCCTTGGTCGAGGCCACCAGCTGGCCTTTCCGCCTGCTGAGGGAAGGGCCCATGCCCATGCCCGATCCGGATTCCCCGGCGCGTGGTCGTGCTTGACGCCCTGTGGGGCGAAGCCTAATTTTGGCGTACCGGAAAGGGGCGCGATGAAACGCATCCTGTTTTTTTGCACGGGCAACATCTGCCGCAGTCCAATGGCCGAAGTTCTTGGCCGTCATATGTTTGCCGACCTGGACCTGGAATTCTGTTCGACAGGCCTGAATCCGGTGCCGGGTCATGGGGCCAGCCAGAGCAGCGCCGAATTCGTGGCCACCTGTGGGTTGAGCCTCGCCGACCACGCCTCGCGCGGCTTCCTGCCGGAAGAGCTGGTGCAGTGCGACTGGGTGATCGGCATGACCCGCAGCCATGCCGCCCAGTTCAAGGCCCGGTTTGGCCCCCTGTACGGCGGCAAGATCGGGGTCCTGGGGGCTCCTGGATTTGACCTGGCGCGCCAGCCGTTTTCGCCCTCCATGGAAGAGGTGGGCGATCCCTTCGGCAGGCCCCGGGATCGGTACTTCGAAACCGGTCAGCAGATCCAGCGCTTGCTGGGGGGCTGGCGCGAAACATTTGAGCAGCTGACCGGAACGGAGAGAGCATGATCATCGCCATCGGTTCGGATCACCGCGGGTTCGCCCACAAGAACGCGATCAAGGAGTACCTGATGGCGCGTGGCCATACGGTGGAAGACTTCGGGTGTCACAGCGCCGAATCTGCCGACTACACCGACGCGGCTCTGCCGACGGCGGCCATGGTCGGCGAAGGTCGAGCCGAGGCCGGGGTGCTGATCTGCGGTTCCGGCATCGGCATGAGCATCGCCGCCAACAAGGTGCGCGGAGTGCGGGCCAGCCTCTGCTTCACCCAGGATCAGGCGCGGACCACCCGGCAGCACAACGACAGCAACGTCCTTTGTCTCAGCGGCGACGGCGTCACTCCTGACCAGGCGGTCGGGTTGCTGGAAGCCTGGCTGGGTGCGGAATTCGAGGGGGGGCGTCACGCCCGCCGCGTGAACAAATTTGTCGACTGGGAAAACACCCACATGAAACAGGAGTAGGGGCCATGTACGATCAAGTACGCAACACCGATCCCGAGATCGCCGATGTCCTGGACGCCGAGCTGTCCCGGCAACGGACTCAGCTGGAAATGATTGCCAGCGAAAACTTCACCAGTCGCGCGGTCATGGAGACCCTGGGCTCCACCTTGACCAACAAGTACGCCGAGGGTTACCCCAAGAAGCGCTATTACGGCGGCTGCGTGCACGTGGACACAGCCGAAACCCTGGCCAAGCAGCGGGCCATGGAACTGTTCGGGGCCGAGCGAGCCAACGTGCAGCCTCACAGTGGTTCGACGGCCAACATGACCGCTTACCTGGCTTTTCTGAAGCCCGGGGACAAGATCATGGGGTTGAGCCTCAGCCACGGCGGGCATCTTACCCACGGGCATCCGGTCAACTTCTCGGGCCTGCTGTTCGATGCTCTGCACTACGAGGTGGACGAGGGCACCGAGACCATCAACTACGACAAGATGCGCGATCAGGCCCTCAAGGAGCGGCCCCGCATGCTGGTGGGCGGCGCCAGTGCCTACCCCCGGTTCTGGGATTTCGAGAAGCTGCGGAGCATCGCCGATGAGATCGACGCCGTGCTCCTGTTCGACATGGCCCACATTGCCGGCCTGGTGGCGGGCGGAGTGCACCCCAGCCCCGTGCCCCATTGCGATGTGGTGACCAGCACCACCCACAAGACCCTTCGCGGTCCCCGGGGCGGCCTCATTCTCAGCAAGAAGGACTTCTTCGGTCCCGTCAACAAGATGAACTTCCCCGGTGTGCAGGGCGGTCCGCTGATGCACGTGGTGGCGGCCAAGGCCGTGTGTTTCCACGAATGCATGCAGGATGGGTTCAAGACCTACGCCCGGAACATGGTGGACAACGCGAAGGTTCTGGGTGATGCGCTGATGGAGCGCGGATTCCGCCTGGTCAGCGGCGGCACCGACAACCACCTGCTGCTGGTCAATGTGACCAACAAGGGACTGACCGGCAAGGACATGGAGGCGCTGCTGGAGCATGTGGGCATCACCGCCAACAAGAACACCGTGCCTTTCGACCAGGAAAGCCCCTTCGTGACCAGCGGTATCCGTCTGGGCACCCCGGCGCTGACCACTCGTGGCATGGGCGCCGAGGAAATGCGGAAGATCGCCGACATCATCGACCGTGCCGTGCAGAACAAGGACAACGACGACGCCCTGGCCGGCCTGCGCGGCGAGAGCGAGGAGCTGTGCCTGGCCTTTCCCCTGTATCCGGGAATGGAGTAGGCGTTGCGCTGTCCCAGTTGCGGGCATGAAGAGGACAAGGTGGTCGATTCGCGGTCGGTCCGTGACGGCCGTGCGGTGCGGCGCAGGCGTGAGTGCCTGCACTGCCAGTCCCGGTTCACCACCTATGAAAGCCTGGAAACCAGGCCGGTCCTCGTGGTCAAGCGTAGCGGCGACCGGGTGGCGTATCACCGTTCGAAGGTGATCGTCGGGGTGACCAAGGCCTGCGAGAAGCGTCCGGTTTCCCTGGAGGAAATCGAGATGATCGTCGACCACGTCGAGGAAAAGCTGGGCGCTTCCGGACGCCGTGAAGTGCCCAGCGAAACCATCGGCCACTACGTGCTGGATGAACTGCTTCTGGTGGACGAGGTGGCCTATATCCGGTTCGCTTCGGTTTATCGAAGCTTCAAGAGCATGGACGAATTCTTCGCCCTGGTCCGGGACCTGCGGCAAGGGAAAGATCCCGACCGTGACTGATCAACACGAAGGCGACCAGCCAGATCAGGAACCCACCGGCCCGCGGGATCAGCAGGGGTATGAGCACTTGCCGCCCCATCCGGATCATCCGGTGGCGGCCAAGAAGCGGGAAGAAGAGCGCCAGAAAAAGGAACGAGAAGCGCGGCTGGCCGCTGGTGAGGAACCTGAATCCGAGCCCATGGGATTGCTGGATCACCTGGAAGAGCTGCGCAGCACGTTGCTGCACTCGGCCATTGCCGCGCTGCTGGCCGCCACCATCTGCTGGTTCGTGTCGGCCCGGTTGCTCGATCTGCTGATCCTGCCCATCCAGGATTACGGTGTGTATTTCACCGCGCCCAACGAGGCCTTTCTGACCCGACTGAAGCTCAGCTTCGTGGTGGGGCTGTTCGTGGTGGCCCCCTTCATTTTCTTCAAGTTCTACATGTTCGTCTTGCCCGGTTTGCACCGCAGCGAGGCCAAGGTGGTCTCGCCCTTGCTGATCACCACCACCGCCCTTTTCTACACCGGGGTGGCCTTCGCTTTCCTGGTGGTCATTCCGCAGGTCATCACCTTCCTGCTGAGCTTCGGGACCTCGGTCATGGAGCCCCTGATTGGTGTGGGGCCCTATTTCAACTTCGTGTCGCGGCTGTGCCTGGCCTTCGGGCTGGTTTTTCAGCTGCCGTTGCTGGTGCTTTTTCTGAGTGTGCTGGGAATAGTGAATCCGCGCATGCTGCTGCGCACCTGGCGGATCGCCATCATCGTGATCTTCAGCCTGTCGGCGGTTCTGACCCCTCCCGATGTCATCAGCCAGGTCATGATGGCCGGTCCGGTGATGGTCCTTTACCTGGTTTCGGTCCTGGTGGCCATCGTGGTGACCAGAAGAAAAAGCAAAGAGGATTGACATAGGCGCAGAATTGCGAATATTTGTGTACTATGATCCTGCAGCCTGCCAGGGGTGTTGCGTATACCCTTGCCTGCAGGAATTGGCTTTTTGAGAGAGTAGGAATCCATGGGGATGCTGGAACGCGAACGCATCAAGCTCATCACCTTGCAGAAGAAGATCGGGCCCACCCTGGAAAAGGTGGACGAGGAGTTCCGGCGGATCACCGACGGGAACAGTCCTCTGACCCGGCAAATCTGCGACCACATTCGTCAGGGCAAGAGCAAGAAGTTCCGGCCCACCTTGCTGTTGCTCTCGGCGCAGCATGAGGACGGCATCGCTCCCGAAGCGGTGACCGCCGCGGCCAGCGTGGAACTGGTGCACACGGCGACCCTGGTCCACGATGATTTCATCGATGAAGCGTTGACCCGGCGGGGTTTGCCCTCGGTGAACGCCGAGTTTGGCAGCAGTGCCGCCCTGATCATGGGGGACTACCTTTACAGCAAAGCGCTGCACAATCTGTGCGAGGCCGGACAGCACCACGCGGTGGAATTGCTGGCCCGGACCACGGTGCTGATGAGCGAGGCGGAAATGTTGCAGCTCGAGCATCGACATGATCTGGACATTCCCGAGGACCGCTATCTGCAGATCATCTACCAGAAAACGGCCTCGTTGATCGAGAACAGCTGCCGCATCGGAGTCAGCTTGAATCCCCGCCTGGCGGCCCATGAGGAAGAGTTCGGCGAGTTTGGCGCCAAGACGGGTCTGGTTTTCCAGATCACCGATGACATTTTCGACTATCTTGGCGATGAGCGCCGGCTGGGCAAACCCACCGGACAGGACTGGGAGGAAGGGCGCATCACCTTGCCCTTGATTGCCGCCCTGAAAAATGCGCCGGTCGATGTGAAAAACCGGGTGGCTGAACTGGCCGCCGACACCGACACGGCGGCACGCGCGGCCTCCTGGCCGGAGATCCGAACCTTCGTGACCGACCATGGCGGCATCGATTACGCCTTCGAGACCGCCCGCAGCTTCGGCGACGAGGCAAAGGCCGCGCTGGCCCCGGTGGCCAGTGGACCGCAGAAGGATTTGCTGGCCGTGGCCGTCGAATATGTGATCAACCGTTTGAATTGACCTGTCTGGAGAACATCCATGTCTGATGTGAAATCGAGTCCGGCTCCCGAGCCCACGAAGGATCAGGAGAAAACCACCCCTGCCCAGGAGACGGTCATGCCGGACGCCAGTCCGGGCTGGCTGCTGGCCGAGCGGGCCTGCTGGCATCTGCTGGAAAAGAAGGGCGAGGACCTGGTGGTCCTGGACCTGCGCGGGCGCAGCGATGTCTGCGATTTTTTCGTCCTGGCTTCCGGCTCCAGCGACGTCCAGGTGCGGGCACTGGCCAAGAACCTCCAGGACAGCCTGCTGGATGTGAAGCAAAAGCCCAAGGGCGTCGAAGGATTGAACGAGGGGCGCTGGGCCCTGCTGGATTACTTTGATGTGGTGGTCCATATCTTTCGTGAAGAGGCGCGCGACTATTTTCAGATGGAGCGGCTGTGGGGTGACGCTGGTCGCCTGGACGTCGCGCCCGAGTGGTTTGCTGACGAAGCGGTCAAGCAACGCCATCCCGACCTCAAATTTCACACGGGTGCCGATGCCGGCGCCAAGGACTGACCCATAAGCAAGGGAAGCGCAGGATCATGCTTCAGGATCTCCTCAGAAAAGGCCTGCTGGGCACCGTGGAGAAGTACGGTGTCTACGAGGAAGACGTCACCATCGAACTGGAAAAGCCCCGGGAACGCAGCCACGGTGATCTGAGCACCAACCTGGCCATGATGCTGGGCCGCCGGCTGAAGAGGAATCCCCGGGAGCTGGCCGGCGAGATTGCCGCCGCCGTGGAATTTCCCAAGGATGTCATCGAGTCGGTGGAAATCGCCGGGCCGGGATTCATCAACTTCCGGGTGGCGCGCCCCTATCAGGTTCAGCAGTTGCTGGACGTGTACGATCCCGACGGTGCCCTGCAGGAGATCAAGACCGGGGGGGGCAAGCGCATCAACGTTGAGTTCATCAGTGCGAATCCCACCGGCCCTCTGAACATCGTGTCGGCCCGGGCCGGAGCCTTCGGCATGTGCATGGTCCGGCTTCTGGACGCCGTGGGCTACGATGCCCACGCGGAATACTACGTCAACGATGCCGGCCGTCAGGTCAAGCTGCTGGGGCAGAGCCTGCGGGCCCATTACCTGCAGCTTGCTGGAGAAAGTGTCGAGTTCCCGGAAAACGGATACCGTGGCAACTACCTGGAGATCATGGCCCAGGAGCTGATGGAGCAGGACACGGCGGCCATCCAGAAGGCCGCCAAGGCTTTCGATGACGAGAGCTTCCAGCGCATCAGCGCGCCCGAGGGCAATGCCAGCGACTGGCAGAAGCTGCCCGAGGAGGAATCGGTTCGCTGCTTCAGCAAGTATGCCCTGATGAAAATTTTGAGCTGGCAGCGCGAAACCTGCCGGCGTTTCGGGCTTCGGTTCGAGACCTGGTATTTCGAAAGCGAGCTCCACGAGACCAAGCGCATCGAGCGGGCCCTGGACCGGCTGAAGAAGCTGGAGGCTGTTTACGAGGAAGAGGGGGCGATCTGGTTCAAGGCCACCGAGTACGGGGATGAAAAGGACCGGGTCCTGATGCGGGCCGACGGCATGCCCACCTATTTCCTGGCCGACATCGCCTACCACTTCCACAAGTACCAGCGTGGTTTCGAGCACGCCATCGATTTCTGGGGGCCCGATCACCATGGCTATATCCAGCGAATGCAGGGGGCCATGGAAGCTCTGGACATCAGCAGCGACTGGCTCGAGGTCCAGATCCTGCAGCAGGTGACGTTCCTTGAGGACGGCAAGAACATCGAGATGTCCAAGCGCAAGGGGCAGTTCGTGACCATGGACGCCCTCATCAATGAAGTGGGCGCCGATGTGGCCAAGTACATTTTCCTGACGCGCAAGCCCAACAGCCACCTCGACTTTGACCTGAAGAAGGCGACGGAAGAGTCCCGGGACAACCCGGTCTTCTACTGGAAATACGCGCATGCGCGGACCTGCTCGCTGATGCGACGTGCCGCCGAGCAGGGGGTCACCCTGACCGAGCCCTCGGCCGAATCCCTGATGCGGCTGGAAACGGAATGGGAGTGGAACCTGGTGCGCGAGTTGATTCGCCTGCCTCTGGTCATCGTGTCGGCGGCCCAGAGCCGCGAACCTCATCGCCTGGCAGCCTACGTGGCCGAGGTGGCCGAGCTGTTCCACAAGTTCTGGCACGAATGCAAGATCCTGGATCAGGAAGAAGATGTCATGGAGGCCCGGCTGCACCTGAGCATGATCACCCAGCGGGTGCTGCAGACCGTTGCCGAACTCATCGGGGTCAGTGCCCCGGAACACATGGGGGAGAAGGACTGAGCATGTCCATACTCGTGGTTGGATCGGTGGCCTACGACACCGTCGAAACTCCGCGCGAAAAGCGCGAGCGTCAGCTGGGCGGCAGCGCCAGCTTCTTCAGCATCGCCACCATGGGCCGCGGGCAGGTACGCGCCGTCGGTGTGGTGGGGGACGATTTTCGCCAGGAAGATCTGGACCTGCTGGCCTCCCGCGGCGCCGACATCAGTGGCATCGCCCGGGTACCGGGGCAAAGTTTCCACTGGTCTGGGCGCTACCATGACGACATGATCGAGCGGGACACCCTGGCCACCGAGCTGGGCGTTTTCGCCGATTTCAAGCCCCAGATTCCCGAGCACTGGCGGGACTCGGAGTATCTGCTGCTGGCCAACATCCACCCGGTCTTGCAGAACCACGTGCTGGAAAGCATGAACGCGCCGCACCTGGTAGCCCTCGACACCATGAACCTGTGGATCGAGACCACACCTGAGGACCTGAAAAAGGTCCTCAGGAAGGTCGATGTGCTGCTGGTCAACGACAGTGAGGCCCGTCTGCTGTCCGGCAAACGCAGCCTGGCCCATGCCGCCGCCGCGATCCGGGACATGGGCCCCAGCCGGGTCATCGTCAAGAAGGGCGAACATGGCGCTCTGTACTTTGGCCCCGAGGGCACGCTGTCGGTTCCGGCCTTGATTCTGGATGACGTGGTGGATCCCACCGGTGCGGGCGATTGCTTTGCCGGGGGCTTCATGGGCTCGCTGGCCGAGGCCGGCGCCACCCGGGACAGCGGCGATGATCTTTTCCGCCAGGCCATGCTGGACGGCACGGTCACGGCCAGCTTCTGTCCGGAGGGCTTCAACGTGGAAGGGCTGCTTCCGGTGGACGATGAGGCCTACGCCCGTCGCCTGGGAGAACTCAGGAGCATGATGATTCCCTGACCTGGCCTGCCCTGGAGAGACCTGGACCTGCGGATTGGCCCCTTTCGGGTGAATCCGCAGGTTTTTTTGACAAAATTCCTTGATATGTCGGTATTTGCAAAGTACGGGTTGTGCGGTTAATTGGTGTGTGATAATATCCTGGCGCGGTCAGATTTCTTGTCCAATTTGCTCTTGGGGAGCCGGGATAGCTTCCCCCTTGGCCCGGTTTTTCGGGCGATGAGCACATCACTGCGGGACACCAGTGCCATTGCAACAGTTTTGTTCCTGCGTCCTTGACG
This sequence comes from Candidatus Krumholzibacteriia bacterium, assembly GCA_036351155.1. Lineage (GTDB taxonomy): Bacteria > Krumholzibacteriota > Krumholzibacteriia > LZORAL124-64-63 > LZORAL124-64-63 > LZORAL124-64-63. The sequence goes on along the minus strand of JAZBOO010000024.1, from coordinate 8,820 downwards.
CGGGGATATAGGGGGCCGGATTTTGGAGTGGGAGCCTAACGAGCGTGATGCCTGGGTGGCCGATGCCCAGCGCTGGGTGACACAGATTGTGGGCGTCCAGGAGTGTCAGATCAAACTGGATGACAACGGGGAAGTGGAAGAGGTTCTGGTCACGGCGGGAACGGATAAACCCTCCCGCTTGATCGTGCGTGATGTGGAAACCCTTCTCAAGCTGCGCGCCCAGGTCAATATCGACTACAAGAAAATCAGTGTGGCCCAGATGATCGATCCCAAACCGCTCGCCGCAGAGAGCCAGGACGAATGGTCGGGCGGCCCTTCGGCTTCCCCTGGAGTCACTTTTCACGATGCCAATCCTCTGTTCGAAGATCCCTCCGGGCTCGATGAAGACCTGCTGGACGATCCCCTGCTCAAAGCTCCCGATGGTATGCCGGCCGAGGAGTGGTCCGATCATCCTCCGGAATCGGCCCTCGGTGCCGGTGGCCTCGATCCTTTGCCCGCCGTCATCCTGGCCGAAGAAATGTCTCCGCGCATCATCTGCGCCAACGTGGGCGTGATGAGTAGTGACATGGTGGTGAGGGCCGAGGTTTTGCTCCAGGCTGGAGATCTCGAGGCCCTGGGCGTGGCCGAAGGACCCAACCACGCCGAAAGCGATACGCAGCTGGTGGCTCGGGCCACGGTCCTGGCCCTGACCGAACTTCTGGCCGAACCCCTCCTGCTGCATGTGCAGGAAGTGCGGCTCGAGAAGCTGGGCGATCAGTCGGTGGTCCTGACGGCCATCGACCTGGTGGAAGGGCGGCGCAGCGAAACTCTTTTCGGTACCTGCTCCTCTCGCCATAACCGCCAGCAGGCCGTGGTTTACGCGGTTCTGGATGCCCTGAACCGGCGGCTGTCTCTGTTCGGATTGAAATCCGGCCACGCGGAAGGGTAAGTCGCCTTCAGCACTCCCTGCACTTGAATCCTGTCCGGTGTCGGCTTATCATCTGCCCCGATGTCATTCCCATGCATTTTTCCTTCCGGAGGCTCCCATGAAGTACGCCGACAGCGGTGTGAATATCGATGCGGCAACCCGGGCCCTGGCCCGCAGCAAAGAGGCCGTGCGCTCCACGTGGGACCACCGGGTGAAGAACGAACTGGGCGCCTTCGGGGGCCTGTTTCAGCCGGCGCCGGGGCAACCTCTGCTGGTGGCCAGTGTGGACGGCGTGGGCACCAAGGTCATGGTGGCCAAGCTCGCCGGCCGGTACGACACCGTGGGGCAGGATCTGGTGAACCACTGCGTGGATGACATCCTGGTGCAGGGGGCCGAGCCCCTGTTTTTCCTCGACTATTTTGCCACCAGCCAGCTCGAAGAGGATGTGCTGCCTGCGGTCATCGCCGGGTTTGCCCAGGGTTGCCGGGAAAACGGGTGCGCCCTGCTGGGCGGGGAAACCGCGGAAATGCCCGGGGTGTACAACACGGGGGAATTCGACCTGGCCGGGACCATCGTGGGGCAGGTGCGGGAGGAAGATGTCATCGACGGCCGCCATATCGCCGCCGGTGACCAGGTGTGGGGACTGCCCAGCACCGGATTGCACACCAACGGGTATAGCCTCGCCCGGGCGGTGCTGCTGGACAAGGCGGGCCTGATGGTCAGCGACTCGCCCGAGGAGCTGGGGGGAGCCTCGGTGGCCGATGCCCTGCTGGCCGTTCACAAGAGCTATCTGAACGATGTCAGGGCCATCTGGGAGGCCCATGGACGCCCGGCCCTTCACGGGCTGGCCCACATCACCGGCGGGGGCTTCTACGACAACATTCCCCGGGTTCTGCCCGAGGGGCTGAGCGTGGTCCTGGACCCGTCGGCCTGGGAGGTTCTGCCCATCTTCCGCCTGATCCAGTCGCGGGGCGAGGTTTCCGACGGCGAGATGCACCGGGTGTTCAACATGGGCATCGGGCTGGTGGTGGTGGTGCCGAAGGCGGTGGATCTGGGGGCCCTTCCCGGACTGGGCGCGCGGTTGATCGGTGAGGTCACGGTGGGTGAAACACCGGTTGTTTTGCCCTTTTGAAGTGCTGGAGTAATTGATTTTCCCTGTTCGCTTGTTGCGGGGGTGATACAGATGGCCGCCGCCGGCGGGCTCTGGGCCCGGTCGATTTCCTGGCAATTATGGGCTTCCTTTTACGTTCCTCCTTTAGATGATTGTGTGCCTTGAACTTTGTTCCTGCGCCTTCCGTGGTGAAATGGCCCCCCTCCGGGGGCTTTTTTTCGGCACATTCCCTGCAAAACTGGACCGATAGGCCCGTTTCTCGGGCCTTTCCCTCCCCGTCTCGCCGTTGTTTGTGACGCCGGTTGCCCGCCTGGTGATCGGCCCCGACCATCAAGGGGGAATGTATGGATACAACTTTATTCTGGAATGAGGAACTGGCCAGTTTTCCCCATGGAGGCCAGGGCTCCGCGGTGTGGGTGGTCCGACGTGAAGGCGCCGAGGCGTCTTCACCCCTGCGGGTCCTGTTCAGCTGGGCCAGCGGGCGGGCGCGTCAGGATGGCCTGGCTCAGCAACCGCCGCTGGGAGGATTGCTGAAGGCCATGCAGTCGCAGCGAGAAGAACTGGTCACGCGGCCCGGCGGAGCCGCGCTCTGGCTCGAGCCGCTGATCAACGAGGGCCAGGTCAAGGGGTGTCTGGGTATCTGGTTCGATCTGAGCGAGCCCTGGCGCGAGGGTATCTTTCTGTGGGGTCAACGTTTATCGGCGCGGGTGGGACCTTTACTCGAACAGCTGGAGCCCATGCCCGCCGTGGTCGGAGCCAGGGGAGCCGTGCAGCAGCCCTCTCTCTTTCCCTTGCCTCAGCTGGCCATGCTGGCCGAGGCGGGGGCCCGGGTCCATGTGGGAGGGGGTGAGGTGAATTCACCTTCCCAGGACCATCTTCCCTTGCCGCGCCCCGTGTCGATTCCGGGAATCCCCGGCTGCATCGGTGTGAGCCTGGAAATGCGCCGCCTGGGAGAACGGCTGGGGCCCATTGCCCGCAGCGGGGTGAATGTCTTGCTGCATGGGGAAAGCGGGGTGGGCAAGGAGATCATTGCCCGCGGTTTGCATCTGTGCAGTCCCCGACGTGAAGGCGCGTTCATCGGGCAGAACTGTGCGGCCCTGCCGGAATCGCTCTTCGAGAGCGAGCTATTCGGCCACAAGGCCGGCGCCTTCACCGGCGCGGTGGGGGACAAGCAGGGGCTGCTGGCGGCAGCCAGCGGGGGCACCTTTTTTCTCGATGAGATCGGGGACATGCCCTTGCCCCTGCAGATCAAGTTGCTGCGCGTCATGCAGGAGCACCGGGTCCGCCGGATCGGTGAGCTGAACAGCCGCAAGGTGGACCTGAGGTTCGTGGCGGCCAGCCACAAGGATCTGGAACGTGAGATCCAGGCGGGGCGGTTTCGGCTGGATCTGTTTTATCGCTTGAAGGTGGTCAGCCTGGTGATTCCGCCGTTGCGGCACCGGCCCGAGGATATCGCGCCCCTGTTCAGTTTCTTCCTCCGGCGAGCCAAGCGGCCCATTGCCCAGATGACCATCAGTGAAAAGGCCCTGCAGGTTCTCCAGCGGTGGCCCTGGCCGGGCAATGTGCGGGAACTGGAAAACGAGGTGGCACGATTTCTGGCCCTGTACCCGCGGCAGATGCATATCCGGCGGCGTCATCTGTCTCCCGATATCCAGTCCGGGCATCCGGAGGTGGACAGCGCCACCGAACTGATGACCGTCCGCAACCTGAATCAGGCCGGCGAGATGCTGGAGCAGTTCCTGATCCGCAAGGCCATCGCGGCCACCGATGGGCGCAAGGCGGCGGCGGCCAGGCGGCTGGGATTGTCCCGCCAGGGGCTTTACAAGAAGATCCAGCGGTACGGAATGCAGGACCTGGTGGAGGCGCGCCCGAGGCAGGAACTCCTGGAGCCGTCAACTGACTAAGGTCTGGACACCGTCCGGCCCTGGCGATACCTTGCTCCGCATGGAAAACCATGTGACAGCAGTACCTGGGCTACGGGCCAGGCTTGCAGGGCAAACGGAACGCCAGCGGCTGATCTTTGCCGCGCTGGCGGGCGTGGTTGTGACCCTGGGGCTGCCACCAGTGCCCTGGACCGGGGTTCTGGTTCCGGTGGGCCTGGCCTGGTTCTTCATGCAGCTGTCCCGGGCCGACCGGCCGGCGCGGCTGGCCTGGGTATTCGGTTATTCCCATCAGCTCACCTTGTTGCACTGGTTGTTTTTTCTGATCCCGGCCAAGAGCATTCCCACCCGGGCGCTGATCCCTGCCCAGGCCCTGGCAGCCATCGGCTACGTGGCTCTGTTCTACCTGGTTTTCGGATGGCTGTACGGACGGGCGCGCCGGCGGCTGGGCATGGAAAAGGCCTTTCTGGTGCTCCCGGTGCTGTTCGTGGGGATGGAGTTGCTGAGGGATCGGGGCGAGCTGGCCTATCCCTGGTGTCTGAGCGGCAGCTGCGTGCTGAGCACCCCGCTGTTGAGCCTGGCGCGCACTCAGGGAGAGATGGGTCTGGGGGCCGCCGTGGTCTTCACCGCCCTGGCCGGTGCGGCCTGGGGTCTGCGGCACGCGCGGTTCCGGTTGCTGACCGGGTCGGCCCTGGGTATCTGGCTGGTCCTGGCCCTGGGAACCCTGGTGACCGGACCCGAGGTGGGAAGTTCCCCCGTCCGGGTGGCCGCCGTGCAGGCCGACGTGTCCCTGGCCGACAAGTGGGACAAGGAAAAGCTGGCCGCCACCGTGGATCCCTATACCCGGTTGACCAGGCAGGCGGCCGCCGATGGGGCCCAGTTCGTGGTCTGGGCCGAAACCGCTATCCCGGCCTATGTCCGCTATGACCGCGAGTTGATGGACTGGGTGCGCGACCTGGCTCGGGATCAAAAAATCCTGATCTACACCGGCTTTCCCGATGCTCAGCGTGAGGCCGACGGCACCGTCAGCAAGTTCAACTCCTCGGGCCTGTTCAACCGACAGGGCATGCTGGTGGATCGCTACGCCAAGTACCACCTGCTGCCCATCGGCGAGGCCATGCCCTTCACACGGCATCTGCCCTTCCTGGCCAAAATCGACGTGGGTCAGGCCGAGTGGGCTCCGGGTGCGCCGCCCCAGGTGATCAACCTGCCCGACGATGTGGGCCCGTTTCCGTTTTCGGGACTCATCTGCTTCGAATCCATTCTGGGGCGCCTGGCCCGGGAAAGCGTGCGACAGGGCAGCGGTTGCCTCATCGTCCTGACCAACGACGGCTGGTTCGGCAAAACGGCGGGCCCGGTTCAGCACGCCGCCCTGGCCCGGATGCGGTCTGCCGAGTGTGGCGTGCCTCTGATCCGCTGTGCCAACAACGGCATCAGCCTGGTCACCGACGAGCGGGGTCGGGTGCTGGACAGCCTGCCTCTGGGGCGGGCGGGTCTGGTGGCGGCCGATCTGAAGCCCGGCACCGGAGGCACCCTCTTCGTGCGGCTCGGCAACACTCCCCTGGTGATTTTTCTCCTGGGCTGGACCCTCTTCATTCTGATGCTTCCCGTGGAAAGATCCCATGCCCACACCTCTTGAGCGCAATGCCCACGTGTTTCCTTATTGCCCACGCTGTCGGGCGGCCATGGGCCGTGCCCACGAAGGGGGAGAGGAGCGGCCGCGCTGCTCCGAGTGCGGCTTCGTGCAGTACCTGAATCCCGCCCCTGGAGCCGGGGTCATCTTGCTGCGCGGGCGAGAGGTGTGCCTGGTGCGCCGCAAGTTTGCTCCCAAGGTGGGGCAGTGGTCCTTGCCCACGGGTTTCATGGAATGGGATGAGGACGTCACCCAGACGGCCATCCGCGAGGCCCGAGAGGAAACAGGCCTCGCCGTGGAGCTGGACGGCCTTTATGCTGTGGAGTCGGGAATCTTGCCTCCGGATATTCCCGTACTGGTGGTGTTTTTCCGGGCGCGGGAGACCGGCGGTGTGCTTCAGGCTGGGGACGATGCCGCCGAGGTGGCTTTCTTTCCGGTGGACGCCTTGCCCCGGCCGGTGGCCTTCGCGGCTCATCGACGGGTGCTGGCGCGTCTGGCCAAGGAGATGAAATGACGGCAAAACCGGTGAAACTGGCCGTCCTGTTCTCCGGCAGTGGGCGCACCCTGAAAAATTTCCTGGAAAAGATCCAGGCGGGCCAGCTGGCCGTGGAAATCTGTGCGGCGGTCAGCAGTCGCCGGAACGTGCGCGGTGTGGAGGTGGCCCGGTCGGCGGGGCTACCCTGCGGGATCTTTGCCCGGAAGGACTATCCCGACCCGGCGGCCCACAATGCGGCCATCAACGCCTGGCTGGCCCCCCATGGGCCTCAGCTGATCGCCCTGGCGGGCTACCTCTGCTTCTACATGCCGCCAGAGGGCTTTCAGGGCCCCGTGGTGAACATCCACCCGGCATTGCTGCCCCGACATGGGGGGCAGGGCTTTTATGGGGACAAGGTTCACCAGGCCGTTCTGGCGGCCGGAGACCGTCAAAGCGGCTGCACGGTGCACCTGGTGAGCGATCGCTATGACGAGGGACGCATCCTGGACCAGGCTGTGGTGCCGGTGTTGCCGGGGGATGATGTCTCCACCCTGGCCCAGCGGGTCTTCAGCGCGGAATGCGAGCTCTATCCCCGGGTTCTGTCGCGCCTGGCCGAGGAATTACGGCAGGCGGAATGATGAAAAAGGGCCGAACGCTGGCTCTGGACAAAGTCGGGGGAAAACTCGATCCGGAAACGTCACCGCGACGGCCCTTTGACTGAAATTTTTTGCCGGGCGGGGAACCTCATTTTGCACGATTCCGCCTCCGGCTATGCGGTTGTTGCACATGGTGTGCCTGGCTTGACCTTTCGAGGTTTTCGGGCCATTTTTCATGGTCCCTGACCGGTCGATCTCACGATTTCAGGAGTTGAACGATGGAAAAGCTGATTCACGGTATGCTTGTGGAAATCGGAGAAGACCCGCAACGCGAAGGGCTGGTCAAGACCCCCGAACGCGTGGCCAAGGCCTGGCAGGAGATCACCTCCGGCTACGACCAGGATGCCGGCAGCATGGTGCGCAGCGCCCTGTTCGAGGCCGAGGGCCAGGAAATGATCATCGTCAACGACATCGACTTCTATTCCGTGTGCGAACACCACATGCTGCCGTTCTTCGGCAAGGCGCATGTGGCCTACATTCCCAACGGCAAGATCGTGGGTCTGTCCAAGATCGCCCGGGTGGTCGAGGCCTATGCCCGCCGGCTGCAGGTCCAGGAGCGCATGACCGCCCAGATCGCCGGCTGTCTCATGGACAACCTGCAGCCCCTGGGTGTGGCCGTGACCCTGCACGCCCAGCATCTGTGCATGATGATGCGGGGAATCCAGAAGCAGAACAGCTACGCGGTGACCAGCGAAATGCTGGGGGCGTTCAAGAATGATCCAAAGACCCGGGCGGAATTCCTGACCCTGATCAAGGAAAAGCCCTGGGGCTAGGTCCGGGCTAGCTCTCCGGTTTCCAGTATTCAGCCAGCTTCTTTTCGGTGATCTGCAGCAATCGCGAGGCCTCCTCACGGTCCCCCTGGCAGTAGCGCACGGTTTCCTCGACCTGACGGCGGATAAACTCATCCAGAGGACGTGGGGTGAATTCGCTGCCGAAGGAGCACAGGGTGACGCGCTCGCGGTTGTAGTCCGACAGATCATTCAGCCGCAGTACATCACCCTTGCATGCCGCCACGCCCTCGAGGATCAGGCGTCTGAGCTCCTGCTGATTGCCCGGAAAATAGTACTGGCACAACTTGGCCATGAGCTCCGGGTGGATGCCCTTGATCTTCCGGTTGCTGCGCTGGTTCTCCTCGGCCAGGAAGTGCTCGGCCAGCACCGGGATGTCCTCGGGTCGGTCGCGCAGGGGGGGGACTTCCAGGTTGTTGACCATGACATGGTAAAGCAGGTCCCGGGAAAAACTGCTCTGGAACTTGGGGTGGGTCAAATCGTGGGTGGAGGCCACGATGAACCGCACATCGCAGTGCCTGATCTCGGTACTGTTGTTCCGGTAGTATTCCCCCGTGTGCAGGGCCGTGTTCAGTCGCATCTGGACCTGGGGACTGAGGTACTCGATGTTGTTGAGAAAGAGCGTGCCACCGGCGGCCTGGCAAAGGCTGCCCGGCAGGTCATCGACATCACCGGACCAGTTCTGGGCCTGGCCGAAAAGGACCCCTGAAAACGAATCAGGGGTATGCTGAGCGCAATCCAGGGCCACGAAGGGTCCGTCCTGGCGGGCGCTGGAATGGTGGATGCCCTCGGCCAGCAACGGCTTGCCCGAGCCCCGCTCGCCCCAGATGAAGACGCAAAGATTCCCCGTGGCCAAGGTCTCGGCCCGGTGGAACAGGCGCAGCATGGACGCATGCTTGGTCGGGAGGTGTTCGAAGGCGGCCTGATGCTGAAGGTCGCCGGGCATGACCACATTGGGCAGGTTTTTCATGGAATTGTTGAGGGCGCTCATTTCCACGGCCTTGCCCAGGACCTCCAGCAAATGGACGTCGTCCACCGGCTTGGTCAGGTAGTCGAAGGCACCCTGCTTCATGGCCCGCACGGCCAGGTCCACATCGCTGGCCCCGGTCAGGATGATCACCGGCACGGTCAGGCCAGCGGCGGCCATCTGCTGCAATATTTCCATACCCGTCACGTTGGGCATGTCCAGATCCAGCATGACCACGTCGAAGGAATCCTGCTTCAGTTGCTCGATCACCTGGCGCGAGTCGTTCTGGACCACGGGATCGAAGAGTTCCGACTGCATCAGGAAGACCATGAAATAATTGGTCACCGCGACATCATCGTCGACGATGAGCACTTTGTGCAGGACTTCGCTCATGATTTCTCCG
>JAZBOO010000023.1:0-12876 GCA_036351155.1 Candidatus Krumholzibacteriia bacterium | reverse complement strand
TGGGGGGAGAGATCGCCACGGCGGGGATCGACCTGTTCATCGGCCCGGCCTCGGTGGAACTGGTGCAGGAATTCGGGCACGATGTGACCGGTGGGGTTGACCTGGGCATGCGGATGATCCGGCCCCTGTCCAGCCTGGTTCTGTGGTTCATGAACTGGATGAATCAGTTCATTCCCAACTACGGAATCATCATCATCATTTTCTCGGTGCTGACCAAGCTGCTGTTTTACCCGCTCACGCAGAAGCAGACCGAGTCGATGAAGAAAATGCAGGAAATTCAGCCCAAGCTGAAAGCCCTGCAGGAGAAGTACAAGAAAGACAAGGAAAAGCTCAACCAGGCCACCATGCAGATGTACAAGGAAGAGGGCGTCAATCCTCTGGCCGGGTGTCTGCCCCTGGTGGTGCAGATGCCGGTGTTCTTTGCCCTGTACCAGGGCTTGAGCCACACCATTTCCTTGCGGATGCAGCCGTTCTTCGGATGGATCAACGATCTTTCCCAGCCCGACGCGCTGTTCCAGCTCCCCTTTGATTTGCCTTTCCTCGGCAGCGATTTCAATGTCCTGCCCATCCTGATGGCCCTGGCCATGTACGCGCAAGGCAAGGTGGCGCCCACCCCGGGCGGTGGAGGCCAGATGGCCGCCATGACCACCATGATGCCGCTGTTCATGGTCTTCATTTTCTACAACATGCCTTCCGGCCTGGTTCTCTACTGGTTAGTCAACACCATCCTGCAGGTTTACCAGTCCTGGAAAATCCACCGGAACGCGACTCACGACGGAGGTCGGCAGACGACATGACAGACAAAATCGAATCCCAAGGTAAAACCGTACAAGATGCCGTGAACGAGGCTTTGTTGCGCATGGGCGCCCGCAAAGATGAGGTGCGCATCGAAGTGCTGGAAAAACCCAGAAGTGGCCTGTTCGGCATCCTGGGAAGTAAAAGTGCCAAGGTCCTGGTCACGCGAAAACAAACCCGGAGCAACCAGAACCGCCGCGATTTTCGTCAAGGCGACACCGATGCGGTGGCACACGACCTGAGTGAAAAGGGCGGCAACCGCGAAGAGCGTTCGCGAGGACGTGGCGGGCGCAACCGGCGCGGTGGCCGTGGTGCGCGCACGGAGAACAGCGAGGCGCGTGGCAACGAGCGGAATGACGGCCGTATCGACAACCGTTCCGACAACCGTTCCGACAGTCGCAACAACAGCCGCGGCAATGAGCGCAACACCGAGCGCAACGAGGCGCAACGGGGAGACCAGCAGGAGCGTGGTGGCCGTCGTCGTCGGCCGGAGCGTTCTGATCGGCCGGAGCGCTCTGAGCGTACCGAGCGCCGTGACGAGACCAGTGCCGCGCCGCGGGAAGAGCGCTCGGATCGTGGGAGTTCCCGCTCCCGCTCTCGCAGAGGCCGAGGTCGCCGGAATGATGAGCCGAATACCCGCCAGGCCGAAACCGGAGCGGCGCAGGTCGAGGCCGGTAACGGGCAGGAAAACCGTCGCGATGGGGGTCAGCAGGAACGCGGCGAGCGGCGTGACCGCCGACCGGGACGCAGCCGCAGCCGCAGCCGGCGGAACACGAACCAGGGGGATCGTCCCGAGCGCGTGGAAACCCAGGCCCCGGCGAACCAGAACGAGCAGAGCCGAGGACCTCTTAACGAGGCACCGCGGAATGAAGCCCGGAATGAAGCCCGGAATGAAAACCGGAGAGACTTCCCGAAAGATACGCCCCGGAGAAATGAACGCGACAATCAAGCGCCTCAATCCCGGGAAATGCCCCGGGCCGCCGAAGTGGAAAGAGACATGACACCAGACGAGATCATCTTGACCGGCATCAAGGCCACCAAGTACGCCGACCCGCTGCGCAACGTGGCGGAGGCCGACATCGACGGGGTCATGACCGACCTCACCAACGGCCTGCTCATCCGGGCGGGATTTCCCATCCGGTGCGAGGTCAAACCGGGCGAGTATCGTCAGGTGAAGATCGTGACCGACGACTCCAGCGCCGGCATGTTGATTGGCCGCCACGGCAGCACCGTGGACAGCATCGAACATCTGGTCGAGCGCATGGTGAGCATGGCGGCCGGTGACCGGGTGCGCATGAACCTGGACATCAACAACTACCGCCGGCGTCGGGAAGAGTCCCTGCATGAGCGCGCGGTCGAAGCGGCCAACCAGGTGCTGGAAAATGGACGCACCTATCACATGGAGCCCATGTCTCCTCGTGAGCGTCGCATCGTGCATCTGCACGTCGAAGGACTGGAAGGCGTGCGGACCTTCACCATGGGCGGGGCCGGCGGGAAGCATGTGGTGCTGGCTCCGGACAATGGCGAGGACGATGGAAAGTCTCGCGGTCGTGATGACGAAGAGACCGGGACACTGGCCGCCGATGGTCTGCCCGAACTCGACGAAACCTTCGAGGAGTTCGATGATGGACCGCAGCCGGAGACCAACGACCTGGTGGTGGATGACGATACGCCACCGCCGCTGATCTAGTCGCTGCCCAGGAGTGTGGTCAAGGGGCGGCGCCACGGTGCCGCCCCTGTTTTTTGAACGACCTGTCCGGCTTTCCCGGAGGTTTCATTGATGAGTCAGTTCGGCCTGGACGACACCATCGTGGCACTGGCCACCCCCGAGGGAGCGGCCGGTCTGGCTGTGGTGAGAATCAGCGGTCCTGGTGCTGTGGATTTGGCGGAGCGGGTGCTTGGGGGGCGTGTTTTCGGTGACGAGGTGGAGACCCACAGAGCTGTATACAGTATACTGAGATCTGTAAACCACTGTGAAAATGGAGAATATGACCCCATAGACCAGGTTCTGGCTCTGCCCATGCTGGCCCCCCGCAGCTACACGGGCGAGGACACGGTGGAGCTGTTTTGCCACGGCGGCAAGGCGGTGGCCCGCCAGGTTGTGGCCGCCTGTCGAGAGGCCGGAGCGCGCCCCGCCACTGCCGGTGAGTTCACCCGTCGTGCTTTTTTGAACGGCAAAATGAGCCTCGATCAGGCCGAGGCGGTGGCCGATCTCATCCACGCCGAAAGTGCTCACACGGCCAGGGCGGCGGTGCGTCAATTGCTCGGCGGTCTGAATCGTGAACTCGCCGAAATCGAGGGCCCCTTGCTGGATTTATTGACCCAGGTGGAAGGGTCGCTGGAGTTTCTGGATGAGGAGGAAATCGGCATCGAGCCGGCCGCGATGCTGGAAACTTTGCGGTCCTCGACGGACAGGATTTCCCGTCTGCTGGACCTGGCTCCGGCCGGCCGACTTTTGCGCGAGGGTGTGCACGTGGCGCTGACCGGGCCGGTGAACGTGGGCAAGAGTTCCCTGTTCAATGCGTTGCTGGAAGAGGACCGGGCCATTGTCGATGACGAAGCGGGCACCACCCGGGACGTGGTCACCGCCACGGTGGAAAACAAGGGAGTGCGATTTGTTTTTCACGACACGGCAGGACTGCGAAGCGCTGCCGGCCGCGTGGAACAGAAGGGCATCGCGCGCACTCATGAGGTGGCCGCGCAGGCCGACATCGTGCTGGTTCTTCAGGAACAGGGACGTGCCCCGGAAACCCTGGACCTGGCGCCCGACCAGGCCGTGGTGATTCAGGTGATCACCAAGGCCGATCTGGCCGTCGACTCCAGATCACCCGAAGGTGCGGTGGTCACCAGCAGTGCCGATGGTCGCGGGCTTCCTGAACTGTGGAACGCGTTGCGTCAGGCTGTGGATTCTTTCCGTTTGAACGAGGCCATCGCCATGGGAGTGGTGCTCAACGAGCGTCATCGCCAGAAGCTGGCGCAGTGCCGTGACGACCTCGAGATGCTGGTGGAGGAAATGGAAGCCGGGGCCGGGCCCGACGTGGTGGGCACCATGCTTTCTTCTATATTGAGCGGCTTCGGAGAAATATCCGGCCGGGTGTTCAGCGAGCAATTGCTGGCTTCGGTTTTCGGCCGCTTCTGTGTTGGTAAATGACAGGGTGAACAGGTGAGTTCTTTCGATCACGACATCATTGTGGTGGGGGGCGGCCACGCCGGCATCGAAGCCGCCCTGGCGGCAGCCCGTCTCGGGGCGCGCACGGCGCTGGTCACCCACGATGTGCATGAGATCGGTCGCATGCCCTGCAACCCTGCCATCGGTGGTCTGGGAAAAGGCCATCTGGTGAGGGAAATTGATGTTCTGGGTGGCGAGATGGGTGCCGTCATCGACCTGACCGGCATCCAGTTCCGGCTTCTCAACCGCAAAAAGGGTCCCGCCGTGCAGTCCCCAAGGGCCCAGGCCGACAAGCACGCCTATCAGCGGACCATGATGGAGCGTGTTCTGGCCCAGGATGGGCTGGAGGTGGTGGCGGCCGATGCGGCGGGGATCCTTTTCGAACTCGACCCTGAGCAGGGGGATGCCAGGCGGGCCCGGGGTGTCCTGCTGGGCAATGGCCGCGAGTTGACCGCCGCCCGGGTTGTTCTGTGTACCGGCACCTTCCTGAAGGGGTTGATGCACGTGGGTGACAACCAGACCACGGGGGGGCGCGAGGGGGCCGCCAGCAGTGAGGGGTTGAGTGGGTCGCTGGTCGATCTGGGCTTCACCTTGCGCCGCTTGAAGACGGGAACTCCGCCGCGGCTTTGGCGCGATTCCATCGATTTTTCCCAGCTCACCGTGCAGCCTGGTGATGTCGACCCTCAGCCTTTTTCCTTCCGGACGGGGGATTTTTCGGTCGATCAGGTCGACTGCCACATGGCTTACACCCATCAGGGGACGCATGACTTCATCCGGCAAAGCCTGGATCGCAGTCCGCTGTTCGGCGGGGTCATCGAGGGGCAGGGACCGCGGTACTGCCCCAGCATCGAGGACAAGGTGGTGCGGTTTGCCGACAAGGATCGGCACTTGCTTTTCCTGGAGCCCGAGGCGCGAAACGATCCCGAAATCTACGTCAATGGCCTGAGCACCAGCCTGCCTGCCGACGTGCAGGAAAAAGTGGTTCATTCGGTGCCCGGGCTGGAGAATGCGCGTATTGCGCGCTTCGGTTACGCCATTGAATACGACAGTGTGCCCAGCTGGCAGATCGGCCCCAATCTGGAATCCAGGCCCGTGGCGGGCCTTTTTCTTGCCGGTCAGCTGCTGGGAACTTCAGGATATGAAGAAGCCGCGGCTCAGGGACTGGTGGCCGGGGTCAACGCCGTTCACAGTCTGGATGGTCGGGCCCCGTTGAGCATCGGTCGGGACGAGGGATACATCGGTGTTCTGGTCGACGACCTGGTGACCAAGGAAATTGACGAGCCCTACCGCATGTTCACTTCACGAGCTGAACACAGATTGCATCTGCGGTGTGACAATGCCGAGGAGCGGCTGGGTCCACTGGCCCTGAAGCTCGGCCTGCTTTCGGGATCGGCCCAGGCTATTTTGCGGGCCCGCCAGGAAATGCTGGACGACCTGTCGGCTCTTCTGCGCAGCACCAGCGTGTTTTTTCCGGCCAAGGGTCGCCGTCTGATGGCCAGCGATTATCTCCGGTTTCCGGGGGTAGGTTTCGAAACCATGAAGCAAGATATCCAGGCAGATGAAGAATTCTGGAATACTTTTAACAAAAAAACCATGCATCTGCGCAGTAAAACAGAAGGCGGGCGTGTTCTGGCGGCGGCTCTTTTTCAGCTGGAAAATGATTTCCGGTACGACGGCTACATCGCCAAGCACAAGCGCCTGCTCCGGAGCCAGGAACACCTGGACCATCTCGAGCTGCCCGCCGACCTCGACTACATGACCATGACCGCCCTGAGTTACGAGGCCCGGGAAAAACTGACCCGGATGCGCCCTGGCACCCTGGGTCAGGCTGGCCGCATTGACGGAGTGCGCGCCGGCGACCTGGCCATCCTGATGGTCTTCCTCAAGAGGTGGAAGGGCGCGCAGGAGGTTGTCGAGGGTGGGGGTGGGAAATGACCCCGGGCTCCGGACTTTTCGAGGGAGGCCCCCTGGCCGCCTTTTCCCAGGAGATCTTGCGCTGGAATCGACAAATTAACCTGGTTTCGCGGCAAGATACCGCCCAGGTGCTGCAGGGACTGCTGGATCAATGCGCCCAGGGCCTGGAAGCCCTCTGGCCGAAGGGTCTCGAGGAAGGGTGGGTTCCTGAGGATCGGACAGCCCTCCAGTATTTCGACCTGGGGTCGGGAGGTGGGTTGCCGGGCGTGATCTGGCACCATTTGCTCACCCAAAGGGGTTATGCGTGCTCTTCCTGGATGGTGGAGCCCAGGGACAAGAGGGCCTGGTTTCTGGATCGTGTGGCTCAGATTCCCGATCTGGGCCCTTTTGGTGTCCTCCAGGGGCGCTGGGGAGAGGTGGAGCGGGAAATTTCTCCACTATATAATACCGCATTCACGCTCATTTCCCTGAAGGCCCTGCACTTGACCGATCCCGAGGTGCTGGCCGGCCTGGTCCAGTCCGGTGGTGTATCTGGTCAGGAGTCGGCACCGGTTCGCATTGTGATCGCCCGTTATTACCCTGCCGGCCAGGTCCTGGACCCTGAACTGCGGAATCACCTGGACTTTCCCTCTCCCGATTCCCGGGTCCAGATCCAGGGGCATAGCTTCACCTGGGGGGGCGCCTCTCTGGTGAAGTGGGCCGACCCCAGCCCGCGCGCCGCCTGCCTGGTGGTCTCCCGCTACACCTGCTGATTGTTCCACGTGGAACATCTCATCGCGCTTCCCACTTCCCACTGTTCCACGTGGAACAATCGACGGTGATTTGGCGATGATCCCACTGTCCGTCTTGACGGTCGGGCGGTGAACAAGGTACATTGCTCGTCTTGTGCCGAATCGATGATTCAAGGAAAGGCCCACAGTTGTGACCAAAATTATTGCCATATCCAATCAGAAGGGTGGCGTGGGCAAGACAACCACCGCCGTGAACCTCAGTGCCAGCCTGGCTGTCGCCGAAAAACGCACCCTTCTGGTCGACCTGGACCCCCAGGGAAACGCCTCCAGTGGTGTCGGTGTAATGCCCAACGGGTCAAGCAGTTATGAGTTGTTGTTGGGTTCAGCAACCCTGAACGAATGCGTGCAAAACACCCATTTGCCCTTCCTGGATATCGTGCCCTCGGATCGCCGTCTGGCCGGAGCCGAGGTGGAACTGGTGGCGGAAGAGCGCCGGGAACACTTTCTGAAGAGGGCTTTCAGCGAGGTGATGGACCGCTATGACTTCGTGTTCATCGACACCCCGCCCAGCCTGGGCATGCTGACCTTGAATGCCCTGACCGCCGCCCACACGGTGTTGATCCCCATTCAGTGCGAGTATTATGCCCTCGAGGGGTTGAGTCAGCTGCTCAGCACGGTCCAGCTGGTTCAGCGGGGGCTCAATCCCAACCTGAGGCTGGAGGGCGTGGTGCTGACCATGTATGACCGCCGTCTGCGCCTTTCCAACCAGGTGGCCGAAGAAGCCATCGATTTCTTCGGGGACACCGTCTACGAAACCAAGATTCCCCGCAATGTCCGGCTGAGCGAGGCGCCATCATTTGGCAAGCCCATCTTGCTGTACGATGTGGAGTGTGTGGGGGCAAAGAGCTATCTTGAATTGGCCCAAGAGGTTATCGCCAAGAATCCTTAGGAAGTTGGTCCGATGATGAGCAGAAATCGAGTCCTCGGCAAAGGGTTGTCGGCGTTGATCCAGGGGGCAGACCTCAGGGGGGTGCCCCAGTCGGATCAGGAAACCCTGGGCGTCCAGAGCATCCCGCTCGACCACATCGGCTTCAACCCCCAGCAGCCGCGTAAATATTTTGATGACAGCAAGTTAGAGGAGTTGTCGGATTCCGTCCGCCAGGTTGGTATTCTTCAGCCGGTTCTGGTCCGCCGCATATCCGGGGCCGGCCAGGCCCAGCCTCATCCCGACAGCGAAGCCCATCCCGGCGAGCTGAGATACTGCGTGGTGGCCGGTGAGCGACGGGTGCGGGCCGCCCGGCTGGCCGGACTGGCCGCGGTGCCGGTGATCGTCTGCACCTACGAGGAAACCGAGGCCTTGAAGGTGGCCCTGCTGGAGAACATCCAGCGCGAGGATCTGGGACCGGTGGAAGAGGCCGAAGCCTACCGCGGACTCATGAATTCCTACGGCGCCACCCAGGAAGAGCTGGCCGAAATGCTGGGCAAGAAGCGCAGCAGCGTGGCCAACATGCTGCGCATCCTCACCCTGGAGGCCGACATCCTTTCCCTGCTGGAACAGGGCAATATTTCGCGCGGACACGCCAAGGTCCTGCTGGGTATGCCTCCGGGGCCGGGCCGGCTTCAGTTGGCCAAGTTGTGTCATAGCAGGGGGTTATCGGTTCGGGAATGCGAGCGTCGGGTGCAGTCCGGGGGGGCCAAGCCTTCCCGCGGGAAGCGGAAGGCCAGGGCCGGTGCCCAGCAAACCGACCCGGCGGTCCGCGCCCTGATCGACCGCATGGAGCAGCGCTTCGGTTCGCCGGTGGCCATCGAGCGAGATCCCAAGGAGGGCAAGGGGTCCATCAGCGTGCGCTTTTTTTCCGACGATGATCTGATCCGTATCCTGGCGGCCATGGGTGTGGATACGAACCTGGATTAACCCGAAACCGGTGGTCTTGATGCCCCATTTCCTGCGCAAGATTCGCCAGCCGGGCCGGGTGTTCACCCTGCAGGCGTTGCTCACCGTCCTGGCCGTGGCCACCGCGGCGTTCTTCATCTTCAATGTCCACCAGCTGACCGTGGGGTATCAAAAAGCCGGCAGCCTGAAACAACTGTGGGACATTGAATGGCAGTCGGGCAAGGCGTTCCTGGACAGCACGCGCACGGGCTTTTTTCAGGCCTTCCTTCTCATCCTCGGCTGGAGTGCCTACTTCAGATTGCGCCTGCGCGAGTTCTCGCACATCCGCCTGCGTCGGTCGGAACACAAGTACCGCACCATCATCAATCACGCGGGCGAAGCCATTTTTTTGCTCGACCAGAACGAAGTGGTTCTCGAGTGGAACAAGGCCGCCGAGGAACTGTTCAGCTTGCCGCGGCGCACGGTGCTGAACAACAAGCTGAACGACCTGCACCTCGACTTGAACCTGGACCTGGGCCGCGCCTTCGCCGATGTGGTGCGCACCCACCGCACCCTGAGTTACGAGGTGCGTCTCGGTCCACCCGGACCAGGGCAGAGGGTGCTCGATTTGACCGTGTCGTGCATCCGTCCGGACTCCGGGGCGCTGGCCGAGCAGAGCGATTCATTCGTGGTCATCGCCCGCGACATCACCTCGCAAAAGCAGCTGGAAACACGCATGGGCGAAACGGAAAAACTGGCGGGCATCGGGCAGCTGGCGGCAGGTATCGCGCATCAGTTGAACACGCCGCTGGGGTCCATTCTGCTGTCTGCCCAGATGGTGGAAGAGGATGTGGATGATGAAGATACGGCCGAGGACATTCGCCGCATCATCCGCCAAACCGAACAGTGCCGGGGCATCATCAAGGGGCTGCTCAACTTTGCGCGCCCCACGGGAAGCGGCCGCGGGCGGACCAATCTTTCGGAGGTCATTCACGACACGGCCTACCTCATGGACAAGAGCCTGAAGGTGGGTGGCGTGGAGCTCGTGGTGGACGAGCAGCGGGACAGCTGGGTCCACGGCAATCGCAACGAGATCGAGCAGGTGTTCTTCAACCTGCTGGCCAATGCCCTCGATGCGATGAGCGACGGCGGACAGATCAAGGTGGTGATCACCCAGGGTGATCCGGGCGAAGTTCTGGTGCGCTTCAGCGACACGGGCGAAGGCATTTCCGAGGAAGACTTGCAGCAGGTTTTCCTGCCCTTCTTCACCACCAAGGATTACGGCAAGGGCACGGGCCTGGGGTTGTCCATCGTGGCCCGCATCGTGCATGAACATGGGGGACGGATCGAGGTCGAAAGCGCACCCGGCCGGGGCACCACGTTCCTTCTGACTTTTCCCGAGGCGCGGGAATCGTCGGCCAGCGAAAACCTGATCGACGACGGCGACTGAAAAGAGAGGCAAGCTTGGGTATCCCATCCCGCACGCGCATTGTTCTGATTCCGTCCGACGAGCGGCCCAGCCGCGAGTACGGCATCACCCGCCCCATGGTGATCACGCTGGTGACCCTGGTGGTGGCCTTCCTGTTGCTGGTGGCCTTGCTGATGCTGTCCTTTGCGCGGCAGACCGATGAGCGCGGGCGCATCGCTTCTCTGGAAGAGGAGCTGGCCGCGGCCCGGTCCCGCGCCGACCTCGTGGAACAATTGAGCACTGACCTGCGCCAGGAACTGTTGATCATGCAAAGTCTTCAGGCGCGGCTGCTTTTCATGCTGGGGGTGGAGGAATCCACACCAGCGGAGGCCGATTCTGTGCTGTCCTGGCTGGAAAATGACCCCGGATCTTCGGTCCAGGCCTTGAACCGGGCGGCGGCTGTTTCCCTCAGTCCGGCCCCTTCTCGATGGCCCACTGCGGGTTTGGTAACCCGCGAGTACATTGAGGGTAATCTGCCCAGCGGAATCAAGCCCCATTTGGGTATCGATATTGCTGCGGCCACCGATACACCCGTGGTGGCGGCCGGTCCAGGCCTGGTGGCGCGGACCGGAACCGACGATTTCCTGGGAAACTTTGTTGAAATCCAGCATGGTTTGGGTTACCTAACTGTGTATGGGCACTGCAATCGCATTGCGGTGGGCGAGGGGGACAGGGTCGAAGGCGGTCAGCTGATTGCCTATGTCGGCCAAACCGGCCAAACCAGCGCGCCGCACCTGCATTTCGAGATTTTGCAACAGGGCGAGGCCGTGGATCCGCGCAAATTCCTGATCGGAAATCCGCCGTTGAAGTAGGGAAACTACAATTGATCGTCTGACCCGGCGGCCCCGCCGACGGGGCCAAGGAGGAACACGATGTTCGGAAAAGAACCGGAAAACACGACCGTGAGCGCTGGCCAGACTTCCATCATTGCCCAGGGGGCCAAGTTCGACGGCAAGGTCGAAGTGGCCGGCACGCTGCGTATCGAAGGTGAGTTCAAGGGCACCATCGCCACGCCCGAAAGCCTGGTCATCGGCAAGACCGGCGTGGTGCACGCCAGCGTCAACGTCAAGAACGCCATCATCGGCGGCCAGCTCATCGGCAACATCACCGCCGAGAACAAGATCGAACTGCAGAGCGGTTCTCACGTCGAAGGCGACATCAAGACCAAGCGTCTGGTCATCGACGAGGGCGTGTTCTTCGAGGGCAACTGTTCCATGGGCTCGGGCAACCGGAAGACCACTCCGCCTCTGGCTCCGCCCAAGCACGAAGAGAAAAAGTAAGGTCCTCGGGACTGTTCAAGGCCTCGCTGATCATCTGATTGGCGAGGCTTTTTTTGACACCGCCCGGGTTCGGAGGTTTAATCATCCCATGACGAACGACCGTGAAAATAAACCACCCTCCGACAAGACTCTTCCCTGGTGGGCCGAGGACGCGCCCAGGGACTCCTCGTTGCCCGAGGGCTTTCCCGAACGACCCGACTTGAAAAAAGTCCACGACATGCGCGACCGCATGCGCAAGGAGCGTGCGTCACGCAAGGCCATGGGGCGCAACAGGTTGACGGCGCGATTCGATGACAAAACAGGACGTCAGCTCAGAGATATGGGCTCCTACACCCTCATTCCCATGCTCATGCTTGCCGGTCCGGCGGTGGGTTACGGGCTGGGCTGGCTGGTGGAAAAGCAGTGGGATATCAAGCCGTGGGGGATGGTCATCGGTGTGTTGCTCGGGCTCGCAGCGGGCTTCCAGCAGATCATTCTTCTATTGAAAAAGACTTCTGATAAGAAGTAACTCCCCGTGAAATAAAACCTAACAAAATCGCGAGTGGGCTTTTCAAAAAAAAGTTTCAAAACCGGCTTGCAAAAACTTTTTCAACGTGGATATAGTTCTCTCGTTCTCGTTATGGGGATTCCGAGAACACACGACAAACAAGTCAAGACATCTTGGCTCGCCCCGTTTGTCTCTTGCCCAAATATCGCCCAATACCAATCCCAATAGTGTTTGCATACGTACATCTTTGATCAGGGTGAATGGACAGCACATGCCGTGCGATGACCGTGTTCCTGTGGGGATTGTTTCCACTGCGCTTTCGGCGCCGCTGGGTCGGACTATACCGATCACGCGGCGTTTTTTGCGTGGGGGAGGCACCGCCACCGGAGCCAGCCAAAGGGGGGGGTGCCCACTTCAAAAACGATGAATTGGGTTTACCACGTACTGTTCCCACTGCGATTCTCATGCTCGCCCAGTGACCCATTTAGGGAGGTTTCGTTGTGAAAAGAACGAATTTACTCATCACCCTGGTCCTGGCATTGATTCTGACATCTTTTGCTGCTGCTTCATTTGCTCAGGACCCCATCATCACCGTGACGCAGGACAATCTTGGTCCCATCGCTTGCGGTGAAGAAGTCACATTCACCGTTCACTATGACCCCAACGGCTATCTCGGCGAACTGAGAGCTTTCAGTTTCCAGATCGAGAATGGCCTGGGGGATTACCTCATTTTCGATGACAGTGACGGTTACCCCCATCCCAGCGTCACCAAGCTGGACTGGGCCGGCTCGATCTTCGGTGTGGACGGCACCGGGCCTTACCAGATCTCGGTGGATGGCGCCACGCTGGCCGGCGACCCCATTGCAGCCGAAACCGAAGCGGATCTCTTCTCCATCACCATGCAAGGCGACGGCACGGGGACCGGTGAGTTGATTTTCACGGGCATCACTCTTCTGGAAAACGATGGTGGGGGTAGCAACCTCTACACGGGCTTCCTTGGCCAGTTCGCCACCGTGGACGTCGATTGCACGCCTCCGGATGCTCCGGAGCTGAACCCCGAACCGACCTACACGGCCGGGACCACCAACACGGTGTCCTGGGCTGCTGTGGTCGATGCTGAGGACTACAGGGTTTTCTGCTCCAACGGGACCGATTCCGG
>JAZBOO010000022.1:0-4907 GCA_036351155.1 Candidatus Krumholzibacteriia bacterium | reverse complement strand
GATGGCCAGCCGCAACTCGAAGGGTATGGCGGCGATCACGTACTTGCGCACCCCGAGCACAGTCAACAGCAGGAAGAAAACACCGGAGACGAACACCACTCCCAGGGCCGTCTGCCAGGTCACCCCCTTGCCCAGCACCAGGGTGAAGGCAAAAAACGCGTTCAACCCCATGCCCGGCGCCATGGCAAAGGGCACGTTGGCCCAGAGCCCGGCCAGGATGGTCCCCAGGGCCGCGGCCAGGATGGTGGCCGTGATCAAGGCTCCCTTGTCCATGCCGGTGGCACTCAGAATATTGGGATTGACGAAGATGATGTAA
This sequence comes from Candidatus Krumholzibacteriia bacterium, assembly GCA_036351155.1. GTDB lineage: Bacteria > Krumholzibacteriota > Krumholzibacteriia > LZORAL124-64-63 > LZORAL124-64-63 > LZORAL124-64-63. The sequence goes on along the minus strand of JAZBOO010000022.1, from coordinate 4,591 downwards.
CCCATGGTGAGGAAGGTGGTCACACCGGCGGCGATTTCACGGGAGGGCGTGGTCTTGTTCGCCTCCAGCTTGAACAGTTTTTCGAGCATGGGTTGGTCCTTTCGTCCCTGGGGAAACGAATGCGCGGGTTGCGCGGACTATACACCTGATGCAAGGAAAAATCATGGTCAAGTTGGGAAAAAATGGCCCGGTTAATGGGCGGCAGGGGACAGCCATGATGCTGCCCCCCAATGAGATGAATCAGGACCGCACCAGCCTCCACAGCCCCACCAGCAAGACACCGGGCAGCAGGATCTGCAGAATCAAAGACACCCAGCCGTTGACCACATACCAGTGCATCATTCCCTCTTGCGAGAAACTCCGGGCCATGACAAATCCCGCCCCCATGCGGGTGACCAGGACCAGGAAGGCCAGGATCAAAAGGGCGAGGATCATGGATCCCACACCCATGGCGCTCAATTTTCGAGAGCTGAGATCACTGGCCAGAAGCTTCCAGATCAAAACCACTCCCACCAGCAGGAGCACCAGCCGCGAAACCCCGATCATCAGTCCACTGCTGACCAGTGGGAAAATGGACTGTCCACCCACCACCCAGTTCATGGTTCCGGCGGTCAACCCGATCAAGAAACCCGACGCCAACCAGAGGAAAACCAGAGCCAGGGCGCCGATCACCATCCACCGCAACCGGAAGCGGCGGCGCCCTTCCGGGTCGGCAATGGCGAACTCGGGCCCCAGATCCTCGGGCTTGCCCAGCCGGCGCGAGGCCACCAGAAAGGCCTCCTCCTCGTTCAGTCCGGTGGCCTGCAGTTCGGCCACGGCCTCACGCAGGTGATCTTCCAGTTCCTCCTGATCATTGGCCGTCAAGCCCCCCTGGGCTCCCAGGGCTGTGCGCCATTGCTGGATTGCGCGGTTCAGGTCGAACATTTTGGCTCCTTTGGCCAGAGTCGGTTCAGGACATCGCCCACCAGGGTCCACTGCTCACGCCAGGAATTCAGCTCTTCCAGGCCGGCGGGCTTGAGGGCGTAGTAGCGACGACGGCGGCCGGTCTCGGCCACCTGCCAGTAGGATGAGATCAGCTTCTGGGTTTCCAGGCGCCGCAGCACCGGGTACAGCATGCCGTCAGACCAGGCGATGCGATCGCCCGACAGGTCCTTGACCCTCTTGATCAGGGCATAGCCGTAGCCATCACCCTCACTGAGGATGGCCAGGACCAGGGGGGTGGTCGAGGCGGCAATCAATTCGCGATTCACGGACATGGGGCCTCCTGGCGTTCACTACATTGCACCACTATACATTGTTCTTCTATGTATAGTCAAGGGCAAATAAAAAGGGCCCGCCATGGAGACGGGCCCTGCTGGTTTTCCAACCAGTTGGAAAAATCTACCCCATCTTCTCCGGCAACACGATGTTCAGCAGAATGGCGACCACGGCGGACAGGCCGATGCCCTGCATGGCAAACTCGCCGAAGTTGAACACCATACCGCCGATGCCGAACACCAGGGTGATGGCCACGATGGCCATGTTGCGCGGCACCGAAAGATCGATCTTGGCCCGGATCAGACTGCTCATGCCGATGGAAGCAATGGCCCCGAACAGCAGCACCATGATCCCCCCCATGACGGGCGAAGGAATGGTTTGCAGCAGCGCGCCCAGCTTGCCCACGAAACCCAGGATGATGGCGGTACAGGCTGCCCAGGTCATGATCGCCGGATCGAAGGCCCGGGTCAGGGCCACCGCGCCGGTCACCTCGCTGTAGGTGGTGTTGGGCGGACCGCCCAGCATGGCCGCAAAGCTGGTGGCGATACCATCGCCCAGCATGGTGCGATGCAGACCTGGATTCTTGACGTAGTCCTTGCCGGTCACCCCACCGATGGCCACCACATCGCCGATGTGTTCAACCGCAGGCGCGATGGCCACCGGGATCATGAACAGCACCGCCTGCAGGTTCCACTCAGGGAAGGTGAAGGCCGGCATGCCGATCCAGGTCGCATCGATCACGGGCTGAAAGCTGACGATCCCCATGATCAGCGCCGTGATGTAGCCCGCAGCGATCCCACAGAAGATCGGAATCAAGCGGAACAAGCTTCGCCCGAACACCGAGGCCACCAGGGTGACCACGAGGGCCAGCATCGAGATCGTGAGGGCCTGGCCCACAGGAAAAAGCTCGGCAGACCCATCGCCGGTCCGCCCCAGCGCCATGTTCACGGCCACCGGGGCCAGGTTCAGGCCGATCACGATGATCACCGGGCCGGTGACCAGAGGCGGCAAGTAGCGGCTGACGATGTCCGGACCGCGCAGAGCAATGACCCCCGAGAGCACGGCATAAAGCAGACCCGCCGCCATGAGCCCGCACATGGTGCCGGGCAGTCCAAAGGTCTCGGTGCCGTAAATGATGGGCGCGATGAAAGCGAAGCTGGAGGCCAGGAACACTGGTACCTTGCGTCGGGTAATGAGCTGGAAGATCAGGGTGCCGGCCCCGGCGGTGAACAGGGCCACGTTGGGGTTCAATCCCGTCAGCAGCGGCACCAGCACCAGGGCACCGAAAGCCACGAACAACATCTGGGCGCCAATGAGGGGGCGCTTCCAGCCAGTGAATTCCACCTGGTCCTGGGTGTGGTCAGATTGCATGGATCACGTCCTGTCCGTTGAGTCCTGGGTGGGGACAAGGCCGGACACCCGACAAGGTGTCCGGCCCCAAGTCGTTGAACGGGCGGGACTATAGCACGTTGATCGCGTAATTTCACCATGATCATGGGGCGATTTTTGCGGCCTCACCTCCTACCCTCAAGGCCCGGACTCCCAATCCCCCCAGGAGCCCGGCACCTTCTGCTGGATTCGTCACTTCAGGATCGTCAGCTTGATCAGATCCGTGGCCTGCCCGGCCACCAGGCGCGCCATGTAGACGCCGCTGGCCAGCGTTTGGCCCGCGTTATCCTTGCCGTCCCACACACGCTGGTAAGTGCCGGCTGGGAGATTTTCTGCGACCAGGTTGCGCACCTTGCGCCCTTGAACATCGTAGATCCCCAGGTCACAGCGTCCGGTTTCTTCCAGCCGGAAATGCACCGTGGTCTGCGGGTTGAAGGGATTGGGCACCGCTCCGTCGAAACCCGTGGCCCGCGGCAGATCCGAATCGAAAGCCGGAGACGCGGAATCGTTGAAGTTCAGGTTGTACATGGCCTCGGTGTCCAGGTGTCCCGCCAGGGCCTTCCACACCGCCAGGCTGAATCGTTGCTGGGCTTCCACGGTGATGGTGATGGTCTCGCTGCCACCGGCCGGAGCCTCCTGGGCCATGCACCCTTCCAGGACGTCGTTCTTGCCCAGGAATGCACCATCGCCGTACAGGGACATGCCCCAGTCCACCCCCGCGCCCAGGTCCGTCAGCACGATGGTCTTTTCGCCGCCGGTGGTGAAGTACAGCTCCCAGAGATCCATCATGCGGCCGGCCGGCATGGCCGCCGGGTTGTAGGTCCCGTTGCCGCCAACGTACAGCGGAATGGACACCACATCCTGGGCCGTGTACCCATTCTGGAGGTTTCCCGGAGCGTCCAGCACGCCCACATCGTAGCTGGTTGGTGCGGCCGTGGTGTAGTTGACGATCACGAATTCCACTGCGCCGGCCGCATCCGCGCTGGTCGCCAGGACCTCGGAGCCGAACCCCTCCCCCGAGCCCACCAGGGCCGGATGCAGCTGCAGATCGACATTGCGCATCCCCGGCTCCGGCATGACCGCCACGGCGCGCCTGACTCCCGTTCCACTCGGAGCCTCGTACTCCAGCCGCAGTCCATCGCAATTCCAGTAGAGGTCCTGGCCGGGCTCACAGAATTCCCAGCCGCCGGTACGCTCGGGCACGGCGTCCCGGGTCACCACCTGGCCCGGTCCTATGACCAGCGGGGACCAGCAGTACTGGCGCCCGTAGTTGTTGTTCACCTTGGTCACCTCGCCCAGCCAGTTGAAGTAGTCCAGCTCCACCGACAGGGTGTGACGCCCTCCGTGAATATTCAGGGGAGCCCACGAAGGAGTGGTGAAGTTGCGGATCTGACGAAAACTTCCGGGATTCAAGGTGTTGCCCGGCTGGGTGATGCCCACCAGATCGTCCCCATCTATCCCCACAAGGAAACTGACCGAGTCGGCCGGAGCACTGCCCCCGTTGCGGCAGGCGAAGTTCAGCCAGGTGCCATTGGTGTTGCCGTGCAGGGTGTCGGGTTCAGGACAGCTGAACAGTGCCGAGGCATCATGGGGCTGCGGCACGATGGGCCCATACCAGCCCATCACTACCGATTGCTTCAGGTCAGGCCGACCGTGGTACAGATTGATGAAATGAGCCATACCACCGGGATGCTCACTGCGGTTGCAGTAGACCACCGCGCTGTAGTAGCCCTCCTGGGCCAGATCCAGGTTGATCACGGCCACCCCGTACTGATCGGTGGCCACTTCATCCTGAAGATCTTCCAGGCTGCCGTACTGGAAATCCGGAGGCAGCCAGCCCATGTGCACGGGCCCATCCTCGGGATCGGTGGTCACGACCAGGCTGGCCGGACCGAAGTCCTGCGCGCCGACCTCGAACTCGTAGATCAACACGCGCGTGCCGAAG
>JAZBOO010000021.1:0-16001 GCA_036351155.1 Candidatus Krumholzibacteriia bacterium | reverse complement strand
GGCGGGGCCGGCCGAGCCGGCCCTCGCCGACGAGTGTCCAGCAACTAATTACTAACACTCTCTATTGCGATCTTTTTCGTAGTTGAAGTGAAGGGGTTACATTCAAAATGAACATCTCCTTCTTCTCTTTTTCGACTGCCCCGCCGCTTTGTTGCGCCGTCGTGGGATCCTCTAAGTGGCAATCCTGTAGTCGGCTACGACGATTGTGCAGAACGCGGATCTTAACCTGGCCCGCTTCAGGTTCGGTCAGATTAGGAGGGCCTCACCTCCCCGTTCATCCACTCGACCTTGGCATACGGAACCGGCGGCAGGTTGAGCATGAACTCGGTGATGTCAGTGTTGAGCCAGGCGAAGCGGCGAGGCCCCAACTGGCGGGGAGTGGGGAAATCACCCCGGCGGACGCGCCGCCAGAGCGTTGTGCGGCTCAGTCCGGTGAGGTCCATGACCTCTTTGACGTTCATCATCCTGATGTCGCTATCCATAGATCCTTCTCCTGAATGCTACGCCCCGGTGTTCCGTGGCGGTGAAGTGCTCTCCATGGGCATCATGATGACGCGGTGAGTCTAGCTGTGCAAGTGGGTGGGGGATTGCAAAATGCCCTAAGTCGTTGTTAGTCAACATCTTTTTGTATAGATTCCGAAGGTCGGGTCCTGAAAACAAAGGAGTTATACTGGCCTCGAATTGGCGTTGCTTCGCCAATCTTCCTGGATTTTTTTGGAGATTTCTTTACGAATGTTCATTGCCAACCCTCCGGGAGGAATTCCGGGCCTGGCTGGTTGTCCGGTGTAAGGAGTTAACAGGCTGGTATTAAACAAACTACGGAAATATGGCAAGTGTGAGTGCTAGTCAAACGACCATAGTGTTGCATGACGTTTCGCCCTTCTCGTCATTCGAAGCAACGATCTCGAGTAGCCGCCGCTCCCAGATCTTCAGTACCTCCTGTTTCTCGCGGTCGTAGCTGTACCGGTCGTACCGGTCGGTCACATCCCCGGCCCGCGAGTGGTTCAGGGTGCGCTTGACGTGGTCTCGGGGTGCTCCGCTGCCGGTGGCTTCGGTCGCGGCAGTCCGTCGAAGATCGTGCGTGTTGAAGGGCTTTTCGAAGGCGCACAGTCCCCGGTTGTTGATGACGGCCTGGGTGACGCTGTCGGCTGGAAGGTGCTTTCGGGGATCCTGCACGCTGGGAAAGACCCACTTGCTTCGGCCCGCGATGCTCTTCTGAGCTTTGAGGACCGCGATGGCAGTGTCGGTCAGGTAGAGCCGGTGCTCCCGGCTGTTCTTGGCATTCGCGCTGGGGACGGTCCAGATTCGCTCGGTCCAGTCCACGTGACTCCATTCAGCCATGCAAACTTCGGCGCGGCGGGTGAGTGTAAGGAGCTGCAGCCGGAGCGCGTTCTTGATGCTGTGGTGGGTCTCGAACCCGTCGAGCGTGTGCCAGAAGGTGTGGATCTCCGCGGGAGCCAGGACGCGTTGGTCGAAGACCTGGGTGACCTTGATCTTAAGCGTCACACACGGGTTGACCGCGATGTCGGCCTCATCGTTGGCCCAGGAGAACAGGCTCTTCAGGTGGGCCAGGGCGCGCTGTGCCGCAACCATCGCGCCGCGCTTACGGATCGGGGTCGTGATCGCCTTGATGTGGAAGGGCTCCAACTCGTTGACCTTCAACCGGGCGATCCGATCTGGGGTGTAGGTCACGTATGTGCGCCTGTAGTCGGCCTGGGAGCGTTGCGAGAGTCCCCTGAAGGCGGCTGAGGCCATGTACTGCGCTGCGAGTTCCTGGAGAGTCGGGTTGAGCCTCGCAGCCCGCTCGGCCTCCTGCCTGGCCGTCAGCGGGTCGATCTTCTGACTGACGAGCCCGCGGGCGTCGTCGCGCAACTGGCGGGCGTCAGCCAGCGTCACGCCTGGATACGCTCCCAGCATCATATTCCGACGCCGTCCCTGGAAGTCGTAGTTGTAGTACCAGCGCTTCTCGCCGTTCGGGTAGATGCGCAGGACCAGGCCGTTGCCGTCGCGCAGTTCGTACTTCTTGTCCTTCGGCTTCGCGGTCTTGACGGTCTTGTCGTGGAGGCGATTAGTAAGGCGTGCCATGGTGATCTCCGTGGGCTAAGCAGGTCCGGTAGCTACCTTGCCAGCTTCCTTCCAGTGTCAGGCATATCGTAAAACCGGCAGCGACAACAAGGTTAACCTGAAATAGCGTATGTTATTCATGCACTGCAAGTTGAATTGTAGTTGTTGGACATGGTTGGACATTGCTGAACGTAGAAATATGGCGCTCAGGGTGTCTCTTAATCAGTAGGTTCGGGGTTCGATTCCCTGGCGGCGTACCAAATAAATACAAGATCAGAAACGACTTGCAGTAATGCAGGTCGTTTTTGTTTTTGGGTGAAGCTAGAAGAAGTAAAAAATAAAGTAAAAAAATTCCCTATCTTTTTCATTGGGTTTGAAACCTGATCTCCGAGATACTTGACTCAGGGTTTTCAGCCTTCGTAGTTTGAGTTACACGCAAAGTTTGATGTCTTTTTCAATTCTTAATTCTTCCCACACATACATTTTGGGAGGCGGGACATGATCTGTAGACTCAGCTTCTTAATCCTTTTGGTTGTTGTCTTCCCTGGCACTTCGGTAGCTCAATTACCATCTGATCTCGAACTGTATGGCCTTGATGCATCGGACCCCCGTGATTTGCATGATGCGATCAAAGAGTTGAATCGTCAGGAACAGTTAGACGCTGTGGAAGCCCTGCGAGCTCTGTTGGCAGACACCACCCTCGTGGAGCGGGTTCAGGGACATTTTGCCGACCAACGGCAGGCCGCTGGACGTGAAGAAAATTTCGATCGTGATCATCGGATGGCTTTGGAAGAGGTTGCAAAGGTACTTGATTCAGCCCAGGGAGTGGCGCGGCGATTAGCGTTCATGCGGGATGAAAACATTCACTGTGCCTTCGACCTGCCTGACAGTGCACTTGCGATGCTGGCCGGCCAGGGTGCAGTCGTCATGCCTTGGACCAAGAATGAAATGTACGAGTGGTACGACGAGAACTATCCATTCGTCACGACCGATTTAGTCTATCACACATTCATGATCCTGGTTCGAGCGGCCATCGATGAACTGGAAAACCTATCGTTCAATGAGGAACTGATCGCCCTGGCGAGGGATTGGTCAAACTCCTGTCTTGACCTTGCGATGAGCCTTGCCCCGCATGATGCCGAGCTGTCGAAAGACAATGCAGCTCTCCTATCTGTCGCCGTGATTCTCGCTTCTGACGGCGATACCAAGTTCGTTGACAGTTTAGGTCTTGATGCTGTTCGACGATCGCTCGTGGAGTCCGAGGTCGCCAGGGTTCGGGAGGCTAGCTATTTCGGGTCTAGCCCCCTGTTGGGGGAAAATGAAGATTATTCGGAGTATCGTGCGCGGGGGAGGGCTTCGGGAGAGCTTGGGATAGGCTATTTCCGAGCAAGGCACTGGCTCTCGCGAGCGGTTTTCCCTGTCGATGACCCCCTGGCGACGAGGCGAGCCTTGTTACTTGTCGAAGCGCTAATAAGGCATCGAAGCAGCTGGGAGCGGTGGGAACTCCTTGATGGAACGACCTCTCAGATTGCGGGTCCGCGAGACGATCCAGATGTCCGGATGTACCTGGATCTAGCCGAAGAAGTGACGGCGAAGCCCGGTTCAGCTGCCATTCGGGCAGTTTTGGAGGGCGACAAGGACTTCGACCAATTCCTCAACCAGTCTGGTACCTGGGAAGTTCCGTTGATCGATGATAGCCCTGCCAGGGGGCGGAAAGAAGTGCTCGGCTTACGAATCCTCGCGCAGCGTCGATCAGCGGATGGGGTGTTGTTGCAGGAAATCGCCGAACATTCAACTTGGCCGATTTCGGGCCTTCAGGTCATGGCGGGCCTGTTCGATATCCCAGACGAAGCCGGCCTGTTGAAGCGCGCGGGATTGAAACTCCCACAATCTGCCTCCACTGTAGCCACAGACTCAATTGGCCTGATGAGCGGATTTAGGAACTGCCACGAAGCTCTTTTTCATATGCCCGCGGGTATTCCCAGCCTTTTCCGGTCCCCCATATGGCGAGACAAGCAGGTGAATGCTGCTCTGGGAGCCTGGGCAGAATCTCGCCATGCTGCTGCGCCATATCTTAAGAGTGCCCACGTATATTTGGGCATCTCCATGGCCGAACCGCAATTCCAGGGCTATGTCGAACCATTCCCCCTTTTTTACCGCCGCTTGAAAGAAGAGGCTCATCGCTGGGACAACCTTTGTCGCGAAATCGGTGTGTACAAAATGGCTGCGGATCAGATCCAGGCTGACCCAGAAACACACCGATTGGATGACGGACGGTTCCCGGAATTCATGGAGATACTGGACCGGTTGGCTCTGATCTCCGAGAGCGAACTGCGTGGTGACCCTCAAACTGATGCCGATGCCAAGTTTTTGAAGCGTCTCGGAACCAGACTGCGCAATCTCTGCTTCAATCACTCCAGTATGAACAATTCGGAAGAGCCAATGTCGAGAATTATTGACGTTGCTACAGAGTACCAATCCGGGCAAGTACTCGAAGTGGGGGCTGGCAAGGCACACGCAGTTTTTGTAGCCGTTAACCACGGAGGTGAAACGGTCGTTTGTCGGGGAAGTGTTTATGGATACTACGAGTTTTTACTACCACTTCCGAACCGACTTGATGATTCCGTGTGGGCGGGTGTTTCCTCGGGTACAGTTGTCTTCGGCCGAGGGCCATGGCTGGAAGGATCTTCGCCACTCTACTATCAGCCCCGTCCTTCGCCTGAGGAGTTGGAATCAATTGTTGGGACTCCCCCCGGACGCCCTGCAGGTCTAACTGGGCCTCCTTGGGCTACGCGGATTCCTGGAAGTCATCCCATTTTGCCTTGGGTGGGGATTCGGGTCAATGGTTCTGACGTTGCTATGCTGATTGAATTGGCTGTCCGTGAGGACATCCATCCAGACCTATTGCGCTTCGTGGCCAGGGAACTATCTCGCCACGGAAACCAGAATGGGGTATTGGACTATTGTCGCCGGGCCGTTGATGGCATCGTGGAGAAGGGGAGGCTTGTGGGGAGATATGAAACCGATACGATACGGCTGTTTTGGGCGCTGCAGGTGCTGGCCATGCATGGCGGTTCAGATGACCTTGGTCGCCTTCAGGGACTAGAGGATGTGTTGGCTCAGCCAAGTCGCGAAAATAGAGCTTTTGCCCTGCGGGTGCCCGTAATTCGGTGGTTGTGGCAGGTAGCGGTAGCACAATGTAGTGCCGGCGTGCCCCTAAGTCGATAGATTCGGGGTTCGATTCCCTGGCGGCGTACCAAATAAATTTAAGAGCAGAAACGACTTGCAGCAATGCAGGTCGTTTTTGTTTTCAGGACTGGTCCCCGAAAACCAGGTGTCCTTGACTCCCTCAATTGAAACCCCAATCCTAAAACGGGAACCCGATACGCCACCGCGGGGTAACCACCTCCCTCACATCCGTTCTCATTGGGGGAGGTCCCACATTGCAAATTTCTAAAGCATTCTACCCGGCCATCATCCTGACGATGGCGATGGCGATCACGACTCTTCCCTCCACCTCGACAGCGCGTTCGGCTCCCCGGGACCATGCGATGGTGGACGTGGCCCTTCTCCTGGACACCTCCAACTCCATGGACGGCCTCATCAGCCAGGCCAAGAGCCAGCTCTGGACCATCGTGCAGCAGTTTGCCCGTGCGCGGAAGTACCACCAGGCTCCGTTCCTGAGGGTGGCTCTGTTCGAGTACGGCAACACCAATCTGCCGGTGAATGAAGGTTACCTGCGCCAGGTGGTTCCGCTGACCGACGATCTGGACGCCCTCTCGGAGGCCCTGTTTTCCCTGACCACTCAAGGCGGCGACGAGTATTGCGGGCAGGTCATCGACGAGGCGATCACCCGACTGGACTGGTCCGAAAGGTCGGGCGCCTACCGGGCCATATTCATTGCCGGGAATGAGCCCTTCACCCAGGGCGGAGTGTATTACAAGAATTCCTGCGAGCGGGCGGTGGGGCAGGGGGTTGTCGTCAACACCATCCACTGCGGTCCGAACCAGGAGGGCATCAAAGGGAAATGGCAGCACGGTGCCATGCTGGGTCATGGGAAGTACTTTAACATCGATCAGGACCGGGTGGTGGCCCCCATTCCCTGTCCCCAGGACCAGGACATCATGCGGCTGAACGAGGACCTGAACGCCACTTACCTCTGGTATGGCTCGCGTGAAAAGCGGGAGTATTACTTGAGCAACCAGGCGGCTCAGGACGCCAATGCCGGCAAGCTGTCTTCTTCGGTGGCGGTCAGTCGGTCGGTCACCAAATCCAGCAAGATGTACGACAACCGCAGCCGCGACCTGGTGGATGCCCTGGAAAGTGATGCGGATATCCTGGCCAAGGTTTCCGACCAGGAGCTGCCCGATGAGATGCAGGAAATGACTGCCGAGGAGCGCAAGATCCACCTGCAGGAAGTGGCCGCCCAGAGGGCGGAGCTGAGAAAGAAGATCGGCGAGCTTTCCGTCGCGCGAGAAAAATTTCTGGAGGCGGAACGGCTGAAGAAGGCGGAGGAGACCGGCGAGGCGACCCTGGGCGATGCGGTGGTCAAAGCGATCCAGGAGCAGCTCCTGGCTGCCGGCTTTGATCTGAAATAGCCGACCAAAATTCTCCGGTTGTGGTATCATCAGGGTTCATCGACCTTGGCCATCACCCCGGAATCGGAAGAATCATGAAATCCTTCGCCCTGTTGCTTCTGCTGCTCGTGTCGGCGTATCCCGCCCTTGCTGTCCCCATTTCCCGCGTGCCCACCGAGCAGGCGGGATTCGTGGGGATGGCCGAACAAGGCCCCCTGGACGAGGCGGTCCTGCTGGACAGCTACGCCGAGTTCGTGGCGGTGTTCGGGGCCTCGACCGCCGGGCTGACCAACCCCTATCTGGCCCCCTCGGTGGCCGGGTTTTTTGCCAACGGCGGCGTGCGGTGTGCGGTGGTGCGGGTGAGCGCCGCCGATGACCCCACCCTCATCGGGTTCGACGGCGGCCCCGGTTCCCGGACAGGGTTGCAGGCGCTGCTGGATGTGGACGAGGTTGCCATCGTGGCGATTCCGGGGGCCGCGAGCCCCGCGGTCCAGGCGGCGATGATTGCCCACTGCGAGAGCGCGGGTGACCGGATCGCGATCCTGGACCCTGCTGCGCCCACCGACACCATCAACGACATTTTGGCCCAGCGCGCCCTGCTGGGATCTGACCAGGGGTTTGCCGCTCTGTATTTTCCCTGGATCGAGGCCTCTCCCACGGGCACCACCCTGACCCTGCCGCCCAGCGGATTCGTGGCCGGGGCCTTCAGCGCCACCGAGGCCAACGATTCCCCCATCGGGGTGATCGCCACCGCCACGGGGGTGACCTACCCGGTGACCACCCCGGAGCAGGATCAGCTGAACCCCCTGGGTGTCAACGCCATCCGCAACCTGTCGGGCATCCGCATCTGGGGCTCCCGGACCCTGGCCACCGATCCCGAGTGGAAATACGTGGCCGTGCGGCGCATGGGGCTGTGCATCGAAGAGTCCATTGTCGAGGGGACGGCCTGGTGCTTGACCGAACCCAACGAACCGCTCACCTGGTTCGCGATCGAGAGCGAGCTTGAGGTATTCCTGCAGTCCCTTTTCCTGTCGGGCTGGTTCCAGGGCACCACGGGCAGCGACGCCTACTTCGCCCGCTGTGACTTCTCGACCATGACCGAGCTGGACATCGCCGAGGGACGCACCATCATGCAGGTGGGATGGGCGCCCCTGTTGCCGGCCGAGTTCCTGGTGTTGCAGGTCGTGCAGCAGCGGGAGGATCTGTCCGCGGTGCCGGACCTTAACCGGAGCATGATCGCGCTCCATCCGGCTTCACCGAATCCGTTCAACCCCCGGACCACCATCAGCTTTGAACTCGAGGCCCCAGGTGGGATCACGCTGGCCGTGTACGACCTTTCAGGCCGTCTGGTGCGCACCCTGGAGGAGGGGTGGAGCCCATCGGGTGCCCGGACCTTGGTCTGGGACGGGACCGGGAATGATGGCCGCCATGGGCCGTCGGGGACCTACCTGCTGCGTCTTGAATCGACCGCCGGGGTGGCCAGTCAGAAGTTGATGCTGGTGCGGTGAGTTCTTCATCAGCTACTCCAGGATGGCTCGCATCATTTGTTTTGAAACACAAATATCAATAGCCCGTATACTCCCACTGGAACAATTCCTGTTCCCGTCAGTCCCGAGGTGCCCCGGCCACCGGACTTGATGATTTCCCCACTCAGTGAGGAGTCGATGCCATGTCCAGAGCCGCTGCCCTGCTTGCCCTGTGTCTGATTCTGGCCGCCGCGAGTGCCTCCGCCGAAATGGTGGCGGGCCTTCCCCTTCACGTTCACAAGTACGATTCGGGTGCCATCCGCGTCTGGATCGGGGACCACGTTTCCTCCACAGCCGTCATGGCCTTTCCCACGTCGGACGGGCTGGTGATCATCGACACCACCGGCAACCCCAAGGTCGATGCTGAACTGCGCAAGGTCATTGCGCGGGAGCTGGGCCGCGACGACTTCAAGGTGCTCATCAACACCCACCAGCACGAGGACCATACCGGCGGCAATGCCGTCTACAAGGACTGCACCATCGTGGGCCACGAACTGGTGGCCGCAGGCATGAATCGCGATCCGGAGCAACTGCAGCGCATGGTGGACTGGCTGACCACCCGGGTGGCAGAACAGGAATCTGAGCTGGCGGCCATGGCTGCCGACGCGCCACAACGGGCCGCGCTCGAGGAAAACCTGACCCTCAACCGCATGGTACTGGAAGCAGCCCAGGCCAACAATCCCCTCGTGGTCCCGACCCAGACCTTCAAGGATCGCAAGGTCCTGAAAATGGGGGACACCACATTCGAGATGTATTACATCGGCGGGATGCACTCGGACAGCGACATCGCCATTCTGGTACCTGAACACGGGTTGCTCATGACGGGGGATACCATGGCCGATGTCTGGCTCACCGACACGCCCGGCTGTTTGGCCTCGTTCATCGCCCGGCCCGGGGTCCAGCACGACTTTCCCCTGCTGCTCAAGAACTGGAACACCCTGCTGGCGCGGAAAGACGAAATCCGCACCCTCATTCCCGGACACTGGAATGGCGAATTGACTTTCGACGGCTTCGAGAACCGGGTGAAGTACGTGGAGGCCCTTTGGGAAGGCGCCCACCAGGCCGCCCTGGACCATGCCAGCCTTGCCGAGTATCTCACCAGCTACACCCTGGCTGATCGTTTTCCCGAGCTGGTGGACAGCCCGGGCTGCAGCCAGGGGAACAACACCACCACCATGACCGAGATGTGGGCTGCGGTCACCGGCCAGGAGGCTGCGGCTCCGGCCCTCTTTGCTCTGCTGGAGGAAGGGGCTGACGAGTCTGCCATCCGGAATATCGTGGCCCAGCACAAGGCCGACAAACCGACCCATTACTTCCAGGAATCCCAGATCAACACTTATGGTTATCACTTCCTGCAAACTGATCGGCCGGCACAGGCAGTGACCATGTTCCGCATCAACGTGGAGTTGTTTCCGGATTCGTGGAATGTGTACGACAGCCTGGGCGAAGCCCTGTATGCCATGGGCGATAACATGGAAGCCATTGCCATGTATGAAAAGTCTCTGGAGCTGAACCCGGAGAGTCCTACGGGCGCCGAAATGCTGGCGCAAATCAAGGCGAAGGAAACGGTGAACTAGAGAAAGCTACCAGCTGTACGGCCGGTTCGGGTTAGGCCCGGACCGGCTTTTTACTTCCGGCCGGGCATCCGGTTGGCCAGATGGATCGTGGCCATGGGGGTACTCCGTTGCTTCCTGGGTGCGAAGCCGACCATGGAATATGAGCAATGAGTTGAACCAGGAAACACCAGGAGATACAATCCCATTTGACTAAACCATGGCCAAATTCAGCAGAGCACAGGAGTATCATATGCTCAGTCAATCATTGGTGCGCAGGTCTTATATCGTTGGGTTGCTGGTCATGGGGGCCCTCGTGCTGGCGGGGTGTGGCAGGGAAGATAATCGGAAATCCAAAAACATGTCGCAGGGCGCCGACGTGGACCGGGAGGCCCTGGCCTCATTTTCCAATCCGAGGAGCATTGCCGGGGAACTTGTCTATGTGCCCATTTTCTCCAGTGCCTTGCACCAGAAAGGTGACAGGGAATACCTGCTGACTTCAACCTTGAGAATCCACAACATCGATCTGAGCGAAAGCATCGAGATCTCCGCCGTGTCCTACTTCGACACCGAGGGAAAGCTGGTCCGGGAGTTCCTGGACGAGAGCGTGGTTCTGCCGCCGCTGTCGACCCGGCAGTTTGTGGTTCCGGACAAGGACCGGTCCGGCGGGGCCGGGGCCAACTTCCTGGTGAAATGGGAGGCGGAAGCGCGGGTGTCTCGGCCCATCATCGAGGCCTTGATGATCTCCACCGCTGGTCAACAGGGCATCTCGTTCACGACCCAGGGCGCGGTGGTGCGGGAGCTGCGATGAAGCGGTGGTGATGGTATTTTGTTCTAATTCACCCGGTAACACACCACCTCGGGCACCTGGGGTTCGTGACCCTCGTCCGCCACTGCTGTGCCGTTGCCGAACTGGGCCGCCAGGGAATCCATGTACCCCTGCACCACCAGGATGCGGTCGGATCCGGCCAGGAAGATCCCCACTTCGCGCCCATCATGATCGGCATGCAGGGCGGCCTGATGGATGAACTGGCCCTCGGGATTGAACACATCGAACACCGCCATCACTCCGGGCTCTTCGGGCCGGGCACCCACGGCCGTCAAGGCCCACAGATCTCCGTTCTCATGAACCTGCAGCGCACGCTGGAAATAGGCGAACGGCGATTCGGTATTGTTGATGTGGATGGTGGGCTGAAAAGGCACGCCGTTGAAGGCCGACTCCACCATGCGCTCGAGGCGGCGGACGGCATCCTTGGGCCGCTCCTGCTGAGGGTAGTCACGGGTGATGATGTGCAGGAGCTGGCCGTCCGACTGGTGCACGTTGATCGCGTAGTCGGTATGGTTGCTGATGGAGTAGATCCTGCCCTGACGGTCCACATCGTAGGTGAACCAGAACGGGGGCAGGTGGTCGTCCTCGCGAAAGTGGAAGTCGGCAAAATCATACTCGGCCACATTCTTCTCGAATCGGGCCATCAGCTGACCTTCGTCATCGTACCGTTCCAGACAATTGACGCGTTCGCGGATTTCCGGGGCGCGGCCCTCGCGGCTGTGGTTGCCGGCCACCAGCACGATGTCATCACGACCTCCGCAAGAGGTCAGATTGACCACGCCGCCTTCAGGCCCTGTCAATTGTACGCGTCCGGCCGGCGTGCCGTCAGGCCACACATAGGACACGGTGCCTGGAATTTCCTGGATGACCCCGATGCGGCCGTCACCGCGAATCAACATGTCGCGCGCCTGGCGCACCTCGCCCGGACCTTCTCCCTCGCGGAACAGGGTGCGGATCAAGTTGCCCTCCGGGCTGTACATGTGAACTTGGCAGGTCTGCGAGTCGAGTATGTACACGCGACCTTCCCGGTCGGTGGCCACCTTGGCCACCAGGCCGAAGAACAGTTCGTCGTCCTCGCCGCCCGCACGCCACAGCTCTTCCAGCTGGAGGTGCTTTATCCCATCGCGGGGCTGTGCGCCGCTGGCGATGCTTGGTGCACCCGCCGGGGCTGGGGTGGAAATGCCAAGAATGAGCAAGGGAAGAACTACGAGAAGGTTTAACGCGCGGAACATCGTAACTCTCCGGGGTTGGGGGTCGTTGGGGACCGCTTGTACAGACGAAAACTCTCGGAAATGGTTGCCCTCTTTCACTTACAATTCCTCATGGGGAACGTGTATAATTGAGTGGGAACAACAGTTCAGCTTGCTTCTGCAGCCCTGGAGAATGACTTGCGCTCGGTTTATCTCGCCCTGCTTTTTGTGATGACCTTCCTTGTGGCGCAGTCGCCGGCCATCACCCTCAAGGAAGCCTACGAGGCCGCCCCCGCAGCCAATGGCTACGACCGTTATGTTGAACTCGAGAACGGGGTCACCTACACCGGAGGCCTGCTGGTCGGGCGTGTCTTCAGCCCGGTATCCAACCGCTTCATCATGGAAGAAGAGGGGGCCGATGTACGCATCGTGGGCAACGGCGCGGTGCTCGACCTGCAGGGCGAACAGATCTGCCTGTCTTATTGCGACAACAGAATGGATATCTCCGACTGCATCATCATCAACGGGAATATCCGGTTTCGGGGAGACAACGATCCAGGGCTCAGCATTCGCCCCACCGGGTCGGTCAAGTTTGTCACGTTTTATCAAGCCCACGATTACGGGGTCAGGCTGCAGGGTGCGGGGCAAGGGATCACCGTCGAGCGCAACCTCATCATCGACACGCAGGACACGGGCCTCGACTACATCCCCACCAACGGGGTGGCCGGCGATCTGATTCCCACCGGAACGGCCATCGCCGCCTCGGTGCAGACCGGTGATTATGGTCTGCCCGATGTGCGGGACAACTGGACCTACTACGGGGACCCCGATCTGAACCCCATTCCGCTGCATCACTATTCCTTCTTGTGAGAATACGGCTGAGTCATTCCCCAGGAATGGCGGGAAGCCGGTTCGGCTCCCTGGAACAACATCGTCGGGGTGGAAGTGAGGCTGCGAGATCCCGAAAACCTCGATTTCCGCGTGGAACCGGGCTTCGATGCCGAAGGGTATGGCTGCCAGAGCGTGACGGGGCCGGCAAGTGCTCCTTCTGCACCCAGCCAGGGGGTGGCGCCGGACCCTGGGGCGGTGCTGTCGGGGTCCTACATCACCGTGGCGGGAGCCATCTCTGAACCCACCACCTGGGCCGCAGATGTGGTGCGGGTGACCGGAGATGTGCTGGTGGAAGCCGAGGCCACCTTGACCATTGCGCCGGGCACAATTGTCGAGTTCGCGGGGTTTTATCGTGTTCTGGTTAACGGTCGGTTGTGGGCCGTGGGGGAGCCTGAACAGCGCATTGCATTCCGGCCGGCTGCGGGTTTCGCAGCCGAGGGCTGGGATGGCGTCGATTTCCACAATATTCCGGCACAGCTGGGCTGGTCGCGCCTCGAACATTGTCTCTTCGAAGGGGCCGTGGCGCGAGCCGGGGAAGACCGAGGAGCCGGAGCCACTGGGGGCACCATGCGTCCGGAAACGGGTGGGGCCGTGTCCTTCGTGGGTGTCGACAAGGTGGCGGTGGCCAGCTGCGATTTACGCGGGAACCGGGCGGTCTATGGCGGCGCGGTTTATGTGGGATACGGGGCGTCGCCAGTCCTGGCAGGCAACCTGTTCCGGGACAATGTGGTTTCCCTGCGCGGCAGCGCCCTGTTCAGCGTCTACAGCTACCCCAAGCTTATCAACAACACCATCGTGGGCAATGTGTGCGAGGAGGAGAGCGCCTTCTTCGTCTGCGGGGCGGTCGAGAACTTCAACGGCAAGATTCCCCTGATCAACAACATTATCCGGAACAACATAACGAACCACTATTCCGGCGCCCAGGTGGTCGAGACCAAGGATTTTTACAACTTCGGGAACAACCTGGAAAGCTACGCGGGCAACGCGACGAACGTGGACCAGGATCCGGGCTGGGCGGGGCAGGGAACAGCTCCCTACCAGCTCACCGCCGGTTCGCCCGGGATTGACCGCGGCCTGGACCATGCCCTTTCCGTTCAGCTGGCCAGTGAAGACCTGGCGGGACATCCCCGCTGGTGCGGCGCGGCCATCGATCGTGGGGCGTACGAGTATTGCGGGGGTCTGACCGGAGTGGTCGAGCCTGCCCCGCTGGCGCTTGGCGTGGGCCTGTCCTGCGCGCCCAATCCCTTCAATCCCAGGACCACGGTTTCGTTTGAACTGGTGAACTCCGGCCAGGTGAGCATGGGGGTTTATGATTTGCGGGGTTTGAAGATCCGATCCCTGGCCGAGGCCTGGTTCGGTGCCGGCCAGCACCAGGTTGTCTGGGATGGGAGGGATGATCAGGGGCAGGACATGGGGTCGGGGGTTTACTTCATCCGGTTGGTGTCGAGGGTGGGGGACACATCTCGGCGGGTTGTCTTGTTGCGCTGACGTCAGCGGAGGAGTCGGGCCAGCAGAAGGTCTGCGATGATGGGGTCTACTCCATGAGTTTGGAAATCTGCTTGTTGGACATCCCCAGGGCCATGAGTGCCTTCAGGAGCAAATCCAAACTGGCGGACGGGTCGCCGCGCTCAATCCGGGCGATTCGTGACTGACTGGATCCCATGGCTTTGGCCAGCTCGGCCTGGGTCATCCCCTGCTTGGTTCTCTCCTCACGAATACTGGCCCGAAGAGCGAGTTTCAGGTCAATGATTCTGGCTTCTTCGGGCGACAGTTCAAGAAAGTCAGCGGCATCACCAAAGACCCAACCTTTGTCCTGAAGGCGCTTTTTGGTTTTGCTGTCCATTTCATCTACCCTTTCGCTCAGCATCGAACCCCTTCAGCCGGGCCTTGCATGTATCGATCACCCTTTTTGGGGTTTTCTGGGTCTTTTTGGAGAACACATCCACCAGGATAATGGCTCCGGGGTCCATTCTGTAGATGAACCTCCACGATTCACTCCCGTCCTGCACCCTCAATTCGTGGCAATGTGAGCCAATGGAGGGCATGGGTTTTGAATCCGGCATCGCCAGGGTTTCCCCACCCTGAACTTGGCGCAACAGGAAGCCTGCTTTCAGTCGAGCTTCCTTGCTCATGGGGGGAGATTTGATTTCCCCACCGAGCCAAACGACATGTTTGTCGTGGGGATTCACGGAGTCACATTATGCCCAATCGGATATAATGTCAAGGGGTTGAAAAGGAAAGCTTCCGCCTCCGGCGCTGTGGAGCCAGTTTGACAACAACACTAGCTGGCACCATGCCAAGTCACCGGTCACATCCCTGACATGGGCAAGGGTCGAGGCGTGGTTCAGTGCCGGCCAGCACCAGGTTGTCTGGGATGGGAGGGACTATCATGGGCAGGAGCTGGGGTCGGGGGTTTACCTGATCCGTCTGGTGTCAAAAGACGGAGACACTGCCGGGCGAGTTGTCCTGTTGCGCTGACATCAGCGGAGGAGTCGGGCTAGCAGAAGGTTTGCGATGTTGCGGCGCTGGAGTCCGCAAAACTTCGCGCGCAGTGGTCATTTTTGCGTGAGCCCTTTCTTGATCCTGGCGAAAACCTCGTCCTGCGGACTGGCCTTCCCTTTGCGGATATCCTCTTCACCCTGGGCGGCCAGCTTCAAGATGCCGAGAGCGTTGCGCCTGTCAGTTTTGTCATTCATCCGGGGCCTCCTGCTGTAAAAAGGTCTTAATACCTTGCCCATTTTCTTCCGGTGGTCCGGAGGTTGTCCAGGAGTTTTGCGAAAAGTGTTTCAGACAAAAAGTGTTTTTGATCTCGTATTTATAGTTGACAGGATTCAAAAAGGTATATAAATTATACCTAAACTCATCAGGGGGCGAAGTGGAGTTCGAATTCGTTCCCGAAAAGAGGAGGTTCGGATTTATGAAGGCTAGCGATTTTGACAAGAAATTCGAGAGTGGTGGAGACATCACTTCGGAACTGGATACTTCGAAAGCTCGCAGGTTGAATCAGGAAACGAAGCGCATCAATGTGGACTTTCCCACGTGGATGATCGAATCGCTCGACCGCGAAGCGAAGAGAGTTGGTGTGACTCGTCAGTCCATCATCAAGGTGTGGATTGCCGAAATGCTTGAGCGCAAGGCTTCCTGACCTGCTCACCCGAGTTTGAACCTGGCAAGGTCCCTTGTCACGCGCCCATCATCTTTTCCCGGTTAACAAATGACATTCCCCGGACCTCGGGCTGGTCTTCGCCCGTGGCCGTGCTATGATCCGGCCAGGAGGTTTGCGATGCGTATTTACAGTGTGCTGGCCCTGATTCTGACCCTGGTGTTCTCTGGTTGCGGCGATTCGGTGGACAAGAATGCTCCTCCTGAAG
>JAZBOO010000020.1:0-10474 GCA_036351155.1 Candidatus Krumholzibacteriia bacterium | reverse complement strand
TTTGCCGACCCCGACTACGACGAAACCAGCTGGCAGTACGCGATGGCCAAGCACATCGGCACCGAGCATGTGACGGTGAAGGTGGATGGCCAGGATATCGCCGGCCGCTTTCGCGATGTGGTGTGGCACGCGGAAACACCCATCCTGCGCACCGCGCCGGCCCCTCTGCACGCGCTGAGCCAGCTGGCCCGGTCCGAGGAGTTCAAGGTGGTCTTGACCGGCGAAGGGGCCGACGAGGTCTTCGCCGGCTACAATATTTTCCGCGAGGCCAAGGTGCGCAATTTCTGGAGCCGGCAGCCAGCCAGCCAGGCGCGCTCGCAGCTCTTGACGCGGCTGTACCCGTACCTGGCTCAGTCGCCGCCCCAGTTCCTGCGCAAGTTCTACGGTGTGGGCCTGGACAGGCCCGACGACCCCTTCTTCTCCCACCGCCCGCGCTGGAACAACACCAGCGGGGTGGCGGCTTTCCTGGATCCTGAGCAGATTTCCCCAGGAGCGGTGATCCGGGCCGAGGAGCGTTTGGCGGCCAGCTTGCCGGCGGCTTTTTCCGACTGGGGACCGGTGTCGCGCGCCCAGTATCTGGAGATGACCACCTTCATGGCGGGCTACCTGCTGAGCAGCCAGGGCGACCGCATGCTCATGGGCAACAGCGTGGAGGGGCGGTTTCCGTTCCTGGACCATCACCTGGCCGATTTTGCCGGCACCTTGCCCGCTTCCGTCAAGCTGCAGTCTCTGGTCGAGAAGGCTTTGCTGAAAATGAGTGTTGCGGATTTGCTGCCTCAGGACATTCTTTTACGGCCTAAACAGCCCTATCGGGCTCCGGACAGCGCCAGTTTCGCCACGCCGGCAGGGGAAGACCTGGTGGCGGAGTTTCTGGACCCGGTCCAGGAGGGGCAGGGCGCGCTGTGGCAATCCGGGAAAGTGGCCGCCCTGCTGCGGAAGTGGCGGGCCGGCCGGCTCACCAGCGTCCGGGACAACATGACCTTCGTGGCCGTTCTGAGCGGGCGGCTCTTGCAGGAAGATTTCGGGGCGGGTTTCGAAAATCGGATTCAGGCCACCGGCTTGGGTGCCGATGATATTGTCTGGCGGGAGGCCCCCGACAATTGATGACCATTCACCTATCTGGCAGGGAGATTTGAGGACATGGAATTGAAAGCGAAAGTCCGGGAATACATCGTCGAGAACTTCCTTTTCGGGGATGCGAGCCCCTTGACCAGCGACACCATCAGTCTGCTGGACGAAGGCATCATCGATTCGGTGGGCGTCATGGAGCTGGTGGCTTTCCTGGAGGGCGATTTTGGTCTGGCGGTGGAAGACGAGGAACTGATTCCCGAGAACCTGGATTCCGTGGAGAACCTGGCCAATTTCATTGCGCGGAAGCAGGTCGCCTAGCAATCTGTCCCGTTTTCGTGAGATGTCTCCATGATTTTCTGCATGGAGTCAAATAAAAGTATATTTCTGATTGTTTTTGAACCTCCGGTTTCGCCGGAGGTTTTGTTTTTCTCAAAAAACAACTGAGTTTGATTGGAAATTTTGTGAAAAGCGCGATTGATTGTGCTATAATTACTTACATCACGATCAACGTGTTTACAGGGTAGCCCTCCCCCAGGCGATCCCGAACAATCCCAACATCCGAGGAGAAGCAACAATGAAGAAGCTGGTATTTGTTTTCGCCCTGATTGCTCTGGTTTCCGCCGGCTCGGCCTTCGCCCAGACGGCCTACCAGAACAACATCGGCGTCTACTTTGACGAGGCCGGAACCACCCTGATCAACAACGACGGTGTGGTCGGTGCCAAGGACATCTACGTTGTCCTGACCAACCTGACCGTCGACACGGTCAAGGGGTTCGAGTGCAAGCTGACCGCCGAAGGCGGCATGGTCATGTCCTACGCCTCCATCTCTTTCCCCGTCAACACCGTCAACGTGGGCGTCCGCTTCGGTGAAGTCATCGCCGGATTCGCCGAGCCCGTGATGGTCGAGAACGGCAGTGTCATGGTCATGCAGGCCCAGGTCATCGTGACCGACGTCAGCATTCCCGGCGAGCTGTACCTGGATCCCGTGTATTTCGCCAGCGTGGAGGGTGCCCCTGCGTTCCTGAGCGCCGGTGTCCTGATTCCGGCCAACAACTCGACCGCTCCTGGCGAGCCCGTGCTGGTGACCAACGGCTCCGAAGAGCCCGTGGCCACCGAGGGCACGAGCTTCGACAACCTGAAGAGCCTGTACCGGTAATTCGGGCAAGGCCTATTGGCCCAAGAAAAATGGCCGCTTCCCTCTCGGGAAGCGGCCATTTTTTGTCCCAGACGGGAGATCAGGCCAGCAAGCCACCCCGCTGGTAGATCTCCATCTGCACGGCGCTGAATGGCTCGGCCTGGTGCTGGCCGCCCTCCCAGGTGATCAGGCCGGTTTCCAGATCCAGCGTGATCTCCTGACCGTTTTCCAGCCCGGCGTTCAGCAGGTCGCCCACCACCACGGGCATGCCCGCGTTGATGGCGTTGCGCTCGTAGATGGCCCCGTAACTGGGGGCAATCAGGGCGCTGACACCCAGGTTGCTGAAGCAGTCCACGGCCTGCTGACGGCTGCTGCCGCAACCGAAGTTCGGGCCGGTGACCACCAGGTCCGAAGGCTGAACCTTCTTGGGAAAATCTTCCCAGCCGGGCAGGTTGCCGAAGGCGTACTGACCCATCTCCGCCGGGTCGGTGATGGCCAGGTGCCGGTTGTGGAAGATCATATCGGTGTCGATGTTGTCCTCGGCCACCAGCCAGACCCGCCCGTGCAGAACGGTGGGCTTGTTGCCGGTCACGACGGCCGCCTTGGTCCCCATGGCTCCGGTACCCACGGTGGCTGCCGCCCGGGTGGGCTGGTAGGGGCCGGTGGGCTCGGGCATGGCGTCCTTGCGGGCGATCACTCCGGCGAGGGCCGAGGCCGCACAGGTTTCGGGGCTGGCCAGGTAAACCTCGCCCTTGCCCTGCTTGCCCGCGAAGTTCCGGTTGCCGCTGGAGATGGTGACCTCGCCGGGGCCGTTCTGACCGATCTGTCCCGCGGCACAGCCGCCGCAGCCGGCATTGCCCACCAGGGCGCCGGCGGCCATCAGGTCGGCGATGACTCCCTCGGCCAAGGCCTTTTCCCAGACCTGCCGGGTCGAGGGCACCACCTTGAGCACCACGCCGGGGGCAATGGTTTTGCCCTTGAGCACCCGCGCGGCGGCCTGCAGATCCTCGAGGCGTCCGTTGGTGCAGCTGCCGATGAAGATCGAATCGACCCTTTTACCGGCCACCTGACTCACGGTCACCGCGTCGTCCGGGTGTCCCGGCTGAGCGATCATGGGCTCCAGGCCGTCGATGTCGATCTCGATGGTCTCGGTGTAGACGGCGTCGGCATCGGCGGCAATGGGCTCCCAGCTGCGGCCGCTGGCCTGGGCGCAGAAATCCAGCACCGCCTGGTTGGGCGTGAACAGCATG
Source organism: Candidatus Krumholzibacteriia bacterium (assembly GCA_036351155.1). GTDB lineage: Bacteria > Krumholzibacteriota > Krumholzibacteriia > LZORAL124-64-63 > LZORAL124-64-63 > LZORAL124-64-63. Next base: position 7,018 of record JAZBOO010000020.1, on the reverse strand, counting down.
ATGATGCCGCCCATCTCGGTGGCCATGCTGGCGATGGTCACGCGGTCGGCCACCGACAGATCATCCACGCAGTCGCCGTAGACCTCGGCCGCGCAGCCCAGCAGGCCCGCAGCGCCCAGCTCGGCGGCCATCTTCAGGGTGATGTCCTTGGCCGTGGCCGCCGGGCCGGGTCGGCCGTTGAGGATGACCTTCTTGGTGGGTGGGACCTTGAACCAGACCTTGCCGTGGGCCCAGGCCGCGGCGATGTCCTGGTCGCCCATGCCCTGCCCGAAGGCGCCCACGGCGCCCATGATGTTGGCGTGGCTGTCGGTCGAGACGAAGGTGGTGCCGGGCCCCACCAGACCGTCATCGATGGCCACGTGGGTGCCGATGCCCTGGTCGATGTCCCGCAGGCCCACACCCGTTTCGCGGGCGTAGGTGCGGCACAGCTGCTGGTTGGCGGCATAGCCCTGATCGCTGCCGCCGGGGTTGCAGTCGAACGTGAACACGGTCTTGGCCGGGTCGGCCACCTGCAGGCCGGCGGCCTCCAGATTCTTGACCACGTTGGCCCCGCCGAAGTCGCGGGCGGCGCGCACGTCGATCTCCACGTCGGCGATGTCGCCGGGCTTGACGGTCTGTCCGCAGTGCTGGCTGATGATCTTCTCGATGATGGTCAGGCCCATGTCAGTCCTCCTCGTCGCTCAGGGGAGTGTCGAAGCGGGGGATGCGCCCTTCCTGCCGGGCTCGCAGTCCCTCACCGGTTTCCAGCGAGGACCAGCACTGCTGCTGTCCTTCCCAGTCAAACGAAAGCATGGTGGTGGCGTCCAGCTGGGCTGCTTGCTGCACGCCCAGCTTGGTCAGCTTGACCACCGGCTGCGGCAGGCTGCGCAGGCGCTCGATCAGACGCTCGATTTCCTCTTCCCAGACCTCGCCGTCGATCAGACGATCGATCAGGCCCAGGGTGTAGGCCTCGGCCGCCAGCACGCTGCGGCGGGACCACAGCAGTTCCAGGGCGCGGCCCGGGCCCACCAGCCGGGGCAGGGTGTGGGACAGGCCCCAGCCGGGCATCAATCCGCCCATGATGTCGGGGGCCGTGAAAGTGGCCTCCGGTGTGGCCAGCTTGATGTCGGCCGCCATGTAGAACCCGAAGCCGGCGTGGCGGATGTCGCCGCGGGTGGCGGCGACCACGGGTTTGGGGCACTCGGCAATCAAGGTGACGATGCGCCGTCCGATTTCCTCATCGGCGGCCAGGGTTTCGAATCCGCCCTCGGACTGGAACTGGTCGGCCAGGCTGTCCATGCTGTGGTGCAGGTCAAAGGCATGGTCCCCGTCGATCAGGAGAATGACCCGCACGGCGGTGTCTTTTTCCAGCCGCAGCATCAGGTCGGTGAACTCGTCGCACAGGTGGGCCAGATCCGGGGCGCCCGGCCCGGCCAGATTCACCCGGGCACATCCTTCGGCAATCTCCACGTCGAAATTCTGGTATTCCATGTCATCTCCCGGTCATCGGAAAGGGCGGCCCCGCGTGAGCTGCCAGCTTGTTCCCGGAAAAATACGCCTTTTGTCCTGCGAATCAACTTTCACCAGACCGGTGGACACCCGGTGCGGCCTGGCTTATCCTGGCCGGATCACCGAGGACCCTGCGGGAAAGGAATCAGCTTGAAAATCTTCGTCACCGGAGCCACCGGATTGGTGGGCCGTCATCTCATTGCCCGCCTGCTGGAGCGAGGCGACCAGGTGGTGGGCTTGACCCGCAATGCCGCGTCGGCCGCGTCCATTCTGCCCGAAGCGGTGGAGCTCATCGAGGGTAATGCCGTGGTGCCGGGGGAGTGGCAACAGGCCATTGCCTCCTGCGATGCGGTGGTCAACCTGGCCGGCGATTCGGTGGGAGACGGCTACTGGACCAAGAAGAAGAAGAAGCGGATCCGGCGCTCGCGCCTGTCGACGACCTTCAACCTGGTGCAGGGCCTGGAGGAGCGGGAGACGCCCGCGGTTCTGGTCAGCGCCTCGGCCACGGGGTACTACGGCGACGGGAAAGACCGGGCCCTGGGTGAGGACAGCCAGTCGGGCCACGGGTTCCTGGCGCGTCTGGCCTGCGAGTGGGAGCACACGGCGCAGCAGGCCGAGTCCGAGCATGTGCGGGTGGTGCTGGTGCGCATCGGGGTGGTCCTGGCAGCCGAGGGGGGTGCCCTGCCCAAGATGATGCTGCCCTACAAGTTCGGCCTGGGTGGGCCGCTGGGCAGCGGCAACCAGTACTTTCCCTGGATCCACATCGATGATCTGGTGCGGGTCTTTATGTTCTGCCTGGATCAGGAGCAGCTCTCGGGGGCCCTGAATGCTTCGGTGCCCACGCCGCCGCGACAGAAGGAATTTGCCCAGGCCCTGGGGCGCCGGCTGGGCAAGCCCTCGTTCATGGCGGCTCCGGCCTTCGCCTTGAAAATGCTGCTGGGGGAAAAGGCCGCCATCCTGCTGGCCAGCCAGCGGGTGGTGCCCAACGTGTTGAAGGCGGGCGGCTTCAAGTTCGAGTACGGCGAGGTCGAAGACGCTCTGGCCGATCTGGTCCCCAGCCCCTGATGGTTTAGCCCACCACGAACGCGTCGGCCTGGATTTCACCCTTTTCGAACCGATCCAGGGACAGGCTGGTGATGATGTCGTCCGGCTGCCCGGTGGTGATGTGCCGCGCCATGCGCTGGCCGGTGACCGGACCGAGCATGAAACCGTGCCCACTGAACCCGCAGATGTGGTAGTACCCGTCCAGCCCCTCCACGCCGCCCAGGATGGGGCGGTGGTCCGGGGTCACGTCGTACAAGCCGGCCCACTGACGCATCATGCGTACCCGTGAAGCCCGTGGATAGTAGCCGGTCAAGGCCTTGGCAAAGCGCACGGCGAACCGCAGCTGGCTGCGGGTGTCGAACTGCTCGGGCTGGGTCCAGTGGGGCTCGGCGGGGTCGCCGATGCCGCCCACGATTTCCCCCCGCATGCTCTGGCTGAAATAGATGCCGTTGGTGATGGAGATCACCATGGGGTCCAGGAACGGTTTCATGGACTCGCTGACCATGATCTCGTGGCGCTCCTGGCGGTTGGGCAAAGTCACACCCACCTGGGCCGCGATGTGACGGGACCAGGGGCCGGCGCAGTTGATCAGAATGGGGGTGCTGATGGGCCCGCGGTCGGTCTCCACGCCCCGGATGCGGCCCTCGTCGGTGTTGATCCCCGTCAACTCGGTCCGGATGAATATTTTCACGCCCATCTTGTGGCACGCCTTGGCATAGCCCCAGACCACGGCAAAGGGGTAGGCCGTGCCGTCCTTGGGGCAGAAGGTGGCGCCCTTCAGGTTGCTGATGTTCAGGTCCGGAACAATGCGCAAGCAGTCTTCGGGCTGCAGGAACTCGGTGGGCACGTTGCACTGGTTCTGAAGCTCCACCGCTTTCTTCAAGGCCGGCAGATCCTTTTCGCTCTCGGTGATCATCAGGTAGCCGCCCTGGCGGAAGAACACCTGATAGCCCAGCATGGCGGACATGTCCTCGTACATGCGCACGCTTTCCTGAGCCAGGCGAATGTTCTCCCTGGTGGTCCACTGCTGACGGATGCCGCCGCCGCACCGGCCGGTCGAGCCGCTGCCGATGTAACTCTTTTCCACCACGACGATGTTCTTCAGGCCCAGCTTGCCCAGCTCGTAGGCGGTGGCCAGACCGTTGATGCCCGCGCCGATGATCACCGCATCGGCGGTGCCGGGAACCTGTCCCTGGGACAAGGGGATCATGATTCCACCTCCGGCTGTTCAGCAGGGTCGGGGATGTCCAGGGCCGCCAGCTGACCGAAGGTCATCGACTCGGCAGGAGGCCGGATGTTGGTCAGGCGGATCTGGTCGGGCCCCAGGTCGCGCAGCTCGGCCAGCTCGCAGGCCGCCTCGCTGAGACAGCCCTTGCCCTGGCAGAACCCGGTGCCCACGCCGGTGTAGCGCTTCAGCGATTCCATCTCGGAGAAGCCCTCACGGAAAGCCTGGCGAAACTCGTCCAGGGTGACGTCCTCGCAACGGCACAGGAAGGTCTTGGGGCGGATCATGGGATCTCCGATGTGGGCGACAGGGTGGCCATATCAACGGGGAGCAGACCGGCGGCTTCGCCGTGGAAGGCGATGGTGGACCCACCGCTTAGCTCCACCTCGGGTTCGGGGGAGGTGAATCCACCGCGCGCCGGCTGGTTGACCATGTCGGCCCCCAGCTGGTAGGGAATGTCATACGTGGGCTTGCCCCGCTGGCAAATGACAGCGAAGTCGGCCTGCAATCTCAGCTGGCTGTCCGCGGGCCCCGGCGAGGTGCGCCCGGGGGTGAACACGGCCTCGATTCGGTTGTGACCCAGGGGCTTGACCTCGGCCAGCTGCAGCCCCGTGGTGAGCTGCCAGCCCAGGTCCACGGCGGCCGAAACTTCCGACTGCCAGCCACTGCCGGTGACCACCAGGCTGACCACGGCCCCGCGATGGGCCAGGACCGCCGCCGACAGCCAGAGGTCCAGCCCGCTGCCCACCAGCAGGACACGCTTGTTCTGGACGTCCATGCCGTCGCGGGTCAGCAGGCGGTAGAGGGCGCGGGGGCCGATCAGGCCGGGGGTGTCGTTGCCCGGGAAGAGTCCCAGGGTGTCGAGGGCACCGGCGGACCAGACCAGTCGGCCAAAGGTCGCCGTCAGCAGGGTGTTCTGGTCCTTCAGCAGGATTCCGCTGGGAGCATAACCCGCGATGGCCTTGGCTCCGCCGCGGAAGTCGGTGCCGCGTTCGGCCTGGAACCGCTGGACCAGGGGATCGAGCTTGCGCCAGGCGGCGGCCAGAACCGGGAAACGGTCCAGGTTGGGACCATCGGGGCCGTTCAGCTCTTTCAGGGTCAGGTAGCGCTGTCCACCGGGCTGGGCATGATCGTCCACCACCAGCAGCTGACCCGAGGCCTCGAGGGCCTGCTCCAGACCGGCCGGACCCGCGCCGATGATCAGGGTGTCGATGCGCCCCAGGTCGGTAGCTGGAGCGGTGCCGGGATCGTCGCCCTCGGGGGCGGCCGGCAGCTCGGGCAAGTGGGTTTTTTCGGGCAGACGGCCCACCCCGGTCAAGGGGCGGATGGTGTCCAGGAACAGGCGGCTGACCGGAACCGGCTTGGTAAACCACTTGTAATAAAAGCCCACGGGAAAAAGTCGGCCGCCGATGCTCAGCATCTTCTGCATGGGCGGGGCGTAGAAGGCGCCGGCATCCTGCTTCTCGATCTTCATGCCGTCTTGGATCGGCAGCTCGCAGGTGCGCACGTTGGGAATCCCGTCGACCCGCATCAAGCAGGCGGTGCAATGGCCCCGCGCGCAGGTCAGGCCGCGGTGGTTGCCGTACTTGTGGGAATGGGAAAGGTGGCGGATGCCGTTCTCCCACAGGGCCACGGCCACCGTGGTGTCGGCCCGGCACTCCATGGTTTTGCCTTCGAAAGTGATGCGCGCGCGGTCGTGGGACAACTCTCACCCTTCCGGTCAGGGGGTGGCCCGCAAGCTGCAGGTGCGGCTCGGGGCCCAGCAGGGGATCTCCGCCGAAAATTAAGCTCCGGCCCGGTGAGCGGCAAGAAACGAGTGCACCGGTTGCCGATAAATTGGCAGGTGGGGCCAGGTCCGTGGGGCTGAACAATATATCAACCACTTAAGGTATTGCAAAATAAACGAGTACAAAAATTTTATAAAATACAAAAAAGTTGTGGACCTGCTGGCCGAAACATGACATATTAATTAACAAGGTGAAGAAGTCCCTGTTCTTGAAGGTCGAAACGGCCGATTTCGAGGCCGGCATAAACTGGAAACGCTTGGAGAAACCCATGGACATGACCCTCAGCAAGATCAATGAAGACGTTGTTGCCAAGGCTGCTGCGCGTTGCAAGGAGAAAGGGATCATCATTCCGACCCTGGCCATGATGAAGGACCCCTCGCTGATTCCCGCCGACATCAAAGAAAAGCTGACCAAGGTGGGGCTGTGGGATTTCGACCCGCTGAACCTGTTCCGCATCACGTGGAAGAACGACCCGGAAACCGGTCTGTTCAACGATGGCAACTGGATCGAGTTTCCCTCGTCCTTGACCGGTGTGGACGCACGGGTGATCGGTCTGGTGGGCAAGTGGTTCCCCACCGGTGCGCACAAGGTGGGCGCGGCCTTCGGCTGCCTGGTGCCGCGGCTGGTCACCGGCCAGTTCGACCCCACCACCCAGAAGGCCGTCTGGCCCAGCACCGGCAACTACTGTCGGGGCGGCGCCTTCGATTCGAAGCTGCTCGGGTGCCAGTCGGTGGCCATTCTTCCCGAGGAAATGAGCCAGGAGCGTTTCGACTGGCTGAAGAACGTGGCGGACGAGGTCATCGCCACGCCCGGTTGCGAGAGCAACGTCAAGGAAATCTACGACAAATGCTGGGAAATCCGGAACACGCGGCCCGAGTGCGTGATCTTCAATCAGTTCGACGAGTTCGGCAATCCCATCTGGCATTACAATGTGACGGGCTCCATCATCCAGGAACTCTATGAGAAGCTGGCCGAGCCCGGCCAGCGCATGGGCGCTTACATTTCCAGCACCGGTTCGGCCGGCACCATCGCCGCCGGTGATTTCCTGAAGACCAAGCATCCCGAAATGATTGTCACCGCGGTGGAAGCGCTGCAGTGCCCCACTCTGTTCTCCTGCGGATTCGGCGGCCACCGCATCGAGGGCATCGGCGACAAGCACGTGCCCTGGGTGCACAACGTCCGCAATACGGACATGATCAGCGCCGTGGACGACGAGCAGTGCATGGACCTGCTGCGCCTGTTCAACGAAGAGAAGGGGCATGATCTGCTGGCCGAGAAGGGTGTCCCCGCCGACGTCATCGAACAGCTGCCTCTCCTGGGTATCAGCAGCATCTGCAACCTGGTGTCGGCCATCCAGACCGCCAAGTACTACGACATGGACGGCCGCGACATCATCTTCATGCCTCTGACCGACTCGGCGGGTATGTACAGCAGCCGCCTGCCCGAGCTGACCGCACAGCAGGGCGCCTACGAT
>JAZBOO010000019.1:0-3619 GCA_036351155.1 Candidatus Krumholzibacteriia bacterium | reverse complement strand
GCTGTCTTCCTTCCAGCGCGGAGGGCCAAACAGGCGTACCTTGTCGATCACGGCGACATCGCCCAGCCGATCGAACCACAACCCGTCGTCGATCTTCTTTTCCAGGGCGTCCACCCGGTGGCGATAGCTCTCGACCAGCTTGGTCAGGTCGGCCACCTGCTGGCTCACGCTGTCCAGGGTGGCGGGTTGGTCGCCTGCCAGGATGTGGGTGGGGACCAAGACTGTGGTCACCAGGGCCAGAATCATCATGAATTTCATGCTCAAACCTTTCATACTAGTACCCCGCCGCCTGCCCGTCCTTGCGGGACTCGCTGGCTCCATAGTACACACCCTGTTCGCTGTCAAACAGGATGGCCTGATAGCCGCCGAAGCTGCCCACGTTGATCTGCACCTGGTGGCCGCGGTTGGCCAGCCCGCGCAGCACGCGGTAGTCGATGCCCGTTTCCAGGTACATGGTGCCGCCGTCGGTCATCACCGTGCCGGTGGGCTCGCTGCTGCCGGTGTGCAGGATGCGCGGGGCGTCGCCGGCCTCCTGCAGGTTCATGCCGAAGTCCACCAGGTTGATGATGATCTGGGCGTGGGCCTGGGGCTGGGTGCCGCCGCCCATGACGCCGAAGCTGAGCCAGGGCTGGCCCTCTCGGGTGGCGAAGGCGGGAATGATGGTGTGGAAGGGCCGTTTGCCCGGTGCGTAGGTGTTGGCCTGACCGGGTTTCAGACTGAACAGCTCGCCGCGGTCCTGCAGGCTGAATCCCAGCCCCTCGGGACACACCCCGCTGCCCATGCCGCGGTAGTTGCTCTGGATCAGCGAGACCATGTTCCCCTCACTGTCGGCACAGGTCAGATAAATGGTGTCGCCCTCGTACAGGGCGGGGTGGCCGGCGTCCAGGCGCTGACTGCTGTCCTCGGTGATCAGCTGGCGCCGCTCGGCCGCGTACTCCTTGCTGATCAAGCCCTGCACCGGGACCTCGGCAAAATCCATGTCGGCGTAAAATCTGGCGCGGTCCTCGAAGGCCAGCTTCTTGGCCTCGACGAAGTGATGGATGTATTCCTCGCTGCCGAAGCCCCAGTCGGCCACCGGATACCCTTCCAGGATGTTCAGGATCTGCAGCGCGGCAATGCCCTGCCCGTTGGGGGGCAGCTCCCACACCTCGACACCGCGATAGGTCGAGGACAGGGGTTCCACCCATGCGCTCCGGTGACTCGCCAGGTCTTCGTAGCTCAGGAAACCGCCCGCTTCCTGCACGGTCCGGGCGATGGTGCGGGCCATCTCACCCTGATAAAAGGCATCTCGTCCTTCACGTCCGATGGTTTCCAAGGTGCTGGCCAGCATGGGGTTGCGCCACATCTCGCCCTTGCGAGGGGCCCGGCCGTCGATGGTGAAGGTCTCGGTGAAAAAGGCATATTCGCGGCGGCTGGGAATGCTCAGGTCCCAGTAGTAGGCAATCAGCTCGCTGACGGGAAAACCCTCGCGGGCGTACTTCACCGCCGGAGCCAGAATCTCGTCCATGGGCAGCTTGCCGAACTTTTCGTGCAGCGCGAACCAGCCATCGACACAACCGGGCACCGAGATGGGCAAGGGGCCGTAAGGCGGCACGAATTCCAGGCCGCGGCGCTGAAACTCTTCGAGGGTCAAGGCGCGGGGTGACCGCCCGCTGGCGTTCAGCCCATGCAGATTGGCCGTCTTGGCGTCCCACACGATGGCGAAAAGGTCGCCCCCGATGCCGTTGCCCGTCGGTTCCATCAAACCCAGGCAGGCGTTGGCGGCAATGGCGGCGTCGACTGCGCTGCCGCCCCGGCGCATGATGTCCAGGGCCACCTGGGTGGCCAGGGGCTGGCTGGTGGCAGCCATGACGTGCGGCGCAATCACCTCGCTGCGGGTGGCGAAGGGATGTCCGGTGATGCGGTCGGCGGCCGTGGCGCCGGAGATGGCGAAGAAGGCCGTGGCCAGGAGGGTGCAGGCGAAACCGCGAGCGCTGAGGAAATTCCAGGTCATGATGTTCACTTTCCGGTACAGGATCAGCTGGGGATCAGGTCTTCCGCCTCGATGAAGACTTTCTTGACGCGGGGCCACTCCCGCTTGATACGAGCGGTCAGGCGCACGGCGGCCTTTTCCACTTCCTCGGCAGCCAGATTATCACTGAAGTCAACTGACAGGTTCACAAGAATAAACTCGGGCCCCATGTGCAGGGTCAAAACCTCGTTGACCTTCTCGACCCCTCCGGTCTCAAGGGCCATGGCCCGAATCCCTTCGACCACCTCGGGTCGGGCGCTTTCGCCGATCAACAGGTCCTTCGTCTCGATGGCCAGCACCCAGGCCGTGCCTGCCAGGATCAAGCCGATCACCACCGAGGCGGCACCATCCAGCCACAGCGCGCCGGTCAGCTGCCCCAGCAAAATCCCCACGAAGGCCACCACGATGCCCAGCAGTGCGGCCGAATCCTCGAACAGCACCACGAAGGTGGAGGGGTCCTTGCTGCGTCGCACGGCCTGGATCATGCTCAATCCACGCCGGGTCTTGTTGAATTCCTTGACCGCCACGGTCCAGGGCACCGCCTCGAAAATGAAGGCCAGGCCCAGCACGATGTAGTTGATGTTCGGGTTGTGGATGGCCACGGGATGCTGCAGGTGGTGGATGCCCTCGTAGATGGACACGCCGGCACCCACGGCGAAGATCAAGATGGCCACGATGAAGGACCAGAAATAGACCTCCTTGCCGTAACCGAAGGGATGGTTGGGGTCGGCCTTGCGCTTGCCCCGGTGCAGGCCCAGCAGCAGCAGACCCTGGTTGCCCGTGTCGACGATGCTGTGGATGCCCTCGCTGAGCATGGCGCTGCTGCCGGTGATGCCGGCGGCCACCAGCTTGGTCACCGAGATCAGGGCATTGCCGGTCAGGGCGGCATAGATGACGGTGCGGGAACCGGACGAGGCCATCGGGAAGCTCCAGGTCAGGGGGTGCAATAGAAAGGGCCGGGAAGAGCTTATGCCACCGACGATCGACTAGCAAGTGATGGTCAATCCAGTGATGGTCAATCCAGCCCGTACTTGTCGATGCGGTACACCAGGACATGCCGGGCAATGCCCAGATAGGCGGCGGTCTTGCTCCGGTTGCCGCCACACTTGGCCAGGGCACGCCGGATCAGTTCGGTTTCCATCGCGACCAGGGAGAGACCGTCCTCGGGCAAGGGGCCCAGGGGCAGGCCTGGTTCGGTTTCCATCGCAGTCTCACTGGCCGGCAGCAACTGGCCGCCGGTCGGGGCCAGCCTTTCCAGGTCGGTCATCTCCAGCCGATCTCCGCTGCGCATCAGCACCAGCCGCTGGTTCACATTCTTCAGCTCCCGCACGTTGCCGCGCCAGGATCTCTGATCGAGGGCGTCCAGCAGGTCGGGCGCACTTTCCAGGCCATCGCCTCCGTGCAGACGGGTGAAGTGGTTCCACAGCAAACCCAGGTCCCCGGGACGTTCCCGCAGAGGGGGAATGACCAGAGAAAGGACGTTGATGCGGTAGAACAGATCTTCCCGGAACCGGCCGGCCTTGACCTCCTGTTCCAGGTCACGATTGGTGGCGCAGACCAGGCGAAAATCGACGGCCACCGACTGGTTCTGGCCCACGGGGTCGACCT
>JAZBOO010000018.1:0-2000 GCA_036351155.1 Candidatus Krumholzibacteriia bacterium | reverse complement strand
GCCGCCGCTCCCCCAGGGTTGAGGGTTCGGCCGTGGCGAATGGTCGCCAGCCGGTCCATGCAGTCGTGGTGAAGGAGGCCTGCCTCCGTGTTTCAGGACCTTTCACTTCGGTGCTTCGCGCGATGATCTGTCTGCCGGAGCCGACTTTTCAGAGTACGCATCCGCCGGAAAAAGGTTCGATCGTCCCGTTCTGGCCCTCCAATCCGCGGCGTGATCCTTCGTCGGATCGGGGGAGGTGGGGACGGGTTGAGTATATCACAGAATCGTGAAAATGGGAAGAGTGTCTCAATACACTCCCCCACCTCACTCTTGTGTGCTATAATGTGTGCCTCGGAAATTGTTTCTGGAGCCCCTGGGGGCTCTTCACGGCCTCAAACTTTTCCTGGCGAGGGAATATTTGATCCTTTGATATCCTTTTTTGAGCGTTTTTTAGCCAGAAACAATTTCCGAGGCACGCCAAATTTGGACCCGCGGGGTCCAGGGGAATTCTTTTAAACCATCATGCGGACCCTGAAAATCCACGGCCCCATCCTCCTCCTGCTGGTGATCATCGTATTCACCGCCTTCGGCGACTTCATGCGCACCCCCATCTGGGACGCCGGTGACGCCGACATCCTCTGCGAAGCCCACAAGCTCAGCCAGAATCCCACCGAGATGTTTCGCCATATCGGCTTTTATTTCAGCCAGCCGTTACTTCAACTGGCCTTCCTCGCCGAATACCAGATCTTCGGGCTGGAACCGGCCGGTTACATCATGGTCAACCTGCTGATCCACGCCTTCAACGCCTTCGTGGTCTACATGCTGGTCCACATGCTTTTTCCCAACATCCGGCTAGCCGTCATGGCCGCCATCCTGTTCGCCCTGGGGGTGGGCAGCTACGGGCGCATTCTCATGTCCATCATCCAGCTCGAGGCCCTCAGTCTGGCGGGCCTCCATCTGCTGGTTCTCTACTTTTTCATTCGCAATGATTTCAGGCGTGATGGACGCATTTGGTCCCCGCTTTACCTGTTCGGTTTGTTTCTGTTTCTGCTGGCGGGGCTGACCAAGACCGCCTCGTTCAGCGTGCTCCTCGCCCTGGTCGCCTACAAGGTGTTCTTCTTCAAGTGGCGGAGGGGACGGGCTATCCTGTCTCCGGATCTTCTGGTGTTTGCGGGATTCGGGATCGTTTTCCATCTGGCCCAGGGGCACTGGGGATACAAGAATCCCCTGCTGTTCGAAGGAGCGGGCCAGGAGGAATATTTCACCTGGATCAGCTTCAAGAACATTTTCCGCTATCTGAACCTGATGTTCTTTCCGTTGCAGCAAAGCCCCATCCTGGAAACGGCCCATCCGGTGCTGGTCTGGGTTTTCGAGCTGCGCACGGTTATTCGCGTGTTCTTGACCCTCTCCATCATTTCCTACAGCTTCTTCGGCTTCGTGTTCGGCAGCAAGGCCATCCGGTTCTTCATTGCGTGGACCTTCATCACCGTCTTGCCCTTCACCGGCACCACCAACGAGGGACAGTGGCTCAACCTCAGTCACCTGTACCTGACGTCCCTGGGTTTCTGCGTGGTTCTGGCCGCCGGGACCACCGGCACCATGGGCCTGCTCAGTCGGGCTGGGTGGAAACGATTTCTCCCCTTGCTGGTGCCTCTGGCGTTTGCCACCGCCGCGGTGGGGTTGGCCCACCAGCTGGATCATCGGCACGAGCAGATGGCCAACTCTCCCCAGGGGGTGGCCCTGCGTGAGAACATGATCAGCTCCTGCAGCAAGCGGCCCGTGCGGTTTCAGCCTTTGCGTTGAGAACTCTCTTTTTTCCCAATTCCCGCCGGTAAACTTGGCTTTTTCCCCATTCCGTGAATATCTTTCCCGGAGAATTTCGGGGCCGGTGAAAGTCCCGTTCAAACCTGCCTTTTCCGCAAGGAGAGACAAAAATGGCCAAGTACAAGATCGGTTGGATGCCCGGCGACGGTGTGGGTGTCGATGTCATGGACGCCACCCGGACGGTTCTGGACAAGCTG
>JAZBOO010000017.1:0-8629 GCA_036351155.1 Candidatus Krumholzibacteriia bacterium | reverse complement strand
CTTGGAGGGCAGAATCACCGGCGCCAGCAGGGTCACCTGACGCAGATCCACGAAGGGCAGGGGAAGAGGTTCGCCGCCCAGGCGCTGGGTTTCCATGGCGCTCAGGTGATGGGCCTGGGCCTCGAACACCGCCCGCACCGGATCCAGGTTGCTGTACAGGGCGTGCCAGTTGGCCGGAAGGGACGGATTGGCCGCCAGCAGGTCGATGCCGACGGTTTCGCTCAGGGCCAGCCCGGGTCGCGGGTCTGCCCCCTGCAGGTAGGTGATGAGTTTCATGAGAGGTTTTTAACACGGCAGGGGGCTCCGAACCAGGGAAAAGGAGCGGGCCGAGGCTTATCTTCCCTGTATACGGCGCGCTGTGCCACCTGCCATACCGATGACACGCCCAGCTGCGACGGCTGCCACGAGCATCGGGGCAACCTGTCCGCCTCCACGGATCAGCCGACCTATGATCCCGGCTCCATCATCAACGTGACCTTGAACGGTGGATCGCGTGGCGGCTGGGTGCGCGGGCTGCTTTACGATCAGGCCGGCACCGAGGTCGGTCGGCAAAGCGGCCCTACGGGAACCGGCGACGATGGTGCGGGCTCGGCCGTGACCTTCCCCGTGGCCCTGCAGGCCACGGCTCCCACCACGCCGGGGGAATACACCTGGTCGGTGGCCTGGTTCGGGGCACCCGACAGTGGCGGCGGATCCCACATCGAGAACAGTGTGCCGGTCACCTTCACCGTGTCGGCGGCCTCGTATGTCCCCGATGAAGAGCCGCCGGTTTTGACCTGGGATCTGATCAGGTCCCTGTATCGGTAAATTCTGATTGTTGAAGGCCCCTGTGTTGCAGGGGCCTAGCATCTGGCCACTCGTGAACCCTCCAACCCGGATTTTTCAAGTTGACGGAACACCAGGGTGATTTCCCGCTTTCAAAACAAGACAAAAAATGTTATCATTCGCAAAGAGAATAGGGCTTGTGATGGGGTACCTTGATATTACCTGAGGCGGATTGATTTCATGAAGAAAACGATGGTGTTGGTCTGGGCCCTGGCCGGGGTCCTGTGCGGTGGCTTGTGTTTTGCCCAGGACTTGCCTCTGAACACTTCCAGCGAATTTTCCGGCTCGGGCAACTGCGCCACCTGTCACACCAGCGATGGGGTGTCCAATACCGAGAACGGGGTGGATATCTCCAACCCCACGCTGTGGCGCAGCACCATGATGGCCAACTCGGCCAAGGACCCCCTTTGGCGCGCCAAGGTGTCGGCCGAGGTGGCCGAGCTTCCCCAGTATCAGGAAGCCATCGAAGCCACCTGCACCCGCTGCCATGCCCCGCTGGGGCGCGAGCAGGCCATGCACGATGGTGCAGGCAGCTACTCCATCGCCGAGATGGCCGCCGACCCTCTGGCGCTCGACGGGGTCAGCTGCACGCTGTGTCATCAGATGGAGCCCGACAACTTCGGTCTGCCCGAGAGCTACTCGGGGAATTTCGGCCTGGATGATGAGCACCAGATCTACGGTCCCTTCACCGCTCCCTTGACCGGGCCCATGCAGAGCCACACCGGTTTCACTCCGGTGTATGGCGCTCACGTGACCGAATCCGAACTGTGCGCCACCTGCCATACACTGTTCACGGCCTCGGTCGACGAGGAAGGCGAACTCTCGGGTTCCTTCCCCGAGCAGACGCCCTACCTGGAATGGAAGAACAGCACCTTCAACGAGAGCGGCGTCTCCTGCCAGGCCTGCCACATGCCCATGGCCGACACGGCGCAAGACATCAGCACCATGCCGCCCTGGCACACCGCTCTGCGCGCACCCTTTGCCAAGCATGAATTCGCTGGGGCCAACGCGTTCATGTTGAACATCCTCAAGGACAACAGCGAGGCTCTGGGAGTCACCGCCACGAGCGCCCAGTTCGATTCCACGCTGGCACGCACGCAAGACATGCTGGCCAACCAGACGTTGGGCCTGTTGGCCACGTATGAGCTGAGTGCAGATACCCTGGCGGTGGATCTGCGGGTGGAAAACCACTGCGGGCACAAGCTGCCCACGGGCATTCCGCTGCGGCGCCTGTGGATTCGCCTGCAGGTGACCGACCAGGACGGAATCACCGTGTTCGACTCGGGCCGCTGGGATGAACAGGGCGAAGTGGTGGGCCTGGATGCGGGCTACGAACCCCATCATGACCTGATAACTCGGCCCGACCAGGTGCAGATCTACGAGCCGGTGATGGGCGATGTGTACGGCAACCCCACCTTCACCCTGCTGCGCGCGAACAGGTTCCTGAAGGACAATCGTCTACCGCCCATGGGATTCAACTCCAGCCACAGCGCCTACGACAGCACGGCCATCTACGGGCTGGCCCTGGAGGATCCCGATTTCAATCGTGACCAGGATGTCGAGGGCAACGGCGCCGACCAGATCCACTACCGCATTCCGGTGATGGGGACCGGCCCCTTCACGGTGACCGCCTCGGCGCATTACCAGACCATCACGCCGCGCTTCCAGGCCGACCTGGAGTCTTACGACACGCCCGAAGTACAGCATTTTGCCGGGATGTACGCGGCGGCGGACAAGACACCTTCGTTGCTGGGGCGCCTGGAGTTCACGGCGGGTTCGATGTCGGCGGTGCCGGAGGACGGTCTGCCTTCGCCACTGCGTCTGAACCAGAACGTGCCCAACCCCTTCAACCCGGCCACGGTGATTTCCTACGAGCTGCGCACAGCCGGGCCGGTCCAGGTCACCATTCACGATGTGTCGGGCCGCCTGGTGCGCCGCCTCTTTTCGGGCCAACTGGCCGCGGGGATGCACCACGTGAACTGGAACGGCACCGATGACCGGGGTGGGGCGGTGGCTTCGGGCATTTATCTGTATCGGGTGCAGTCGGGGGCGTGGCAGGAAAGCCGGGCCATGTCTCTGGTCCGCTGATCTGTTTCTGCGGAAAAACAACCGGGTCCGGAGGAAACTCCGGGCCCGGTTTGTTGTTCAAGGGGGGATGGCCCCTTTACTTGACTTCGATCCGCCTGGGCAGACTCTGGTCGCTCTTGGGCAGGGTGAGGGTCAACACACCCTTGTCCAGACTGGCGCCGATCAGGTCGTGGTCCACACTGTTGCCCAGCGTGAAGCTGCGCTCGAACTGGGTGGCACCGGGACGCTCGCGACGCCGGGTCTCGAAGCCCTCGGGCATGGAGTTCTCCCGGGTGGCCTTGACCGTCAGGGTCTGGTTCTCCAGGTTGATCTCCAGGTCGTCAGCCCTGACGCCGGGCAGGTCCATGGTGATGCGGAATTCCTTGTCGCCTTCACTGATGTCGGCACGGGGAACCACGCCGAAGGTCTGGGCCCGCTCGCTGTCGTAGTTGGTGTTCAGGGCGGCGTCGAAAATTCGGGTCAAGGGAATCAGGGTATTCATTTCTGGTCCTCCTGGTTTGGCTGTGTTTAAAATGGGTCCGCCGAAGGATCGGGGTCGGCTGGACCACTTGTTGATGCTTTCGGTTTCCCTATTACAAGGCCTGTGCCCATTGACCAAAAAAATCTGGTGGAAATTTTTAACTTGTTGTTTTTGAATAAAATAAAGAGCTCGTGGAGCCCGCGCACCATTCGGTCTGGTCCCAGGTTGGGGGAGAGACCGGTGAGCGTGTCATGTCAAAATGACGCACCCCGGAGCGTGGGTGGCAGTTTTGTCATGACAGCCTGGATCTTGCTCCTGCTTCTATTCCCAGTTCCCGTCCAGTCCGCCGCCCCTTTGAAGGTGGGCGAGGTGTCGATCATTTCCGGGGATATCTTTTCTCCGCAAGAAATCGCAGAATCCCAGGGCGTCCTGGGGTTCATCCAGCGGGCCATGAACAACCTGAGCATCGACACCCGGCAGTACGTGCTGCGCAAGGAACTGCTCTTCCATGAAGGCGACGATTTCGACCCCGCCCTCCTGGCCGAAACCGAACGCAACTTGCGCGAGCTGGGCTTCCTGAACCATGTGTCCGTGGCTGCGGTGGACACCACCGATGGCCTGGTGGATGTGGAAGTGCGGACCACCGAATCGTGGACCCTGCAGAGCAGCTTCGCCTTTTCCCGGGGGGGCAACGGCGACACACGCTGGTCGGTCAGCCTTTCGGAAAAAAATTTCCTGGGGCACGGTCTGACCCTGGGGGCGGGCACCGGAGCCGATGAGAACGCCAACTTCTGGAACTTCTGGTTCCGCAAGCGCCGGCTCACCGCACAGCATCTTCTGGTGGGCGTCGACTACTCCGACCGCAATGACGGGCACTACCGCAACGTCTTCGTGAGTCGTCCGTTCTATGCGCAGACCGATCCCTGGACCGCCCAGGCTTCGGCCTGGGATGCCCAGTCGAATTCCCGCTATTACCTCAGCCACGCCCGTGTCACGGGCACCGACCCCGGCCAGCAGGAAAGCCTGTACGCCAAGATTCCCACCCGGCGCAAAGGTGTGCAGGTCCTCTTCCAGAAAAGGGTGACCGCCCCGGAAGCCCCCCGTATCTGGCGGGTGGGGGCCGGACTGCGCATCACCGAGCAGGACGTTCAGGTGCAAAACCAGCCGCTGTATGTCCTGTCGGACGACCGCCTGATCGACCTGGACCCCCTGCTGGGCCCCGGCCAGCCCCTGGCCCGGGATCAGGGCACCACCGTGTATCCCTTCCTGTGGATCCGCTCCCTGGGCCGCGACTGGGCCAAAGCTCGCTTCGTGCTGCAGTACGGGCCCACCGAGGACATTCCCCTGAACTGGTCCTTCAATCTCTTCGTGGGCCCCAATGGTCCCCAGGTGGGATCGACCACCGGATCTGGCGGAGCCACCTGGCTGACCGAGGTGGGCGTGTCCCGCTGGTGGGCGGTGGGAGGCGGCTTCGGCACCATGGGAGCCTCCGGTGTGTGGCAAAGTGGATCGCAGGAAAACCGCTTCCATACCGTGGGCCTGTCTGCCGGCTGGGTCCGGCAGCGCGGGAACGAAAACCATCCCTGGATCACCCGGGTGTTTGCCGAGTATGCTCAGGGCGGCAACCTGGCGCCCAACCAGGCCCTGCTGCTGGGGCTGGAGCGCGGGCTGCGTACCCTGGACTTCGATGGGCGGGCCGGCGATCGTCTGGCGCGGTGGAGCATCGAGCAAGGCAAGGCCATTCCCGGTGAAGTGCTGGGTATGTTCCGCCTGGGCGCCGCCGTGTTCTACAGCGGGGGCAATGCCTGGTGGGGCGATGAAGACCGCAACCTGGGCGACGCCCGCCACGAGGTGGGCTGCGGCCTCAGACTGGGCCCGACCCGGAGTGGATCGGCCCAGACCAGCCGCTTCGACATGAGCTGGGCGCTGGACGGTTCCAGCGGTCCGGTGTTCACCGCCAGCACCCGAGGTCTGTTTTGATTCCCCTTGACCCGAGGTTCCACACCCGATGACCGCCTCCCGGAGCATCGCCAAGAACACCCTGCTGCTGACGGTGGGCCTGCTGTCGGGCCGCGCCCTGAGCGTGCTGCTGGTCCACAAGATGAGTCCCGTCCTGGGCGACGAGGGCATGGGCGTGTGGGGTGTGGCCACCGACCTGACGGCCATCCTGCTGGTCATCAGCCGCTTCGGCCTGGACACCCTGCTGACCCGCGAGGTCACCCGCCGCCGCAGCATGACCCTGCCCCTGTTCTGGTCCACGCTGCGCATCCGCTGGCTCATCGGGCTGCTGTGTTACCTGTTCCTGATCTTCTACGTGAAGGTGTCCGGCTTCGGCTCCCTCAAGATGGCCGCGGTGCTGGTCACCGGGGTGGCCATCTTCATCGAGGCCACGGCCATGTCCTGCGACTCGGTGCTGCAGGCCCACGACAAGGTGCAGTACCAGAGCCTGGGACAGATCCTGTCGGCCATCCTCTACTTCGCTCTGGGCTGGTGGGCCCTGGAGCAGGGCCAGGGGCTCATGGGAGTGATCTGGGCCAACCTGGTGAGCAAGGTGGCGCGCCTGGTCATCATGGCCCCCCTGATGTTCTGGAAAACCGGGCCCTGGCGCTGGCGGGAGGCAGCTGCCGCCCAGGCCGCCGAAGCCAGCGACCGCCCCGCGGTGACCATGCGCTGGCTGATGAAGCTGGGCTTCCCGCTGTTCCTGAGCACCACCTTCGGCATCATCTACAACAAGGTGGATGTGGTGATGCTGGACGCCATGCTGGGCGCCGCCACCGCCGGGGTGTACGTGCTGGGGCACCGGGCGCTGGACATGATGATCATCGTGCCGAATATTTTTGGCACCGCGCTGTTCCCGGCCATGGCTCGCTACAGTTTTCAGTCGCCCCGAGATGCCGCGCGCCTGGGCGAGCGCAGCCTGCGTTTCCTCCTGGTGGCCATGTTCCCCATGACCCTGTTTCTCATGTTCACCGCCGTGCCCATCATCGACTGGCTGGGCGGCTCGACGGAGTTCGACGACTCGGCCATCATCCTGATGATCGTCATCTGGGGGGTGCCTCTGCAGTCGGGGAATATCATCTTCAACCGCTTGCTGATCTCCGCCGAGCGGGAAAAGGCCTTCGTGACCATCGGCCTGGTGTCCATGATCACGAACATCGTTTTGAATACTCTCCTGATCCCCCGCTACAGTTATTACGGAGCCTCGGCGGCCACCCTGGCCAGCCTGGGGGTCAGCTTCGTGCTGCACGTTCAATTCTTGAAGGGCAGCGGTTTCCTGCCCCCGCTGCTCCGCGCGGTGATGGGTCCGGCAGCGGCCACGGCATCCGCCTGGGCCTTGACCGTCCTGGTTCTCAAGGTGGCCGCACCCGGCTGGAATGTGTCCTGGGCTGGCTTGCCGCTGGATCGCGGCTGGGGTCCCTTCCTCCTCACCGTCCTGTTGACCGGGGTCCTTTATGTGGCCGCCCTGTGGGCCATGCGCGTGGTGAAAAATGAAGACCTCTCGCTGATCCGCCCGTTGCTCCAGCGAGGCGATTAGCCCTCTGATTCGCTAGGTATTCAGGAAATTCTTTAGAAATTAAATGGTGATTCTACTTAATCACCATCTCCTCCTGCCGATCAAGTGGACACTGATTCAAGGTCCGGGGTGCGCCAGCCCCGGAAATTCAAGGTCCCTCGAGGAGGAATTCAATGTTTGGCACCTGGAGTTTGGGCAAGAAGATCGCATCGGGCTTCGGTGCGGTGCTGGTTTTGACAGCCACGGTGGCCGTGTGGTCCGTGCTCGGAGTGGGGGGCATCGTCGGCAACGCCGGTGAAGTGATCCAGGGCAATCAGCTGAAGGCCTTGATGGTCGAAAAAGAGCTGGACCACCTGCACTGGGCATCAGAGGTCAGCGAGTTCCTGAACAACGACGAGGTGACCGAGCTGGATGTCCAGGTGGACCCTCACCAGTGCGCCTTCGGCAAGTGGTACTACAGCGAGGAGCGCCAGGAGGCCGAGCATGCGGTGCCTGGTCTGGCGGCAATCCTGGCCAGACTGGAGCAGCCCCACACCCATCTGCACGATTCGGCCATGGACATCGCCGGTGTTTTCGAGCCCGCCGATCGTGAACTGGGAGCTTTTCTGCGCGAGACCAAGACCGGCCATCTGCGCTGGATGAACATGGTGCAGGAAGCCTTCATCGAGGAAAAAGAAACCATCGACGTGCAGAAGGATCCCACACAGTGCCTGTTCGGGAAGTGGTTCTATAGTACCGAAGCTCAGCAGATGTTTGCCGATGATCCCGATTTTGCCGCCCTGAAGGATGAGCTGGAAGAGAATCACAACAAGCTGCACCGTTCTGCGGTGACCATGGAAAACTACACCAAGGGTGGCGATTTCTACGGGGCCGGCAGCTTCTTCACCACGGTGGCCAAGAAGCGGGCCGATGGGGTGCTGAACGCCCTGGACAAGATGATCGCCCTGAACGACCAGAAGATGGAAGGCATGGTAAAGGCCGGGGAAATCTATGCCACCAAGACGGTGCCGGCCCTGAAGGAAGTGTCGACCTTGCTTGACGAGGCGAGGGTGACAGTCAGCGAAAATGTCATGACCGATGAGCAGATGCTGGCGAAAGCCCAGCAAACGAAGGTGGCCGTGGGTGTCCTCAGTGTCATCGCGGTGGTGCTGGGTCTGGGGCTGGGTATGATCATCACGCGCACCATCGTCAAGGCCTTGACCAAGGTCATGGAAGGTTTAGGCATGGGGGCCGATCAGGTGTCCTCGGCCGCGGGGCAGGTGGCCGATGCCAGTCAGCAGATGGCCGAAGGAGCCAGCAACCAGGCCAGCAGCCTGGAAGAGACCTCGGCCACCCTCGAGGAACTGGCGGCCATGACCCAGCAGAATGCGGGCAACGCGGCCGAAGCCAATCAGCTGACCAGCAGCCTGCAGGATGTGGCCGAAGGCGGGCAGGAATCCATCACGCGCATGACCACGGCCATCGAGAAGATCAAGGATTCGGCAGACAAGACGGCTCACATCATCAAGACCATTGACGAGATCGCCTTCCAGACCAACCTGCTGGCCCTGAACGCCGGGGTCGAGGCGGCGCGGGCGGGCGAGGCCGGGCGCGGGTTCGCCGTCGTCGCGTCCGAGGTGCGCGCGCTGGCCCAGCGCAGTGCGGCGGCGGCCCAGGACACGGCCGATCTGATCGACCAGTCCCAGACCAACGCCAACGGCGGCGTGCAGGTGACCCACGATGTGACCCGGATTCTGGAGGAG
>JAZBOO010000016.1:0-25511 GCA_036351155.1 Candidatus Krumholzibacteriia bacterium | reverse complement strand
TCTTTATTTCACTCTTTTTTTGTAATATAATTAAGTATTGCCGCATTTGGTCTTGCCGTTGTCTCGAACCCACGGAGTGCCCAACGTGACTGTTCGCCCCAGTGTTTTCCCCGTTATATTTGTGTTGCTGGCTAGCCTTTTATCCCTGGCCCCCCTGGCCCTGGCCGATGCGCCGCCCACCTACTACAACAGCGTGGACCTGACCACTCCGGCCACGGCCCGGACCTCGGTGCACAACCTGATCGATGATCACACCCGCTATCCGTACACATCCAGCAGCACCGACACCTGGGACATCCTGGAGAGCGCCGACCAGAGCGCCGTCAACTCCAGCCAGATCCTGGACCTGTACCGCAACCGCCTGTACACCAAGTTCGGCGGCGGCACCGGCCCCTATAATCGCGAGCACTCCTGGCCCAACAGCTACGGGTTCTCCAGCAGCGGCACCGTTCCCTATACCGATTGCCACCATCTTTTCCTGTGTGATGTCAGCTATAACAGCGCGCGGGGCAACTACATCTACGACGATTGCGACAGCGGCTGCACCACCTATGCCACCGACGTGAACGAGGGGGCCGGCGGCACTGGCCAGGGCAACTACCGGGGCAGCGCCAGCGGCGAAACGGTGTGGGAAACCTGGATCGGTCGGCGCGGCGATGTGGCCCGGGCCATGTTCTACATGGACGTGCGCTACGAGGGCGACAGCAACGAGCCCGACCTGGTGTTGACCGACAACGCCAATCTCATCGTGACCACCAGCAGCAGTCCGGCCTACATGGGCCTGCTGAGCACATTGATTCAGTGGCACCTTGAAGATCCGGTGGACGACCGCGAAATGCGGCGCAACGATGTGGTCTACAGCTACCAGGGCAACCGCAATCCCTTCATCGACCATCCCGAGTGGGTGAGCTGGATCTTCCAGGGCGTCATGTCGCCGGTCGAGGATATGCAGCCGGTGGCTCTGGCCACGGCGCGGATCGAAGAGATCTACCCCAACCCCTTCAACCCCGTGACCACCATTTCCCTGGCGTTGCCCGAGGCCGGGCCGGTGCAGGTGCGCGTGTACGACCTGCAGGGCAGGCTGGTGCGCACCCTGGTCGATGGTTCCCGGCCGGCCGGCGAGTTTGATGTGCAGTGGTTTGGGCGGGACGATCAGGGGCGGTCCGTCGCCAGCGGCACGTACTTTTGCCGCTTGCAGGGGGCTCGGGTGAGCGACACGCGCAAGCTTTTGCTGGCCAAGTAGAGATTATCCGCAGGAAAGCCCACAAAAGGCGGGAAAAATCGCCCCGCTTCTCTTATATTGTATCGTAATCAATTGACAATTCCGGGTTCGGCTGCCTGACAGCCGGCCCCGGTCGTCTGTCTGTCCGTTGCCGGGAAGCTTGTGAAAGGATGGGGCCATGGTCATCGAAACCACCGCCGAAATGGTGCGCAAAGTCTACGAGAAATCACACCACAATCTGGAGATCATGCGCAAGCGTCTGGGCCGTCCCCTGACCCTGGCCGAGAAGGTCGTGTTCGGTCACCTGGCCGATCCCGAGAAGCAGGAACTCGAGCGCGGCGAGGCCACCCTGGGTCTGAATCCCGACCGCGTGGCCATGCAGGACGCCACCGCGCAGATGGCCATCTTGCAGTTCATGCAGGCGGGCCGCGACGAAACCGCCGTGCCCACCACCGTGCACTGTGACCATCTTTTGCTGGCCCACAAGGGGGCCGATTACGACAAGATGCACGCGCTGGACGTGAACAAGGAAGTCTACGATTTCCTCAGCAGCTCGGCCGCGAAGTACGGCATGGGATTCTGGAAGCCCGGCTCGGGCATCATTCATCAGGTGGTGCTGGAGAACTACGCGTTTCCCGGCGGCTTGATCATCGGCACCGACAGCCACACGCCCAACGCCGGCGGCCTGGGCATGGTGGCCTGTGGCGTGGGTGGGGCCGACGCCGTGGACGTCATGGTGGGCATGAACTGGGAGGTCAAGCATCCCAAGCTGATCGGTGTGAAGCTGACCGGCAAGCCCAACGGCTGGACCGCCCCCAAGGACGTCATCTTGAAGCTGTGCAGTATCTTGACGGTCAAGGGCGGGACCAACGCCATCGTCGAGTACTTCGGTGAAGGCACCGAGGCGCTGAGTTGCACCGGCAAGGCCACCATCACCAACATGGGCGCCGAGCTGGGGGCCACCACCAGCATCTTCCCTTACGACGCCTCGATGGGCCGCTACCTCAAGGCCACCCGACGCGGGGACCTGGCCGAACTGGCCGAGCAGAACGTGGACCTGCTGAAGGCCGATCCCGAAGTGCTGGCTCATCCCGAGAAGTTTTACGACCGCATCGTGGAGATCGATCTGTCCACCCTGGAACCGCATGTGGTGGGCCCGCACACGCCGGACCTGGCGCGTCCGGTGGGCCAGATGGCCGAGGACACCAGGATCAATGGCTACCCCGAGAAGATCTCTGCCGCCCTGATCGGCAGCTGCACCAACAGCAGCTACGAGGACATCGGACGCGCGGCCGATGTGGCGCGCCAGGCCCAGGCTCATGGCCTGAAAATGCAGACCACCCTGTGGATCACCCCGGGCAGCGATCAGGTGTACGAAACCATACGGCGTGACGGCATGCTGGACGTGCTGGAAGAGGTGGGCGCGGTGGTGCTGACCAATGCCTGCGGACCCTGCATCGGCCAGTGGCAGCGGGACGATTTCAAGAAGGGCGAGGCCAACACCATCATCACCTCGTTCAACCGCAACTTCGCCAAGCGCAACGACGGCAACCCCGACACCAACGCCTTCATCAGCAGCCCTGAAGTGGTGATGGCCTATGGTCTGGCCGGGACGCTGAAGTTCAACCCGTTGACCGACGCCCTGACCAACGACAAGGGCGAGCAGGTCATGCTAAAGGCACCAGCGGTGGCCGACGAGCTGCCCAGGGATGGCTTCGTGTTCGACGAGACGGGTTACCAGGCGCCGGCGGCGGACGGCAAGTCGGTGGAGGTGGTTGTCAGCCCCGACAGCGAGCGGCTGGCCCTGCTGGAACCTTTCAGCGTGTGGGACGGCAAGGACTACACCGATCTGCCCCTTTTGATCAAGGCCCTGGGCAAGTGCACCACCGATCACATCAGCATGGCCGGTCCCTGGCTGAAGTACCGTGGGCATCTGGACAACATCAGCAACAACATGCTGATCGGCGCGGTGAATGCCTTCACCGAGAAGACCAACAGCGTGAAGAACCAGACCACCGGCGAGTACGGCGAGGTGCCCGCTGTGGCCCGCAGCTACAAGGCCGATGGGTTGCGCTGGGTGATCGTTGGTGACGAGAACTACGGCGAGGGCAGCAGCCGCGAGCACGCGGCCATGGAGCCCCGTCATCTGGGCTGTGCCGCGGTGATCGTGCGCAGCTTTGCCCGGATTCACGAGACCAACCTGAAGAAGCAGGGCATCCTGCCGCTGACCTTCGCCGATCCGGTGGACTACGGCAAGATTCAAGAGGATGACCGGATTTCCATCACCGGTCTGGCCGATCTGACCCCGGACGGGCAGCTGCAGGTGGTGCTGAAGCATGCCGACGGCAGCCGGGACACCTTCGCGGTGGATCACACCATGACCGACGAGCAGATCTCCTGGTTCAAGGCGGGCAGTGCCTTGAACAAGATCAAGTCGGGGATGTGATTGGCGGCGGGTACCTGTCGTAGAAGTTGATTATAATAGAACACCCCCCTCCGGGCATTCATGCAGAATGGTCCGGTGGGGGGTGTCTTTTTGGGGCGAGCAGCCAGGGGTTATCGGAACAGCGCCTTGACACCACCCAGACTGATCGGTTCCTCGGCCACTATCCCGTAAGTCAGCCAGGAAAAGGCGTTCTCCAGGAACCTTAAATTGTCTTCCCCGGGCAAGTTCAATGGCCCCAGCATTTCGTTATCCCCGGTGATGAGGGCGCCGCCACTGCCTCCAGCAGGGTGCGGACCCTGGTAGGTGGCCACCACGGTGAAGGTGCCATTACCCGCCACAGCTGTGCTGGGTGCGGCCACTTCAATGGCGGGGGCATTGCCGTAAAGGTGGCCCAGGGCCGAGACTCCGTAGAACAGTTCGAAGTGGTTGAACTGGTCGTAATAAGGTGGTGCGATGGCCTCGGCCGTCTGGGTGATGCCGAAGGGGGCCAGCAGGTCGATGATGCAGGCCTGATCCCCGGAATAAGTGCACGCGGCCACGAATAGCCCACCGCCGCCATCGACGAAGTTTTTCAGCCAGGTGGCTTCCTCAACCGTGTAAGCCTCGTTGTTCCTGAGGTAGCTGAACATGGGCAGGATCACGATCACTGCGGCATCGCTGTTGTCCATCAGCGGGGTCTGGCGTTCCACAACGGTGTAACCCCAGCTGGTCAGCTGGGCCTGGAAGGTGTCATAGATGTTGCTCCCGGCCGGGTTGTGGGAATAGTCAAAAACCACCAGCTGGGCAGGGGACGCCACCGGCAGCAGCACGGTCGCCAGACAAAAAGCCATCACCAGGTACTTCACCGTTTTCTCCTTCATTCAAGCAATGGGGATCATTTCCCAGGGTGTCGGCCAGGGGCCAGGGGACTTGAGGGAAACGGGTTGTCATTTTCATAATCCTGGATAGGGGCGATTTTTGTCGGAAAAAGAAGGGAAAATGCAAGAACCCTCACGGTCAAATAATAATTGTTTGCCAATAAATATCTTATAAAAAGTTTTATGTTGTTATGTTTTAACAAAAACATTGTCGCCAGTTCTCATATACCTTACAATAAAGGTACGCAAATGGCTGGGCGGGAAATCCCCTCCCATTGTTCTCTGGTTCGCCTCCCCTGCCTAGGAGTCTGCATGATGTTCGCACACTCACGTTTTCTGGTTCTGGTTTCCGTGGCCCTTCTCCTGTTGCCCGGGCTGGCCTTGGCGGCCGGGTCACTGAACCCTCAGGCCATCGAAGGTCCCGTGGCCCTCGCGCTGCCGGCGAAAGCGGCCGTCAGTGTCCCGTTGCTGGATGCCGGCACGGTCGACATCCATGCCTTACGCACGGAAGATTCTCCGGGCGAGGCTCCGCGGTTTGCCGACCCCAGCCCGGTGTTCATCACGCCGGACACCGACGGTGCCTGGACCGCACTGGATGACCGGTATGACCTGTGGCAATTGAGAGTCAACGCTCCGGGCGCCCTGTCCCTGAACTTCGGGTTCACCGACTTTGCCCTGCCCAAGGGGGCGCGCCTCACCATTTATCCGGCGGACCTGTCTACCCCGGTTGACGCCCGCGGCGTCCGGGTGTTCACCGAGCGGGACAATCGCCCCCACGGGGAACTGTGGACTCCGGTGGTGGTCAGCGATGACGTGATTCTGGAACTGGTGGTCCCGGCGGAATCGCGCCAGGACTACTCGCTGGAGTTGACCCAGATCAACCGCGGTTTCCGGTTCCTGGGTGAGGAAGCGGACAAGCAGGGCAGCTGCAACATCGACGTGGTCTGTCCCGAGGGCGACCCCTGGTGGAGCGAGATCAACTCGGTGGGCGTGTACACCATCAACGGCACCTGGTACTGCACCGGTGCGGTGATCAACAACACGGCCGAGGATCAGACCCCGTATTTCCTGACCGCCAACCACTGCGATGTTTCGACCAGCAACGACCAGGGCGTGGTGATCTACTGGAACTTCCAGAGCCCGGTGTGCGGCCAGCTGAGCGGCGGATCGCTGGACCAGTTCAGCAGCGGTGTCACCTACCTGGCCAGCGGGGCCACGAGCGATTTCTGCCTGGTCGAGATCAACGATCCTCTGGATCCCGCCTGGGGCGTGACCTTCTCGGGCTGGGACCGTTCGGGAGCCGACCTGGCCGAGGCCATTGCCATCCATCACCCCAGCACCGACGAGAAGAGCATCAGCTTCGAATACGACGCCACCACGACCACCAGCTATCTGAACAATTCCGTTCCCGGTGACGGCAGCCACATCCGGGTGATCGACTGGGACCTGGGGACCACCGAGCCCGGCAGCTCCGGCTCGCCCCTGTACGATTCCGCCCACCGGATCGTGGGGCAGCTGCATGGCGGCTACGCGGCCTGCGGCAACAACAGCAGCGACTGGTACGGCAAGCTTTCGGTCAGCTGGTCCAGCCTGGATCAATGGCTGGATCCCTTGAACTCCGGCGCCGTGACCCTGGACACCTTCGACCCGAACGCCTCGGGCATGTCGGTCTCCAATGAGAATTTTGCGGCCCAGGGCAATGCGGGCGGCCCGTTCACTCCCGCCTCGGTGACCTACACCGTGGGAAACAACGGGGATGCGTACCTGAGTTACTCGGTGACCGGTCCGGTCTGGGTGGATGTGCAGAACGGCACGGGCTCCCTGGCGCCGGGGCAGGACGCCGCGGTCACCCTGTCGATCAACGCCAGCGCCAGCTCGTTGCCCAACGGGGGCTATCCGGGAACCGTGAGCTTCTTCAATCTGACCGACGGTGACGGGGATGCGACCAGGGACATCAGCCTGCAGGTGGGGCTGCCTTCCCTGGTGTACTCTGAAGATCTGACCACCAATCCTGGCTGGTCCACCGAGGGCGACTGGGCCTACGGCACCCCCACCGGCCAGGGTGGCGACCATGGCAACCCTGATCCCACCGCGGGTTACACCGGCAGCAACGTGTACGGGTACAACCTGGATGGCGACTATCCCGCCTACCTGGACCAGACCTACCTGACCAGCACGGCCTTCGATTGTTCTCAGCTGGTGGGCACCACCGTCCGCTTCTGGCGTTACCTCAACGTGGAGCAGCCGCAGTACGACCACGCCTCGTTCGAGGTGAGCAGCAACGGGGTCGATTTCACCGAGATCTGGACCAACTCGGCGGGGATCGAGGATGACGCCTGGAACCAGGTGGAATACGACATCAGCGACGTGGCTGATGGCCAGGAAACGGTGTATCTGCGCTGGGTCATGGGATCCACCGACAGTAGCTGGCAGTACAGCGGGTGGAACATCGACGACCTGGAAATCTGGGGTCTGGTGACGGGGGCCACCTCGGCATCCGGTGAGACGCCCGGCTACCGCCTGGAACTGGGGAACTACCCCAACCCGTTCAACCCCCTGACCCGGGTGGCCTTCACCCTCGAGCGCGGCGGGGCGACCACCTTGCAGGTCTTCGACGTGCAGGGCCGCCTGGTGCGCACCCTGCTCAGCGAGGAACTTTCCGCCGGTCCCCACAGCGTGATCTGGGATGGACTGGACGGCACCGGTCGTCGCGCCGGAAGCGGCCTTTACTTCGCGCGGCTGGTCAGCGGTGATCAGGTGACGCAGCACAAGATGGTGCTCTTGAAGTAGCACTTTCCGTGGAGTAGTTATGGACAGCCGGGCCCTGGTGGTCCGGCTGTTCTGTACCTGGAAGTTGAATGGGGAGTTGGCGAATTCTCCACTTTTTGCGAGGATAGAGGCCACTACATCAATCGGGAAACCAGGAGCAGGTGCAATATGTCCAATTTGCAAAACAAGGCGGTGCTGGTGACGGGCGCCAATCGTGGAATCGGGGCGGCCATCGCCAGGCTGGTGGCGGCTCAGGGGGCGCGGGTGGCGGTCCACTACGGCAGCGATGCGGCGGCGGCCGAAAAGGTTCTTTCGCAGCTGGACGGGACCGGACACGTCATGCTGGCGGCCGACCTGGGGCAAGCTTCCGAGGCTCTGGCCCTGCCCGGTCGAGTGGTGGAGGCTCTGGGCCGCCTGGACGCCGTGGTCAACAATGCCGGCATTTTTGCACTGCATGACATCGCGACTCTGGACAACGGGGCCTGGACCGAGGCCTGGCGCAGGACCCTGGCCGTCAACCTCGACGGCCCTGCCCATGTCATCAAGGCGGCGGTCCCCTTTCTGGAGAAGGCGGGCGGCGGGCACATCGTCAACATCACCAGTCGGGGGGCCTATCGCGGCGAGCCGGAGGCGCCGGCCTACGGGGCGGCCAAGGCCGGGCTGAACAGCTTGACCCAGAGCCTGGCCAGGGCCCTGGCTCCAAAGAACATCCACCTGGTGGGCGTGGCTCCGGGATGGGTGCTGACCGACATGACCCGGGAGCATCTGGCCGGTCCCCAGGGCCAGGAGATCAGAGCCCAGAGTCCTTATCAACGCACGGCTGAAGCCCAAGAAATTGCCGAGGTGGTTTTGCTGGCCTTGTCCGGCAAGTCCAATGCCCTGAGCGGATCGATCATCGATGTGAACTGCGCCAGCTATTTCCGGTAGAACGGGGACAGTTGCCGAAATCTGGCTTGAGCTTATTCTATGCCAAAGTATTGGGAAAAGAGAGGATAGGCGTTTGTCGTCGTCAGAATTTCACAAGAGCTATCTGGGAATCATTCTGGAATCGTTACCGGTGGGCCTTTCGCTGAGCGCCATGGATAACGGCCAGGTGGTGTATGCCAATGCCCGTTTCCGGGAAATTTACGGCGATTGGTGCAAGGGGGAGTTCACCGATCTGGAAACCCTGCTGGAAAAGCTGGCCCTGGACCAGGGTGATCCCGAGCTCTTGCAAAAACGCATCCTGGAAAATCTGGAGAGCCACAACTTGCCGCTGGCCCAGGTCAGTGAAATCCGCATACCCGGGGCTGACGGCAACCCCCGCATTGTCTCGGTGCGCAGCATACCCTTGCCTGATTTGAACCTGAATATTTCCACGGTTCAGGACGTGACCGAGCAAAAATTGATCGAGCAAAACCTTCGGCAAAGTGAACGTCGGTATCAGCTCATGGCCGAGACTTCGCCCGTGGGCATCTATCGTCTGAGTCCGGGAGGAAGTTACCGGCACGTGAACAAGGCCTGGCGGGAAATCACCGGTTTGATCGAAAGTCAGGTGCTGGGCATGGGCTGGGACATCGCCTTGCATCCGGAGGACAAGGACGAGGTCATGCACCTCTGGGAAGTGGCTTCGGATCTGCAGCGGCCGTTCAAGACCGAGTGCCGCTTCCGCCGGCCGGAGGGTCGCTCGGTCTGGGTGTTCCTCCAGACGGATCCGATCGTCGACAGCCAGGGGCATCTCGAGGGATTCGTGGGGTCGGTGACGGACATCAGCCTGCGCAAGCGATCGGAAGAGGAAATCCGCCAGTTGGCCTACTATGACACCCTGACCAAGTTGCCCAATCGCTCCTTTTTCATGGAGCAGCTGGAACGGGCCATGGCGGCCGCCCACCGAGGAAACACCAATGCCGCCTTGCTGTTCTGCGATCTGGACAGCTTCAAGGACGTCAACGACAGCCTGGGGCATGACATGGGCGATCTGCTGCTGCAGCAGATTGCCAGCCGCCTCAACTCCTGTATTCGCCGGGGAGACACTCTGAGTCGTCTGGGTGGCGACGAGTTCGTCTTGCTATTGCCCAACATTGCCGATGCCCGGGAAGCCGCCACGGTGGCGCGCAAGATTCAGCAGTCCCTGGTGCCGGCCTTCGACCTGGGAGGGCACCAGGTTTACAGCCGGGCCAGCATCGGCATTGCCGTTTATCCGGAAGACGGGACGGATGTCCAGACCCTGCTCAAGCACGCCGACACCGCCATGTACGCCGCCAAGAATGCGGGGCGAAACCGGTACCGTTTCTTCAGCGAGGAAATGAACCGCCGCAACGTGGCGCGCATGAGGGTGGAGGCAGGATTGCGCCAGGCCATTGGCCGCAAGGAACTCTCGCTGGCCTGGCAGCCTCAGTACGATCTGAACGCCGGCAGCCTGATCGGGGTCGAGGCCCTGCTGCGCTGGAACAGTGCGGAGCTGGGGGTCATGCCGCCTGCCAGTTTCATCCCGCTGGCGGAGGAAACCGGGCTCATTCACGAAATCGGGGCCTGGGTGCTGGAAGAGGCGTGCCAGCAGATGCAGCAGTGGCGTCGGCGGGGAAGCCCTCCCCTGCGGGTGGCGGTGAACCTTTCGGCCAGCCAGTTCCGCGAGCCTGATATTGCCGACCAGGTGCGCGATGTTCTGGATCGGACTGGTCTGGACCCTGCCCAGCTGGAGCTGGAGATCACCGAGTCGGTCCTGATGGGAGACGGAGGAGCCACGCTCAGGACCCTCAAAGCCCTGCGTGAGGACGGGGTGGGGCTGGCGATCGATGATTTTGGTACGGGCTATTCCTCGCTGGCCTATCTGAAGAAGCTGCCCGTGGGGCGGATCAAGATTGCCCGGGAATTTGTGCGCGACATCACAACCGATCCCCATGACGCCGCCATTGCCGGCACGGTCATCAGCATGGCGCGCAATCTGTCCATGCAGGCCATTGCCGAAGGGGTCGAGACCCGGGAACAGGCGGACTGCCTGCGGGCTTTGCAGTGCCCCGAGGTCCAGGGCTTTTTCTTCTGCCGACCTGTCCATGCCGATGAGTTCAGCAAGCACCTGGCCCTGGACTAGCCCTGGATTAGACCAGGTCGACGATGGACCCGAAATCCGGGTCGAACATCCGCTTGTAGATCCGGCTGGCGAAACCATCGCTCATGCCGGCCAGATAGTCGCAGATGACCCGCGCTTGACGATGGCGATCCTGCCCCGCCGCCTTCATTTCCTGCTCGAAATCCCCCGACAGCAACACCAGCTTGGGCTTGCCGTCCACCAGGTAGTTTGCGGCCAGGGCCTGGAACAGGCGCCCCAGCATGATATGGCCCTTGTGCTCCAGCTGACACACCTGAGGTGATCGGAACACCAGATTGACAGCCAGCCTGGCGTAGAGCTTCTGCTCCTTGATCACCTCGGGGTCAATGTGGATGCCGAATCGGTACCGGTTGGTCAGGTCGCTCATGAAATTGTCGCGCTCCACCAGCTGACAGGCCTCGACAAAGGTGCCGATCTTGCGGTTCATGACCCGTTCCAGATTGCCCTCGCCGATGGCCTGCATCAGATGTTCCAGGTGCCGGGCTTCGGTGGCGTCCAGGTCCTGGGTGGCGGCCCAGCGCTGCACCTTGCCCAGGCTGATGAAGCCGGCATTGGCGCTGTCCACCAGGTCGTTCAGCGAGTAGGCCGTGTCGTCGGCCCAGTCCATGATCTGGCATTCCAGGCTGCGAAAACTGTTGCGCTCGCGGCCCGGCGTCATCTCGGCGGGGAAGGGTCGGCGGTCGAACACGAAATCCAGGAACTTCTGCTGATCATCGTACAGGAAGTGGCGCACCGGATGATCCCACTCGCTGAACAGGGTCTTGTACTTGAGCACCCCGTCCATGAAGGCGCGGCTGGGGTTCATGCCCCGCCGGCTGCGTCCGCTGGTGAAGATGATCTCGGTGATCAGGCGCAGCGTCTGGGCATTGCCCTCGAACCCGCCCCAGGGCACCATCAGCTCGTGCAGCTGGCTTTCTCCGGCATGGCCGAACGGCGGGTGGCCGATGTCGTGGGCCAGGGCACAGGCTTCGACCAGAATCGGGTCGATGTGGAAACCCTGGCTCAGCTGCGGGCTCGAATCGTTCAGGTAGCGGGCGATGGATCCGGCAATTTGCCCCACCTCGATGGAGTGGGTCAGTCGCGTGCGGTAAAAATCGTATTCGCCGGACAGGAACACCTGGGTCTTGGCCTGAAGTCGGCGAAAGCTGGCGTTGTGAATCAGCCGGTCGCGCCCTCGCTGAAACACCGAGCGATAGTCGGGGTTGCGGGGCTCCACTTCTTCCCGGTCGAAGGCATTGTAGAAATTGTTGTCCTGCATGGATCAACCTTTGTTGTGGGCCCGCTGGCGCTGGGCTTCGTAGAGAAGGACGGCCGATGAAGTGGCCACGTTCAACGAGTCGCCGGTTCCCAGCATGGGTATCGAGACGGTGGTCTGACAGTGGTCGAGGAGTTGGGTGCTCAATCCGTCGTGCTCGGTGCCCAGAACCAGGGCCACCGCGCGGGTGAAGTCGCAGGCCGTGTAGGCCTCCGGGGCGGCGGGGCTGGTGGCCACGGTGGTGATGGCCTGCTGGTGGCAAAAGGCCAGCACCTCGTCGGTGGTGGCCACCACCGTGGGAATCGAGAAGAAGGCCCCCCGACTGGCCCGCAGCACGTTGGGATTGAACAGGTCAGTGCCTTGCCCGCACAGCAGGACGGCGTGGGCCCCGGCTCCGTCGGCAATGCGCAGCACGGCGCCGAGGTTGCCGGGCTTTTCCACCGACTCGAGCACGATGACCAGCGGATCCGGGGGCAGGGAAAGGTCTGCCAGGCCGCGCTTTACCTGGGGCGCGGTGACCAGCAGACCTTCAGGTTTGTCACGGTAGGAGATCTTGGCCATGACCGGGGCGGTCACCTGCACGCAATTCGTGTGGGTCTGACGGCGGATGTCTTCGAGGACCGACTGCGCGCCGGCATCCAGGTTCTCGGGACAGTAATACACCGTACTCAGTGGGAAGCCGGCCTGAAGTGCCCGGGCGATGACCAGAGGCTCCTCGATGATCGTCAAGCCCAGCCGATCACGATGGTGCCGGTTGCGCAGCTTGACCAGGGTCTTGACCTGGTCGTTCTGCAGGCTGCTGAGGAGCAGGTCGTTCTGGCTCATGGGAACTCTTTGAGGTCCTGGCGCGGCACGCGGCCGCGCCCCAGTTCTTCGCGAAGGAACACTAGAACTGCCATCCCACCATCACCGAGAAGGTACGGTCCTTGATATCGCGGTAGGACTCGCCCTCGGTGAACTCGTCGTTGATGTCGTCGAGGATGTCGCCCACTGCCGTGTCGTTGAGCGTGCTCATGCCAATGTCGTAGCGAATGTCGAGGATGAGGCGATCCATCAGCTTCAGATCGGCGCCGATGATCATGCTCCACACCAGGCTCTTGTTGAAGTCCTTCACGTCCACCCAGTCGCCGTCGACCGTGGTCATCTGGCTCTTGATGGGAATGGAAACCTCAGGCCCGAGGTACACCGAGGGAGAGGCCACCGGAATAGGGAGACCGAACTTGGCCAGGACCGGCACCTGAATGTAGTGGTTCTTGATTTCCACCTGGTAGGTGGTGGTGCTGAAGCCCTCGAGGTTGGACTTGCGGTTGGAGTAGAGCAATTCGGCCTGCAGATGCAGCAGCGGGCTGCCCAGATCCATGAAGACACCACCCACGTAGCCGGTCTGGGTGGAGGATTCGATGTCCTCGATGTTGATTTTCGAGATATTGAGGCCGCCCTTGATGCCGTAGCTGGGCACGAGGCCTGCCGAAGATGTGGTGGCCATCAGGGACAGGGCTATCAGAGTCAAGAAGAGGGTGCGTTTCATGAGAGAACCTCCTGTGTAAATCAGAAATGGCCGTGAAGCCGAGAATGTATCCGGTGGACGGAGACTAGGCCAATTTGGTGATTCGGCGAAGTATTTTTTCCAGTTGAGCCAAATGGCCCCCTTTTGCCGCTTTTCATTACGTCAACACATCTGAAGGGAGATCCGGTGAAAACCATGCTCATCATTTCTGTCTTGGCCCTGTCTCTTACAGCACAGGCCGACACCGCGCCGGAACTGCTCTGGCAGCGTTCCTGGAACGGTCTCCAGGACTATTCGGATGTCGCGCACAAGGCGGCTGTGGACGTGGACGGATCGGTTGTGGTCCTCGGTTCATCCCACACCCCCACCGAGGGACAACGCGCCGTCCTGCAGCGCTACAGTGCGGACGGGGCTCTGCTCTGGACCCGGATTTTTCCGGATCTGGGGGGGACGAGCCTCACGGATCTGGATCTCGACACGGATGGGTCCGTGGTTTTCCCCAGCCTGGGAATCGATACCCAGCTGGGTCATTTTCTGAGTTTGACGAAGGTGGATGTCCTGGGGAATACGGTCTGGGAACGTCGCACCTACGGGAATATTGTCGGATTTATCAGCGCCAATTCCCGCCTGAGCCGGGACGGTGACGGGAACTGGTGCACCTATGTTCCCCTGAACAACTCCGATATCCTTTTGATGAAGGTGGATCCTGCGGGCGAGGTCCTCTGGGACCGAATCCTGGATGCCGGAGGTACCGAGCTCCCTTCGGACATCACCTTCGGGACCGACGGCAGCATTTACCTGGCCGGGATCCAGTCTCCGGACTTCAACCTGAGTGCACGCTATTCCGCCGAGGGCGATTCCCTCTGGGCTGTTCTGGATCCTGTTGAAGTTTTTTCCCTGAATGTCCGGGTTGCCCCCATGTCCGATGGGGGCGCCGTGTTCACCAGCAATGATGAAATGGAGGTGCTCGGCATTGCCGCTTCCTTCACCTGGCGGATGGATGCGGAGGGCAACATCCTCTGGCGGGGACGTTTTCCGGAGCCTATGGAGATTGACGCAGTTGATGTTGCGGAAATGCTGGTCACGGACGATGGCCGGACTGTGGTCCTCGGCTCCGGAGGCACCACGGCGACGAGGTTCCATGCCCAGTGCTTCGATGATCAGGGACAGGAGCTGTGGGTGGCCTCGGCCGCGGGAACAGGAAGTGCCAATTATATGTATGCGGCGGATATATCACCTTCCGGTTTGATTGTGGCCGGGGGGAGCGACAACCCCGTCCCTCCCGGATCGATAATCTTCCTGGCGGGCTTTGCCCCTGACGGCGAGGTGGCCTGGACCCAGTCCTGGAACCGGACGCCGGGAATGCCGGATCGCCTGGCAGACGTGGCGGTGGGGCCGGACGGAAGCTTCGCCGCGGTGGGCCATAGCTGGACGGGATTGGGCAACGGGGGTGACCAGTGGGTGATCCTCAAATTCGCGGCACCCCTGAGCGCCGCCGAAGACATTCCCGCCCCTTTCGTCCCTTCGGTCAAGGCTTACCCCAACCCATTCAATCCCATGACCCGCATTCGCTACACAGTGAGGGAAAGTGGACCGGTGCATCTCGCGGTGTTCGATTTGGCCGGTCGTCGGGTGCGCACCCTGGTGCATCGCGACCATGTGCCCGGCCAGCACGAACTGGTCTGGTATGGTCGGGACGATGCGGGCCAGGCCCAGGTCAGCGGCACCTACCTGCTCATGCTGGAGACGTCAGCGGGAGTGGAATCAAGCCGGGTCGCACTCGTCCGGTAGACCTGGGGTCGTCCGGTTCACGGAGGCCTGTCAGCAGCTGGAGTCCCCGGTCAGGACGGCCTTTACCCCCTCGGGCAACCGCGCCACGCGCCGCTTCTGGTAGTCGAAGCACACCATGCCGTTCTCGACCAGGGCGATGGCCTTCTGGTCTGCGGGGCGGGTGACCCGGTAGAAGAGGCGAAAGCCGCTGCGGGTGGTCTCTCCGGCGGCCACTTCGAAGCGCAGGACATCCCCGGCAAAGGCTTCCCCCTGGTAGACGATGGCCGTGTCGCCCATGATCAGGCTGGTGCCGCCGCAGTCCAGTTCGCTCCACCCATGGTGTGCCAGGTAGGCCACCCGGGCTTCGTGGACCAGGGACAGCAGGCGGTCATTGCCCAGGTGCCCGCCGTAGTTCAGGTCGGTGGTGCGGACGGTGATGTCCGCATGGAAAGGGTAACTGGGTAAAGGGTCGAGCTGGATGCGCGGCATGGGATCTCCTGCGGAAAGGTTTCCTGCGAATCTAACTCGATCAAGTATTCCAGGGTAGAGAAAAGGCCGCCCCCCGAAGGAGAGCGGCCTGACAGATTGCTCACCAGGAAACTATCGGTAGTAGCTCTTCAGCTGGCCGAACGGCGTCTCTTCACTGCTGACCGGATCGGTGCAGCAATTCACATCGGCGTGCATGATGTTGTTTCCCCACCAGCCGAAGTCCGCCACCAGATCCATCCAGCCGTTCCCCGAGTCGTACCAGCTGAGGCCCACTTCGGGCGTGTCGTCTTCCATGGCATCGGGCCACCAGACAAACCCATTGGGCAGCTGGAACAGGATGAAATAGGGTTCGTTGTTGGCCGCGCAGCCACAGCCGCCGTCCAGATCCACGAAAATGTCGTAGAGCCCGGCCACATCGGCGGTGATGGACCACAAAGGTCCACTGCAGTAAATCTCGCCGGGCACGTAAACCCCGCGGGTGGGATCCCAGACAGCCTCGGCCAGGCTTCCGCGGGCATCGAAGGTCGCCGGAACATCTTCAGGTCCGAACTGCATCCTCATGTACACGGTTTCCAGCACGAAGCCGTCCTCGCAGGAGCAGCCCTCGTTGATCGGGTCGATCAGATAGGCGTATTTTTCGCCACCCATGATCCAGTTGCCGTAGTTGAAAACGGGATCCACCAGATTGCCCACTTCACAGCCCGGATTCGGTACCCTGGGCAGGGTGATCACCGTGGGGGACAGGACTTCGGATTGAACCCGAGGCTGTTCAGCGGCGAAGCCGGCCGAGACCGCGAAAACCAGAACCAACACCATCGTTATCAGAGATTTCATGAATACCCTCCCTTGTTCAGCTTGATTCTCAAACGTGAAAGGGCGGTAGGATACCACAAGCGACGGAATCCGGCAACTACCCGATCAACACCCCGGCAATGGTAGCGGTCAACCAGGAAGCCAGAGCTCCGCCGAACATGGCCCGCAGGCCCAGGGCCGCCACATCCTTGCGGCGCTCCGGGGCGATGGTGCCGATGCCGCCGATCTGGATGGCGATGCTGCTGAAGTTGGCAAACCCGCACAGTGCGTAGGTCCCGATGACCACGCTTCGTGGAGATAGCGACCCGTCGGCGGTGGCCTTGCCCAGCTCGATGTAGCCCAGGAACTCGTTCACGGCGATCTTCGTGCCCAGCAGGTTACCGAAGGTGGATGCCTCGCTCCAGGGCACCCCCATGACCCAGGCGATGGGGGAGAAAACCCAGCCGAAAACCTGCTGCAGCGAGGTGCCCAGAAATCCCATGCCATAGTTGATCATGGCGACCAGGGCGGTGAAGGCCAGCAGCATGGCGCCCACGTTGGCCGCCAGCCGCAGTCCCACTCCGGCGCCACCGGCGGCGGCGTCCAGCACGTTGGAGTACTCGCGGGGAATTTTCAGGGTCACGTCTCCCCGGGTGTGGGACTCCTCGGTTTCGGGATACATGATCTTGGCCACCACCAGGGCGGCGGGAGCCGACATCACGCTGGCGGCCAGCAGGTGCCCGGCGTCGATCCCGAACCGCACATAGGCCGCCATCACTCCGCCGGCCACGGTGGCGAATCCTCCGACCATGACCGCCATCAACTCACTGCTGGTCATGGTGGGAAGGTAGGGCTTGATGACGAAGGGGGCCTCGGTCTGGCCCACGAAAATATTGGCCGAGCAGCTGAGGGTTTCGCTGCCGCTGGTGCCCATGGTCTTGCGCATGATCCAGGCCACCCCGGCGATCAGCTTCTGCATCACGCCCAGGTGGTACAGCAGGGCCATCAGGCTGGAAAAGAAGATGATGGTGGGCAAGATATGGATCACGAACACGGTGCCCAGGGGGACCAGCTCGCCCGTGATCGAGTTGGTCACCTGAAAATAGCCGGCATCAGGGTTGGTGTAGGCGACGATTTCCTCGCTGGTCCGGAACAGATTGCCCCACAGCAGGCTGGTGCCGGCGTCGGTGAAGCCCAGCAGCCGGGTGACGAAGTTGCGGGCGGCCCCGAACACTGCGGTGCCCCAGGGGGTTTTGAGCAGGATCAGGGCCAGGATCATCTGCAGGCCAATGCCCCAGCCCACCACGCGCCAGGGGAACAGGCGCCGGTTGTTGCTCATCAGCCAGGCCAGCCCCAGCAGAACGAATATACCCAGCAGGGAGATGAGGTTGTCGGTCAAGGGATTGCTCCGTCGTTCGGGCCTGTATTCGCCATGTTGGCTCAAATATTCTACATGTGCGGCTCCCCGTCTACCGCCGATTTGTTGACAGGACAAATCCCCTCGGATACTTTACGCCAATGGAAGCACCAATACAGCAGCCCTTGGCACCGGTGATCATCGGTG
Organism: Candidatus Krumholzibacteriia bacterium; assembly: GCA_036351155.1. Taxonomy (GTDB): domain Bacteria; phylum Krumholzibacteriota; class Krumholzibacteriia; order LZORAL124-64-63; family LZORAL124-64-63; genus LZORAL124-64-63. The sequence continues at coordinate 7,752 of JAZBOO010000016.1, read as the reverse complement.
TCGCCGGTGGTTCAGGCTCCGGCAAGACCACCGTGGCCTACCGTGTGCGTGAATCCTGCCCCGACAAGACCATCGGCATCATCCATCACGATTCCTACTACTTCGACAACAGCCATCTGTCCGAGGCGCAGCGGGCCCAGGTCAACTACGACCACCCCGCGGCATTCGAGACCGATCTGCTGGTCGAGCACCTGATGCTCCTGAAAGCGGGCCAGGCGGTGGACATCCCCGCTTACGACTACGCCATCCACAGCCGTGTGGATCGGGTGGAGCGGTTCGTGCCGGCCGACATCATCTTTGTCGAAGGCATTCTGGTGCTGGAATCGGAACCTCTGCGGAACCTGATGGATATCCGGTTGTACGTCGACGTGGACGCGGACGAACGCGTGCTGCGCCGTTTGTTGCGGGATACCCGGGAGCGCGGGCGCAGCATGGAATCGGTGGTTTCTCAGTATCTGGACATTGTGCGGCCCATGCACCAGCAGTTCGTGCTGCCCAGCAAGCGCTACGCGCACCTGATCATCCCCGAAGGAGGCCACAACACGGTGGCCATCGACCTGATCTCCACCAAGATCAAGGACATCATTGCCGAGAGGAACCGGCTGCGCGCCATCGATCGGCAGCTGCAGGAAGCGAAGCTGGTCGAAGCCCAGAAAAAAGCCAAGACCAAGGATTAAACCCACCGACGGAGGCCCGCCGTGACATTCAATGATCAGGAATACTTGACCCGCTACCCGTTCATCGAGCGGATCCTGATTTCCTCCGACCAGATCCAGCTGCGCATCAAGGAACTGGCCACCGAGATCAGCAACGACTACCGCGACAGCACACCCATCTTCGTGTGCATCCTCAAGGGCGCCTATCCTTTCCTGGCCGACCTGACCCGGCGCGTGGCCGTCGATCACGAGGTGGATTTCATGGCGGTCAGCAGCTACGGCGGGGGCACCGAGAGCAGCGGCGTGGTCAAGATCATCAAGGACCTCAAGGCCAACATCACCAATCGGGACATCATCCTGGTCGAGGATATCATCGACACCGGGCTGACCATTGCCAACCTGATCGAGGTGCTGGAAACCCGGAATCCGCGCAGCATCCGCGTGGCGGCCTTGCTGGACAAGAAGCCTGCGCGCAAGAAGGATGTTCCGCTCCATTACCCAGGTTTTGAAATCCCCAACGAATTTGTCATCGGGTATGGCCTGGATTACAACGAGAAGTACCGGAACCTGCCGTTCATCGGCGTCATGAAGGCGTAGGAGACCATGACGGACAAGAATGCCCCCGAGGGCTTCGCCAAGACCTTCCGCGAAGCCCTGACCTTCGACGATGTGCTGCTGGTGCCCGGTTACTCCGAGGTCATCCCCAAGGACATTGTCACGACCACCAAGCTGACGGCGACCATCACCCTGCAGATCCCTTTCATGAGCGCGGCCATGGACACGGTGACCGAGGCCGACATGGCCATTGCCGTGGCCCGCGAGGGCGGCATCGGGGTCATGCACAAGAACATGGATCCCAAGCGCCAGGCGGCCGAGGTGGAGCGGGTCAAGCGCAGCGAGTCGGGCATGATCACCAAGCCCATCACCCTGGAGCCGGACAAGACGGTGGCCGAGGCGCTGGAGCTGATGAGCCACTACCGGATCAGCGGCGTGCCCATCACCAAGGGGACCAAGCTGGTGGGCATCTTGACCAACCGCGACCTGCGTTTCGTGACCGACATGGGCATGAAGGTGCACGAGGTGATGACCAGCGAGAACCTGGTCACCGTGCCCGAGGGCACCACCCTGGAGGAATCGGCGGCCATCCTGCACAAGCACCGCATCGAGAAGCTGCTGGTGGTCAACGGCAACGGGGAGCTGCGGGGGCTGATCACGGTCAAGGATATCCAGAAAAAGCTGGACTACCCCATGGCCTGCAAGGATGAGAAGGGCCGTCTGCGCGTGGCCGCCGCCGTGGGTGTGGGACCCGACACGCCCCTCCGTGTGGAACTGCTGGTCGAAGCGGGGGTGGATCTGCTGGTGGTGGACACCGCCCACGGGCACAGCCGCAACGTCCTGGACATGGTGCGCGTCATCAAGAACAAGTATCCTCAGACCCAGATTCTGGCCGGGAACATCGCCACCGCCGCCGCTGCCACCGCGTTGATGGATGCCGGCGCCGATGCGGTGAAGGTGGGCATCGGGCCCGGGTCCATCTGCACCACCCGCGTGGTGGCGGGAGTGGGGGTGCCGCAGATCACGGCCATCATGGACGTGGCCTCGGTGACACGGCCCCGGGGTATTCCCGTGGTGGCCGATGGCGGCCTGCGCTACAGCGGCGACGTGGCCAAGGCCATTGCCGTGGGGGCGGACGTGGTCATGGCCGGCAGCCTGCTGGCAGGTACCGACGAATCGCCGGGCGAAAAGATCCTGTTCGAGGGCCGGGTCTACAAATCGTACCGGGGCATGGGTAGTCTGGGTGCCATGCAGGAGGGCAGCAAGGACCGCTACTTCCAGGGCGAGATCACCGAGACCGAGAAGCTGGTGCCCGAGGGCATCGAAGGCCGGGTGCCCTACAAGGGACGAGCCCGGGATGTGATCTACCAGATGGTGGGCGGCTTGCGCAGCGGCATGGGCTACTGTGGATGCCAGACCATCGGCGAATTCCAGGAAAAAGCCGAGCTGGTCCGCGCCACGGGGGCGGGAATGCTGGAAAGCCATCCCCACGATATTCAGATCACCAAGGAAGCCCCCAACTACGGCAAGGGGCAGTAAGGACATCTGATGCGCGGTCTTCTTGACCTGTGGGCCACCATTTTTCGTAACACACGCGCGCTGTCGGCGGCGGTCCTGATCTGGGCCGCCGTCTTCATTGCGTGGGGTATGAAATGTCAGAGGGACCGTGACCCGATGCTGGAGGTCACCCAGGAACGAGGCCGGGTGGTGGAGGTTCTGGGGGAGAAGCCCGCCGCGCCGGGAGAATCGGATTTCGGGATGCGCCCCCTGGTGATCATGCTGGCGGACAGCACAACAATTCAGTTGCTTGTGCCTGCTCCGTTGCCCCATGAGGGTGACATGGTTCCCCTGCGGGTGGAAGTATTCCAGAGCGGGAAGAAGAGCTACAGCTTCGACACCCAGGAGTGGATTTTTTCCGGCGCGGGATAGCGACATTCCAAGGATCGATTCCATGCGCTTGCTTCTTTTGCCCTTGCTGGCGTGGTTGCTGATCGGTTGCGGCGAAACTCCGCCGGAGGACCAGGCGACTCCTGCACCCCTTCCCCAGGTCACTTTTTCCCACGCCACTTCCCATCAGGAGGCGGTGCCGGGCCAGACGCTGCAGCTGCTGTGGCGTTTCGACATGGCTCCCCAGTGGCACCTGTATGGCCCTGGACGGAACGATTCGGGATTCCCTCCTTCGGTTCGTCTGGATTTGCCGGACGGCTGGGTGGCAGGCCCCCTGCAGTGGCCTGCTCCGGAGCGCTATGTGATGGCCGGAGGGATTCTGGATCACGTCTATCATGGTCAGCTCTTGCTCGTTCAGGAACTCCAGGTGCCCGTATCTGCCGCGGTGGGTCCGCAGGTGGTTATTCCCCTGCAAGTGGACTGGCTGGCCTGCAAGGATGCCTGTGTACCCGGTCAGGCCAAGACCAGCTTGAAGCTGACCGTGGCCGAGCAGACCACGCCGTCCGCCGAAATCGCGACCATTGAAAAGGCCCTGGCGGCTGTCCCTGTACCGGCTCCCGAAGGCGCGCTCACCATGACCTGGTCGGACGGCTGGGTGGAACTCGAGGTGGCGGATGCCACGGGTTTGGCCTTTTATCCAGACCAGGATTGCCTGGCCCTGGCCGACCTGGTCAGAGACGGTGAAATCGATTCCGGTCGATTGAAACTGGAACTGGGGAAAGCGGTCGCGGGGCAGACGAGGCTGAAAGGGATCCTGAAACAACAACTGTCCGGCGGGGTCGCCCGCCATTGGACCATAAATATTCAACCTGGAGGTTGATGATGAAGAAGAAGCTTATCACCCGTGCGATTTTGACGGTGCTGGCGGTGGGTATGCTGGCCGGGTCGGCCTGGGCCAAGGCCGCTCCCGGCGACGAAGCGGCCGATTTCACCCTGACCGATACCGCAGGCCAGGCCCATACCCTTTCGAACTACCTGGCCGAGGGAAAAACGGTGGTGCTGGAGTGGTTCAATCCCGACTGTCCGTTCATCGTCAAGCATCACCAGACGCACAAGACCATGAACGAATCGTTTGCCAGGGTGAAGGACAACGATGTGGTCTGGCTGGCCATCAACAGCAACGCCGAAGGCAAGCAGGGACACGGGCTGGAGAGGAACCGCAAGGCGGTGAAGGATTACGCCATTCCTTTCCCGGTGCTGATGGATCCCGAGGGCAAGGTGGGCACGGCCTACGGTGCCAAGACCACGCCGCACATGTTCATCATCACGCCCGACGGCAAGGTGGCCTACAACGGCGCCATCGATGACAACCGGTCCGCCGCCACGCTGGGTGAAACCAACCATGTCCTGGCGGCCTTGCACGATCTGATGCAGGGACAGGCCGTGAAGGTGGCCGAGACCGCGCCCTACGGTTGCAGCGTGAAGTACGCGCAGTAGGCTGAGAGTCACCGTTCATGACAAAAAAAGCCTCCGCCGTGAAGCGGAGGCTTTTTTTTCGACCAGGAAGCCTACTTCTTGGAAGCGACCTTCTTGGCGTCAGCCTTGGCCTCGGAAGCCTTGCTGTCGCAGGCCTTCTTGGCGGTGGCACAAGCGGCGGCAGCCTCGGCGCCACAGCTCTTCACGCAGGCGCTGTCGGCGGCCTTGGTGGCCACGGCAGGCTTGGCCACAGCAGTCTTGGCCGCGTCGCAATTGGCGGCAGCTGCGGGACCACAGCTCGTCACACAGCCGATGTCGGCAGCCTTGGTGGCCACAGCGGCGGTGGCCTTCACGGCCTTGTCGGCACAGGCGGTGGCGCAGGCCTTCTCACAGGTGGCGGCGCAGGCCTTGGTGCCAGCGGCGGTCTTGCAAGCGGCCTTGCCCTCGGAAGTGGCCACCGCGGCCTGGGCGGTTGCGGCCTTGGCATCACAGGTCTTGGCGCAGGTCTTGGAACAATCGGCCTTCTTGGGCGCGACCTTGTCTTCGGCCACGGCCACGCCGGCCATCAGAGCCAGCACCAGGGCGAAAACGACAAACAGATTCAATTTGGTGGTCATGTTCAATGGCCCCCCAGGGGTTGCAGTGGTTGAATACACATGGACTTGAGGATTACTCCCGATAATTATACACATTTTGTCAGATAAATTCCCGGTTTTTTTATAGGAAATTCCTCGGCCGGGGAAACTCCGGTTGTCCCCTGACTTGCCACTCGGCGGAGATTCCCTCATCATGGGCCAAATATCATGGCCAAAAACCCCAGGGAAAGTTGAGCCCAGATGACCGCCGCAAGCCATTCTCCGCCAAAAAAGACCCTGGTCGACCGGTTTCTGACCACGGTGGAAAGGGCCGGCAATGCCCTGCCCAATCCTGCCACCTTGTTTGCTATTTTCTCCCTGTCCATCGTATTCCTGTCCTGGCTCAGCAGTGTACTGGGCCTGGAGGCGGTCAATCCCAAGGACGGCTCGCTGGTCCTGCCCATCAATCTGGTGTCCGTTGAGGGGCTGCACTGGATCCTGGACAACACCGTGGAAAATTTCACCGGGTTTGCCCCTCTGGGGACCGTTCTGGTGGCCTTGATGGGCATCGGGGTTGCCGAGAAAAGTGGGCTGATCGGGACGCTCCTGCGCCTGCTGGTCCATGCCGCTCCGGCGCGCTTGTTGACCTTCGTGCTGGTGTTTGCCGGAGTCATGTCCAACATGGCCAGCGACGTGGGTTACGTTCTGCTGGTACCCATGGGAGCGATCATTTTCCTGTCGGTGGGACGACATCCCATTGCCGGCCTGGCCGCCGCCTTCGCCGGGGTGTCCGGGGGATTCAGCGCCAACCTGCTGCTGGGAACCATCGACCCCCTGGTGGCGGGGATCACCCAGGAGGCGGCCCGGATCATCGATCCCGAGTACATGGTCACGCCTGCCTGCAACTACTACTTCATGGTGGTCAGCACCTTCCTGGTGGCGGCCGTGGGCACCTGGGTGACCGAAAAACTGGTGGAGCCTCGCCTGGGCACCTACGACGGTCCCGGTCATCATGAGACCGAAGACGTGGGGCCGCTGAAAGCCTCCGAGATGCGCGGCCTCATCTGGGCAACCGCCGTGAACCTGGCGCTCCTGGGTGTCATCCTGTGGGGACTGTTGCCCGAGGGAGGGTTCCTGCGGGATCCGGTCACCGGCGATATCCTGCACTCTCCTTTCATGCACGGCATCGTCACGGTCATCTTTCTGGGCGGATTTCTGGCGGGCATCGCCTATGGCTTCGGGGCCGGTACCTTCAAGAACGACGGCGACGTGGTGACGGGGATGAAGGAGGCCATGGAAACCATGGGCCTGTTCATGGTGCTGGTCTTTTTCGCCTCGCAGTTCGTGGCCTACTTCAAGTTCACGAATCTGGGCATGATTCTGGCCATCAAGGGGGCGGAGTCGTTGCAGTCTTCGGGTCTGGGGCCCATTCCCCTGATGGTCTCGTTCCTCCTGTTGTCGGCCGTCCTGAACATGTTGATGGGCAGTGCTTCGGCCAAGTGGGCCTTCATGGCCCCGGTTTTCGTCCCCATGTTCATGCTGATGGGGTATTCCCCGGAACTGGTGCAAGGTGTGTACCGGATCGGCGACTCGTCGACCAATCTGATCTCGCCCATGATGTCCTTCTTCGCGTTGATCGTGGCCTTTCTGCAGCGCTATGACAAGAACGCAGGGATCGGCTCGGTCATTGCCACCATGTTGCCTTATTCGATGGCTTTCCTGGTGGCCTGGGCGGTGTTGCTGATGGTCTGGTTGCTGACCGGATGGCCCCTGGGGCCGGGAGGTGAGCTCTACCTGAATGGTTAAGCCTTAACAATCCGGGGCCCATGTCCTACATTTGCCGAGGTTATTTCGGCCCGAGAATGTCCACCATCCCTCCCGGGAGACGCTTCATGAGCCAAGACGTCCAAACCTGGCGCTTTCCTCGTATGTTCTGGACCGGCAATGCCGCCGAACTATGCGAGCGCGCCGCCTACTACGGAACCTTCATTGCCCTGCGCACCTATCTGATCCGCGTGGTGGGTCTGGACGATGTCCAGGCCGGCTGGGTGGCCGGTATGTTCGGCGGCTGGATCTATCTGGTGCCATTTTTCACCGGAGCCCTGGCCGACCGCATTGGATTCCGCAATGCCTTGATGATGGCCTTCGCCCTGCTGACGGTGGGTTACAGCACGCTGGGGGTTTTCCACACCATGGCTCCCGTGGCGGTGGGACTGATCCTGATCGTGCTCGGCGGGGCCATCGTCAAACCGGTCATCACCGGTACGGTGAGCAAGTCATCAACGGAGGCCAATCGGGCCCGGGCGTTCAGCATCTTCTACATGGTGGTGAATATCGGATCCTTCACGGGCAAGACCATCGTGGCTCCGCTGCGGATCCAGATGGGCGTCGAAACGGTGCCCTACTTCTCGGCGGCTGCGTCTTTGCTGGCCTTGATCGTCGTGGCTTTGATCTATTTCCCCGAAAAGGAAAGCGGCGTGGGCAAGGCCAAGAGTATCGGCGAAACCCTGGCCGGCATGTGGATGGCGCTGAGCAATCTGCGTTTCCTGGCCCTGATTCTGATCACGGCGGGTTTCTGGGCCATCCAGGGACAGCTGTACGCC
>JAZBOO010000015.1:0-13323 GCA_036351155.1 Candidatus Krumholzibacteriia bacterium | reverse complement strand
TTCCAGCTTTGCTGATCTGCTGGAAGCGGAGTTCCCCGACGGGTTGCCCGATGTCGGGCTGGATGAAGAGCTGGACGAAGACCTGGATGATGGAGTGGATGACGGGCTGCCCCCGGAATTCGAGGACATGATCGAAGGGGCCGCCGAAGACGACGATTTCAACGACCGGGATTTCTGATTCAGCGCCTCAAGTCCCTGGCGATCCGTGCGGCGGCAAACGGGTCCCGCATCTGAGCTGTCCCCACCTGCACGGCCACCGACCCCAGAGCAAAGAACTTCAAGGCGTCCTGCGCCGTGTCCATGCCTCCCACGCCGACCACCGGCACGCCGGTTTTCTGCACGATCTCGTCGACCTTGGCCAGCGCCACCGGCAACACCCCAGGCCCCGAGTAACCGCCGTAACGGCGAGGCAGAACAGGACGTCCCGTTTCCAGGTCCACCTCCAGCCCGATCACGGTGTTGATGGCACAGACGGCATCGACACCAGCACTGGCCGCCGCAGCCGCCAGCTCGGCAATGTCGGCCACGTTGGGCGTCAGCTTGGCCATCAGGGCCCGGTCCGGAAGCTCCCGGCGAGCCGCGGCCACGCACTGGGCCACGGTCTCGGGGTCGCGTCCAAAATCATGCCCGCCCTCGGCCACGTTGGGGCAACTGAGATTCAGCTCCACCCCGTGCCAGTGCGCAAAGCCCACCGCCTTTTCCTGCAAAGCCCGGGTCATGGTCCCGAACTCCTCGGGCCTGGTGGCGGCCAGACTGACCACCGTGGGCACCTGCTTTTGCTCCAGTTCGGGCAGAACATCGGCCAGGAATTTTTCATAGCCCACGTTTTCCAGACCGATGCTGTTGATGGCTCCGGTGGGCAGCTCGCACAGGCGGGGCATGGGATTACCGGAGCGCGGAGCGGGCGTCACGGTCTTGGTCACCACCGCCCCCAGGCCCTGGTAAGGTGAGGACAGATCCGCTGCCTGCATTCCGTGGGCACTCAGCCCGTAGGCAAAACACCCGGAGGCGGTCCAGATGCGTCCGGGAAACTCCCGCGGCCCCAGCTGGAAGGGTGCACAGGGATCGATGGTCCACCAGTCGGGCAGTGACACGGACAAGCCTTTCGTTCCGTCTTTCATCAGTCCACCGTTGCGAAGGGGTTAGCGGCATAGCGATCCCAGAGGACCTCCTGCGCGGAAAACACCGGGCCGTCCTGACAGCAGGTGGCATTGCGCCAGCCCTCGGGTCCGTCGGCCACCACGGGGACCACACAGCCCTTGCAGGCCCCGTAGCCGCAGCCCATGTGCTCCTCCAGGGAGACCAGGCACTGCCACCCCATCCGGCTGGCCAGCGTGCTGGCCGCCTTCAACATGGGCACCGGGCCACAGGCCAGGATCACCCGCTCGAAACTTCCGTCCAGCGCGGCATCCTGGGCCACCAGCTCGGTTACGCGGCCCACAAACGCCGCCTGCTCGTCCGGCAAATTCTCGCCTTCATCCACACTGACTTGCCAGTTGCCCTGCAATTCCTGCCAGGGCACATCGGCACCATCACGTCCCCCGAAGTAGGCGCGGTCCTGAGGGCGGCCATGACGGGCCAGCCAGGAGGCCACCGGCGGCAATCCCACCCCGCCGCCGATCAGCACGGCGGCCTGGTAGTCCCCCAGTGTCGGGAAGGGATGTCCCAGAGGCCCCAGCAGGTTCATGCTCTGCCCCTCCTGGAGGTCGGCCATGGCGGCCGTCCCTCGGCCCACCACGCGGTAAAGGAACGACACCACATCGTCCTGCCAGTCCAGAATGGAAAAGGGCCGGCTGAACACCAGAGTGCCCGGACCGGTCAGGTTGAGCATGGCAAACTGGCCAGGCAGGAAACCGAGCTTCAGATCCCGGGGACGGGCTTCGGGCAGGGTGAGATCGAGTCGCAACAGTCCGCTGGAAACCGGGCGGTTGGCACGCACGGTCGCATCCAGACTCACGGTGGTGAAGGTTTTCGGGGAGGTCATGGGCTCTTTCGATGGTGGTGGATTCCGGGTTCAACGCAGGTCGAACGGGTCAACGCAGGTCAAACTTGGCGGGATCCTTCTTCTTTTTCTTCTTCTCCTCGGCGGCTTTCTCCTCGGCCTGCTTGGCCTCCTCGGGGGTGGGCCCCCCGGTCAAAGGCAGAGGCTTGCCGTCGGGCCCCAGAGTAGCACCCGGCCGCACCGCTGTCGAGTCCACCGGCGAAGGACAAGACACGATGCCCAGGCTGTCGGCGGGAGTCCCGAGAGCCTCCGCATTGAAAAGGTGCAATTCTTCCGCCGCTTCGATGGCGGCCGCTTCTCGACGTGCATCGGCAGCGTTCTGGAGCTCTTCCGAGGGCTTGAAAACCAGGTTGTCGCGGCGGGCCAGGTAAATCATCCGGCGCCGCACCCCGCCCAGATCGGCCGGCCCCAGCGTGCCCACCGCTTCATCCAGCCCGACCACCGTGTTCAGGTCCTCGATTTCCTCCGGCGTCAGATTGGCAAACCTCTCGGCCTGCTCCTTCTGCTGCTGATCCAGGAGGAAGCCCAGCAGATCCCCATCCTCGCCCCGTCCCACCTCGAAGGCCTGGGGCGATCGGGGGAACCGGGACAGCAGGCGACTGGTGTAAATTTCCGCCGAATCGGGCTCATCCAGAAAATCCCGGTAGGTCAGGACGGCCCCGTACAGGGCGCGCGCAGCGCTGGTGCTGTCGGCCGCGGTGTCCAGAGCAGCCGACACGTACAGCTGGGCAGCCTGGCGCGGGCGGTCGAAACCAAACAACAAGCTATTGGCTTGCAACAACTTGAGTCGGGGAACCCTTTCGGGGCGGGCGTCGGGCAGGGCCTTTTCGGCCGCCAGGTAATCCGACAGGGTGTCGTTGAGTATACGGCTGCGGTTCTCGTCCTCCAGGGCATCCTTGCGGCGCAAGGATTCCTGAAACTTCTCCTTGGCCTTCTCCAGTTCGCCTCGCTCGAGGTAAAGATTGCCCAGGATTTCCGCGGTCCGGGCCTTGATGTGCCCGGGATTGGTCCACTCGGCGGGCAGGTTTTCCAGCAAGGGCGAGGCATCGTCTCCTCGACCCTGGGCCACCAGGTTCTCCGCCTGGATGATGGCCACATCGCCCTGGGCGGAGTAGACCTCCGCTTCATTTTCCAGCTCACCCAGCAGCAGCTCGGTGACCTCGTAATCTTCGAGACGCACGTGGACCCGGGCCCGCAACAGGCGCGCGCGGAAGGCCAGTTCGGCACTGGTGGTCGAGTTGCTGACGTCTTGCAGCACCTCCGCCGCCTTTTCGAAATCACGCAACTCCCAGTAACACTCGGCCAGCTTCAGCCCGATACGATCCCGCTCGCTGTCGTCGGGAAAGGTGTCCAGGTATTCCTGAAAGCTGGCCGCGGCCTCGGACCACTTCTCCAGCACGTAGGCATTATCCCCGGAGACCTTGAGAGTTTCGGCCTGGTAATCACTGTCGGGAAACTGGGCCGCCAGCAAATCCAGGTAGTCCTGGCTGCGATCCACCGCGCCAATGAGCAAGTAGTTCAGGGCCTGAAGATACAGCCCTTCTTCGGTGTAAGGCGAGGCGGGGTAGTTGGTGAACAGCAGATCAAACTTCCGGATGGACATCCGGTACGACTCCAGGCGGTAGTAGGACTTGCCCTGGAGAAAAAGAGCATCGTCGGTCAGGCTGTGTCCCGGGTATTCGTCCAGAACTTTCTGGGCCTTGCGCGCCGCGCTTTCGTAGTTGGTCTTCTGCTGGCCGGTGGGCTTCGGGGGATCCTTGTGCTGACGGATGGCCTCGTTCCGCTCGTGCTCGGCGTCGTCGAAGGCCCGCTTGGCGTTGTAGTAGGTGTTGTACTTGGCACACCCACCCGACCACAGAAACAGGCCCACCAGCACAACGGCCCAGACGCGGGTCACCCGACGTGAGAGTTGCGGTTTTCTGGCCCGTATCGTGATAAGCCCCACTCCTGAGGTCTGGCGGTTTCAAGATATCCCGAGGTTCTGCCCCTTGCTGTCTTGCAAAAAACATTCCCCCGCCCTGGGTTCCCACCCATCATCCGGGGCCTCTTCAGGCGGGAATCAGGCCTCGTGGTGCCAGGTCAGGCGGCCCCGCAGAAAAGTGGCGACCACCTTTCCGGTCAACGTTTCCCCGATATAGGACGAGTTGGACGACCGGCTCTGGAAACCCTTGGCCGAGACCTGCCAGCGGGCTTCGGGGTCAAAGAGCACGAAATCGGCCTCGGCGCCCTCTTCCAGCACCCCCGTATCCAGGTTCATGACCTTGGCCGGTTTCTCGGTCATGCAGGCGATCAACTGGCCCAGACTCATGATGTCGTTGTTCACCAGGTAGGTGATGCCCACGGCCAGCGAGGTTTCCAGTCCGATCACGCCGAAGGGCGCCTGGTCGAACTGGTATTCCTTCTCGGTGCCGGTGTGGGGCGCATGGTCGCTGGCGATGCAATCCAGGGTGCCGTCGGCCAGGGCCTCGGCCACCGCGTTGACATCGTCGGGTTCGCGCAGCGGCGGGTTCATCTTGAACAGCGGGGAGAAGTCGCGCACCCGGCTGTGGTCCAGGCTGAAGTGATGAGGCGTGGCCTCGGCGGTCACCCTGATCCCCTCGTTCTTGGCCCGACGAATGATCTCCACCGCGCCCTTGGTCGAAACATGACAGACATGCAAATGGCCGCCGGTGGCGCGGGCCAGTTCGATGTCCCGGAACGTGGCCGAGTCCTCGCTGGCACGGGGCATGCCGGCCAATCCCAGGCGGCCCGCCCAGTAACCGCTGTGCATGACCCCCGACCCGACAATGGTCTTGTCCTCGGCGTGGGTCAGAATGGGCACGCCCAGCACCTTGGCGTATTTCAAGGCGTTGGCCATGAGGCCGCCATTGACCACCGGGGATCCGTCATCGGTGAAGCCCACCGCGCCGGCCTCGATCATGTCGGCGAACTCGGCCATGCCCTCGCCCTTGCGCTCCGGGCTGATGGCCCCCGCCGGAAAAACCCGGCACAGTCCACATTCCCGCGCTCGGTTAATGAGGTAGCGCACCATGCCCGAGTTGTCGATGGCCGGCACCGTATTGGGCATGGTCACCACCGAGGTGAAACCGCCGGCGGCTGCCGCACGACTCCCGGTGGCCACGGTTTCTTTTTCTTCCTGGCCCGGCTCGCGGAAATGGACGTGCGTGTCGACAAACCCGGCCGAGCACACCAGCCCGCCGGCATCCAGGGCCGGGATGCCCTCGGTGGTAGGCGTCCCCACGCCCAGGCCTTCGATGCGCCCCTTGCGCACGTGCAGGTATCCCTTGCGCTTACCCAGCTTGCCTTCCCGGCAAAGCCGCACGTTGGTCACCAGGTACTCCGAGGGTATCCGCTGCCAGCTCCACTCCATTGTCCAGACCTCTTTCTCGAATTTCCAGATTGCGCCGGTTGACACCGGATCAGACCAAGTTGCGTCAGGCGGATCCGCCCAGAGCGCCCGGATCACCACCGGACAGCAGATAGATCAGGGCCATGCGCACCGCCACACCGTTGGCCACCTGGTCCAGGATGACCTGGCGCGGGCCATCGGCCACATCGCTGGCGATTTCCACGTCCCGATTCATGGGGCCGGGGTGCATGATGAAAGCTTCGGGCTTCATCAGGCGCACGATGTCCTCGGTGATCCCGTACATGCGATTGTACTCCCGGTTGCCCGGGAAGCTCTTGCTGGAGTGACGCTCCAGCTGGATACGCAGAACATTGACCACATCGGCCTTGGCCACGGCTTTCTTCAGATCGTATTCGATGGTGGCGCCCAGCTTGTCCAGACCGCCGGGGATCATGGTAGGCGGCCCGCACAGGGTCACCTCGGCTCCCAGCTTGGTCAGGCCCCAGATGTTGGACCGGGCCACCCGGCTGTGGGTGATGTCACCGATGATGGTCACCTTGCGCCCACGCAGATCACCCAGCCGCTGCCGCATGGTCATGATGTCGAGCAAACCCTGGGTGGGATGCTCGTGAGCCCCATCGCCGGCGTTGATCACCGAGCATTTCAGGACCTTGGCCAGGTAGGCCGCCGCCCCGGCGCTGCTGTGCCGCACCACCAGCATGTCGATCTTCATGGCCGCCAGGTTCTCGGCCGTATCCCGCAGGGTTTCCCCCTTGGTGAAGCTGCTGGTGGCCGACGAGAAGTTGATGATGTCGGCCGAAAGACGCTTTTCCGCCAGCTCGAAGGAGATACGGGTGCGGGTGCTCGGTTCGTGGAAGAAATTCACCACCGTACGCCCACGCATGATCGGGACACTGCGCACCGGACGGTCGAAAACCGCCCGGAACTGGCCGGCAATATCCAGCACGCCCAGGATCTCCTCGGCGGACATATCCTCCAGGCCGAGGACATCCTTCCGGGTCAGGATCATGATTCTTCAACCTCCCCGACCACGACTTCCTCGACCTCGTCGAAATCGGCCACCTTGACCTTGATGATTTCCTTCTGACTGGTGGGCACGTTCTTGCCCACGAAGTCCGGGCGGATGGGCAGTTCGCGGTGACCGCGGTCGATCAACACGGCCAGACGAATGGCCTGGGGACGACCCCAGTCCATGATCACGTCCAGCGCGGCCCGCACCGTCCGGCCGGTGTACAGCACATCGTCCACCAGGATGACGGTCTTCTCGGTGACATCGAAGGGCATCTCGGTGGAGGACACCTGAGGTGTGGGGCCCAGCTTGGACAGGTCGTCGCGGTAGAAGGTGATATCCAGGGCGCCCTGGGGCACTTCGCGCCCTTCGACCTGCTTGATCGATTCGGCCAGCATGCGCGCCAGAGGCACGCCGCGGCGCTGAACACCCAGCAACACCAGGTTGTCGACTCCCTTGTGAGCCTCCACGATTTCATGGGCCATCCGCTTGATGGCGCGGCTCATTTCTCGACTGTTCATGATGGCGGCTTTTTCGACGAATTTCATGACGCTCCCCTGGGTGGGTGGTGAACAGTCCGGATGCCCCGTCAACACCCTGACTTCTGGCTGAGCTGACCCGCAGGCAAAAAAAAGCATGGGCTCATGGTCCATGCGGGGTTTTCGCGCTCTGCCTCCTGGTTTTGGTTCGACTTCCGAGGAAAACTAGCAATCCACCCCAACGGCGGCAAGTGGAGAATTGCCCGATAGGCTTTCAGGGGCTCAAATCGCCCATTTCCAGCCGAGGGCAGCCCAGTTCCGCCAGAAATGGCCGATCGTTCGAGGCCATCAGAACCGCGCTGTCGTGGGGAACCTGTCGGATCAGGTCCAGAACAAGCTGACGGCCGGCGTGGTCCAGGGCCGCGGTGGGCTCGTCCAGCACAAGCAGCTTCCGCCCCGAAAACAGGACCAGTCCCAGGGCCAGGCGCCGTTTCTGCCCCGTGCTCAGGGCGTGAGGATTTTCACTCAGCACCTCGGGCGGCAACCCCAGCCGATCCAGCAGGGGACCCGGCCCCAGGGTGGCCAATCCAGGATCCAGGGCGATCTCCTGGGCCACCGTGGACCGCGTGAACAGGTACTCCGGGAACTGGGGAGCCAGCATGGCCAGGCCGTGATCCAGGTCGGTCTGGCCCCTGCCGTAAAGGACATGGTCGCCCAGGCTGATGGTCCCCGCATCGGGTTTCCGCGCCCCGACACAGGCGGCCAGCAGGGTGCTTTTTCCACAGCCATTGGGCCCCACCACGCCCATCACCTGACCACCGGCCAGCTCCAGGTGCACGTTGGCCAGGCCCCGCCAGGCGGAGTGGCCCTGAAAAGCCAGGCCCGCCACGCGGAGAAATCCCGGACCCTCGGGGTCTCCCTGAAACGCCGGGGTGGCCAACTCTACTCGCCGTGGCCCCAGCACGTCGAGGACCTGTGGGGCATCGCCCGCCTCGGCCACCGGACCGGCCAGGACCACCCGCCCCTGGTCCAGCACCAGCAGGTCATCTGCCAGATCCAGATCCTGCCAGTCGCAGGTGGCCGTCACCAGCGTGCGGCCCGGTTGCCGGCGCCAGGCTTGCAGCCGGTCCAGGACCCAGCGGGCCTGCTCGGGATCCTGCAAGGCGGTGGGCTCGTCACAGAACAGCACCTGTGGGTCGCTCTGGAGCACAACCCCCAGCACCAGGCGCTGCTTCTGCCCCGCAGATAAAAGGCGAGGATCCAGATCGGCGGCACCCGACAGCCCCAGCTCCTTGAGCAGCTCTCGTGTCCCCGAAGTGGTTCGCCCCAGTTGCAGTTCACCGATGACCGTCGGGGCAATGATCTGATCGTCAGGATCCTGAAACATGATGGCGCGGGAGTCGGACAGGGGAGATTCATCGGAGGCCAGGTACTTCAGCAGCGAACTTTTCCCGGAGCCGTTGTTGCCCAGGACGGCCAGTGAGCGGCCGGCGTGCAGGTCAAGGTCCACATCTTCCAGGATGGGCCGTGACCCCGTCTCGGTGCGTCTTTCCAGGGACCACCCGCGCAGTTGCAGAAGGGGCCTTTCAGCTGCTGCCATCGGTCAGCTTTCGCAGACTGCGGCGTGCGGTCTCCGCCCAGCTGGAGGTGCTGTCCAGTTTCAGGTAGGCTTGCCAGGCGGCAATGGCGGCGGATGTTTTTTCCTCGGCCTCCAGACTGCGCGCCAGGCCGAAGGCGGCCCGGGAATGATCGGGATGATCGGCCAGAACCCGACCGAACTGGGTGCTGGCCTCCTCGAACCGGGTCAGCTGAAACAGCGCATTGCCCCGGGCAAAACCAAAATCGGGATCATCGGGCCGACTCTCCGTCAAGGGGGTCAGAAGGGCCAGAGCCTCATCGTTTTTCCCACGCTGCAGCTGCACCAGGGCCAGGTTGTAGCGCGCAGCGGCCAGACCGGGGGCCGTGGCCAGGGCCAGCTCGAACTGACGGCCCGCCTCGGCCAGACGATCCTGCTGCATCATATCCACCCCACGGTTGTAGGGAGCCAGCGCGGCGGCTCGGCGTCGAGCTTCTTCCCACTGATCGGCTCCGAAGCGCAGAATCAGCACCGAGCCCGGGGCCACGGAGAAACCATCGGACAGCCCGTTATCCCGGGCGATGTCCCCGGCCCACTCCGGCGTGCCATAGTAGTTGTCGGCGATCTGGTCCAGGGTTTCCCCGGCCGCCACCACGTGTTCAATTTGCTGTTGCCCCTCGCCGGCCAAGGTGGTGATTCCCGGGCCGGTTTTCTTGGGCCCGCACCCGGTCAGCCCCAGCGCCGGCAGCGCCAGTAAAATGACCACGGCCCATTTGTTTCCCAGGGTATTCATGTCTCGCTCCCTGCGCGCGGGTCGCCGGCGGCCGCCGCCTCACGCAAAATGGCCACCATCTGTTCAGGGTCCTCGGTGTCGAAAAGCCTGCGCCGCAGAACACTCGCTCCCGGATATCCCTTGAAACACCTGGCGATGTGCTTGCGCACCACGAAGCACCCGGAGCGTTCGCCGCGCAGAGCCACCTCGCCCCGGATGTGGTCGATGGTCGTGGTGCACATCTCGGCAAAATCCACCGGGGGAGCCGGGCGATCCTCATCCACCGCCCGCATCTGCTCGAAGATCCAGGGATTGCCGATGGCCCCTCGTCCGATCATCACCCCGTGGCATCCGGTGTGCTCGATCATGCGGCGGTAGCTGTCGCCATCGACCACGTCGCCGTTGCCGATCACCGGAATATCCAGCGTTTCCACCAGACCCGCAATGTAATCCCAGTTGGCCAGCCCGCGGTATTTCTGGTTGCGCGTGCGCCCATGCATGGTCACCCAGGGCAGCCCCAGCTCCTGCAGCAGCAGACCCACTTCCTCGTAGTTCACCGAATCCTCGTCCCACCCGGTGCGAATCTTGGCCGTCACCGGCGCGGGACTCTCGGCAATCACGGCGCGGGTGATCTTTTCCAGCAGGGGCACATCGGCCAGCAGAGCACTGCCCCCACACTTCTTGACCACCTTCTTGGCCGGGCAGCCGAAGTTGATGTCCAGCACGTCCAGCCGCTTGCCGTGGAAAAGGCGGGCGGCGGCGGCCATGTGCTCGGGGTCCGATCCGAAGATCTGGATGCCCACCAGCCCCTCTTCCCCGTCGGTGTCCACCAGCTGCCAGGTGGCCTCGCCTCCGTACATGAGGCCGCTGGCCGAGGCGAACTCACAGAAGCCGATGTCGGCGCCGAAGCGGCGACAGATTTCCCGGTAGGGTCGGTCGGTGACCCCGGACATGGGCGACAGGAAACGCCGGGTTTCCGCCAGCCAGGGCAGGCGAGGGTCGATGGTCACTTTTTTACGGTGCTGGGCCAGGTTCATCGTCACATTCATCTTCAGGATTCGGGATTCGCAGTCGGCATTGACCGCCAAGATTAATCCACTGGCCCGAAGGTGGCAATGCCGGACAAAAATCCGCCCCAGAACCTGACAGGTGACAGTCCCCCGCCCACGCCGTAAACTGAGCCCAGGTTTCTTCCGGAAGGTGCCCATGATTCCCCATCTCTGTCTGGTCAACAGCATGCGCTCGTGGGGCGGGGCCGAGCTCTGGTTTCTGGACACGGCCGTTCAGCTCCAGGCGCGCGGCCATCGCGTCAGCCTGGTTTGCCAGCCGGACAGCGAGCTTTCCCGGCGAGGCCGGGCGGCCGGGGTGCAGGTGGCCCAGATTCCCATCCGTTTCGATGCGGCGCCCTGGACCCTGTGGCGCCTGGGGCGGTATTTCCGCCAGACCGGGGTGACCGCCCTGCTGACCAACCTGACCAAGGACCTGAAGGCCGCCGGAGTGGCGGGTCGACTGGCGGGTATCGGGTGCATCTGGGCCGCGCGAGAAAGCGATTTTCCGTTGAAAAGCTCTCCCCATTACCGCGGGTACTTCGGCCGCGTGGCCAGCGGGTTGCTGGTGGCCAGCGAGGCCACACGGCGCACGACCTGCGACAGTGCACCCTGGTTGCCTCCCGATCGGATCCAGCTGGTGTACAAGGGCATCGATGTCCAGCGCTTCAGCCCCGCGGCCGAGGTCAGCGCGCACCGGCCTCCCACCGTGGGTTTCGTGGGCCAGCTGATC
Source organism: Candidatus Krumholzibacteriia bacterium (assembly GCA_036351155.1). Lineage (GTDB taxonomy): Bacteria > Krumholzibacteriota > Krumholzibacteriia > LZORAL124-64-63 > LZORAL124-64-63 > LZORAL124-64-63. Next base: position 2,336 of record JAZBOO010000015.1, on the reverse strand, counting down.
GAGCGCAAGGGCCTGCCCCAGCTCATGCAGGCCTGGAGCCGCCTGGAAAAGCGGGACTGGCCCCAGCGGCCCCATTTGAAAATCGCCGGCCAGGGAATTCTGGACCAGGAGCTGAAACACTGGCGCACCCGGCTGGACCATCCCCAGGCGGTGCACATCCTGGGCTTCGTCGAGGACCCCCTCCCATTTTTCCAGCAGCTGGACATCCTGGCCATGCCCTCGTTTGCCGAGGGCTTCGGATTGTCCGCGGCCGAAGCCGGAGCCTGCGGCGTGCCGGTGGTGGCGGGACGGGCCAGCAGCCTGCCCGAGATCGTCCTGGACGAGGAAACGGGACTTCTGGTGGACCCGGGTGACCATCTCGGCCTGGAAAACGCCCTGGCCAAGCTGCTGGACAATCCGGACCGGGCCCGAAGTCTGGGACAGGCGGCCCGCCGGCATGTCACCCGGCACTTCGACCGGGAACACACCCTGGACCAGCTGGAAGCGCTTTGTCAGCTGGAGATCAAGACCGAGGTCAGGCCATGAACAAGTTGAACGTCGCGGTGATCCAGACCAGCCCCACCTTCGGCAACATCCGCGCCAACCTGCACGATGCCATCAACCGTATTCCCTCGGGGTGTGACCTGGCCGTGCTGCCCGAGCTGTTTGCCACCGGCTACCAGTTCCTCAACCGGGACGAGGTGATGGATCTGAGCGAAGCCGCCCACCCGGACCTGGCACCCGGGCCCATCACCACCCGGCTGAGTGAGGTGGCCCACGCCTCGGGCACCACCCTGGTGGCGGGGCTGGCCGAGCGCGCCGGGGAACGGGTGTACAACTCCTCCATCCTGGTGCGACCCGACGGCACACGCGAGCTTTACCGCAAGATCCATCTGTTCCTGGATGAGAAGGGTCTGTTCGACCCGGGTGATCTGGGCTTTCCCGTGTTCCAGGCCTGTGGTGCGAAGGTGGGGATGATGGTCTGCTTCGACTGGGTGTTTCCCGAGGCGGCACGCAGCCTGGCGCTGGGGGGTGCTCAGATCATCTGCCACCCCTCCAATCTGGTGTTGCCCTGGTGCCCTGCGGCCATGATCACCCGCTGCCAGGAAAACCGGGTGTTCGCCCTGACAGCCAACCGCGTGGGCAGGGAAGCGCGCACCGGCGACACCCTGGAGTTCATCGGGCTAAGTCAGATTGTCTCACCGCTGGGGGATAGATTGGGACAGGTGCCCGAGAAAATCGCCGGCACGGCCACGGCCACCATTCAGCTGGCCCAGTGCCACAAGATGATCACGCCGCGCAACGATCTGTGGGCCGACCGCCGACCGGATCAGTACCGGCTGAACAAGGAAGAGTAGGCAGCCCGGAAAAATCCGGGCTAACCCTCGGGGCTGAGGTCCATCCCCTTGGGCACCACCACGATGCCCTCCTTGGACACCTTGAACAGCTGACGATCCTTGTCCAGATCATGGCCGATCTTCATGCCCTCGGGAATCACCACGTTCTTGTCGATGATGCACCGCTTGAGCTGCGCGTAACGTCCGATGGTCACGTCGTCCATGATGATGCTGTCGGCCACCTTGGAGTACGAGTTGACGCGCACGCCCCGGCCCAGGATGGATCGCTCCACCCGGCCACCCGAGACGACGCTGCCACTGCCGACAATGCTGTCCTCCACAATGCCCGGCAAGGTGCCGTCCTCGGTGAAACCGTGGACCGATTTGCAAGGCGGCGCCGGCGGCTGCCAGGCGCGGAACAACCACTTGGGGTCGTACAGGTCGAATCGCGGACGCCGGCTCACCAGTTCCATGGTGGTCTGGTAGTAGCTGTCCAGGGTTCCGATGTCCCGCCAGTACAGGGGTTCGAGGGTCTCCTCGTTGCGGAACGGATAGGCGTAGACCTCGCCCTTCTCCACCAGTGCCGGAATGATGTTCTTGCCGAAGTCATGGCTGCTGCCGGTTTGCCGGGCGTCGCGAGACACTTCCCGCACCAGACACTGGGTGTCGAAGATGTACACGCCCATGTTCACCAGGCAGTGGTCAGGATCGCCGGGGATGGTGCGCGGCTCGGCGGGGTTTTCCTCGAAGCCGATGACCTTCCAGTGCTCGTCCACCTCGAGGATGCCGAACTCCTCGGCGCCCTTGCGCGGCACCACGGCGGCACTCAGGCTGAGCGCTCCGCCCTGCTGGGCGTGAAAATTCAGCAGGTCACCATAGTCCATCTTGTAAATGTGATCGCCCGACAGGATGAGCACGTGGTCGGGCCGCCGGTTTTCCAGCAGGTACACGTTCTGGTACACGGCGTCGGCCGTTCCCTCGTACCACTTCTGACCCACCCGGTGTTGAGGGGGGATACGG
>JAZBOO010000014.1:0-13527 GCA_036351155.1 Candidatus Krumholzibacteriia bacterium | reverse complement strand
GTTTTTTTGTGCCATCTGGTGAATTATCCCGGTGGACATGCTGTTGCTGCCCTTCCGGCTGATCGGCATCGTGTTCCAGGGCGTGTTCGAGCTGTTCAAGGGCATCATCATGTTGCCCGCCCGGGTGCTGGGCCATCGGCCCAAGTAACCTCAGCCGCCCTTTCAGAATAATCCCATCGCAATGGTCTTTTCCGCCAGGATCTGCTTGTCTTTCCCCTCCCTGTGCACCGCCATGACCCGGGCCACATACTCGTTGCCCTGACCGCACCCACAGGGGGCCTTGTACGCGCCATCCTTGTGACCGAACAGCACGCAGCGATGCTTCCCCGCACTGCGCACACCCCGCGGCAGCTTCATGGTTTCTTCGCGCACCGAGGGCAGGGTGATTTCCGGGCGACCCCCCGTGAACATGGCCAGCGTGCCGTGTCCGCCGTTGGTGGCCAGCTCCCTGATACGCAGATCGTTGAACTCGACGATGATCTCGTTGGCCTGAGCCGGCAGCCCGGAAATGCGCAGGGCCGGGCTGCGTCCCCCACCGCCGCAATCGCCGCAACGGCCCGAGAACGGGACCTCCAGGCCGTCCCAGGCGGAATCGACGAACTGCACGTCAAGCGTGCCCACCACGGGGACGGGACGCGGCACCCGAGGCCCGCCGCAGCTGCACAAAAGGGCCGGCAATACCAGCAACAGAAAGACACGGATAGACCGGGGCATACGCTTCTCCTGGGTAGGGGGGGATTCCTGAGAAAACGGTTTTGACGGGGCGCTGTCAAGTGAAGGACGTTGCCCCGGGAGCCAATCATGCCGATCATGTGGACTCCACCCACCACACCCGAAACGGAGTGCGCCACATGAACAGGTTTTGCGTTTTTCCCTTTGTGATCACGGCCGTCCTGGGGGCGGGTATTTCCGGGGAGGCCCACGCCCAGCATCAGGATCGGGGCACGGTCCTGATCACCGGCGCCAACCGCGGCCTGGGGCTGGAGCTGGCCCGCCAGCTGGACAGCCCGGGCTACACCGTCATCGGCACCGCGCGCAAACCGGAGCGGGCCACCGAGCTGAACGAACTGGGTGTGCGCGTGGAACAGCTGGACGTGACCGACCCGCAGAGCGTGGCCGACCTGGCCACCGCGCTGGACGGTGTCCCCATTGACCTGCTGATCAACAACGCCGGCTTTTTCGACCGCTCCAACCGCACTCTCGAAGAGGTGGATTTCGAGGTCATGGCCCGCACGCTGGATGTCAACGCCATGGGTCCCTTGCGGGTCACCCGCGCCCTGCTGCCCAGCCTGGCCCAGGGCAAAGGGCGCACCATCGTCAGCATCTCCTCGCAGATGGGGAGCATCGAAAACAACAGTGGCAGCTACTACAGCTACCGCGCCAGCAAGGCGGCCCTGAATCAGCTGATGGTCACCCTGGCTCATGAGCTGGAAGATGACGGCTACACCTGCGTGGTCATGCACCCGGGCTGGGTGCGCACCGACATGGGCGGGAAGAACGCCACCCTGTCGCCCGAGGAAAGTGTCCGTGGTTTGATCCGGGTGATCGGGAGCCTGACCACCGCCGACAACGGTCGGTTCCTGGACTACTCGGGGGAAGGGTTGCCCTGGTAAAAGGCGACGCAGTCAGCGGTTTCCCCGCACCCCGCCATAGACACACACCGGCAGGATGGCCAGAACCATGAGCGGGTCGCGCAGGTAGTGCCAGATCAGGCCGGCGTCGGTGCCCACGATCAGGGGCTCACCGCCCCAGATGATCCGGGCCGGCACATACCAGATCACCAGACCGAGGGCCACCGCCACGCACCAGGCCGCCGCGACCTTCAGGGCCTTGCCCAGTTTCCCGTGCCACAGGAACCAGAGCGGGGGCACCAGCCATCCGGTCACCGTCCAGCGTCGCGTGGCACAGCCCATGATGTCCGCGGTATACTCGCGCAGCTGCTCTTCCTGGCCCTCGGGATCCACCCGGGCAATCACCTGCAACAGGGCGCGGTCCAGCGGGCCGCCCAGCAGCCACCCACGCAAGAATCCCAGCGACAGGCAGGACACCGTGACCATGGGCACCACCATCAACGTGGCCAGGCTGCCGGAGACCAGGAACCGACTGACCAGGCTCAGGTAATCATACCGGGTCATCGAGGGGGGCAGCTCCAGGCTGCCGCGCATCACATCGATCACCACCCGGCTGTCCGGCTGGCGCAGAAGGGTGACCGCAGCCATGGAAATCATGATCAAACCCCAGGTGACGATGACGCTCATCAGCAAGGGACCCCCGGCCGGTTGCGCCTCGGCCAGAGCGGCATCGCGGCCCGCTTCGAAGAGGGGAAGGGTCCCCGTACGGCCGGCATCTTCCGCCTCATCAATCCCGCGCAGGGCGGCCCCGGTCAGATCGCGCCGCCGGTACCACGCTCCACAGGCCAGAATGACCCCAACAATACCCCCCAGGCCCAGTCCAAAGGCCATCTGCGCCAGCCAGCCACCTTGCTGAAGGATGGCGATCATGGCTTCTCCTTCGCCGGGTTGGACATCCGACAGCAGGTGCCCGCCCACAGGCCCAGCAACAGGGAAATCAACAACGCGCTCCCCACCGAAATCAGGAGGCCAAGCAGCCGGGCACGGTCCGGGCGCATGATCAGGCGATCGGTCAAGGAGTACGAAATGGTGTCCTGTGCCAGCCCCACGCCCAGAAACTGGAGATGGGCCGAAAAATGGATGAAGCCATAAACCGCGGCCAGCATGACGATCCAGCCCACAGCCGCCAGACGATAGCTGAAGCGGGCGGCGGCCAGCCGTCGATCGGCCACCACACGATCACCGGGCAGGCACTGCTTGCGCCGCACCTGCAGCGCCAGAAAAACCATGAGAGCTGTTCCCAGAAGGAGAATCCGTCCCACCAGAGGAGCCTGGGAGCCGTGGGCCGACAGAAACACCCGAAGGGGGCTGTCGGTGAAGGCCTGAGCGGCCAGGTTGTCCACCTCGCCATTGATCAGGTCGAACGTTTCGAAATGGTTGTCCCGCGAGGTGGTGCGCCCGTTTTCGCGCTGAACCAGAACGCTGATCCCCAGCAGCAACCGGTCATCGGCAATGTCGAGGTAGAAGACGTTGTGCCGCCGGTGCACGAAGGCCGTCACCCCGTCAGGCAGCGGGCGCAGGCCGGGAATGTCTTCCAGGGTTTCCACGTAGACCACGCGGTGGGTGCCGTGCTCCCGGTCCAGGCGGCCCTCCAGGGGATCGAGAACCAGGTTCCGGTCTTCGGGCCAGTAGCCCTGGGCGGAGAGAAATTCCTCGAGGGCATCGAAATGGTTGGCCGAGGGGTCGGGGACCATGCGGTAGTCTTCGGCACGGACACCCCCGGCGAAAAATGCGGAGGCGCCCAGCACAGCAAGTAGCAGAAAAAGCACGGTCGAGACGCGGGGCATCGACGGGGCTCTCCTGGAAAAGGGGTTGCCGATGTACGATCAGCAACCCCTACCACAGAAGAACTTACCTGTAAATGGCCTTCAATGCGTCCAGATTGACCGGCGTGGTCGACACGGCCGCATTGTACAGCAGCACCCCATCCACCAGATTGACCGGCACGGGGTCATTGTTGCTGTCCCGCACCTGCACCTGCAGCCAGGTCAAGGGGCTTTCCCCGTAGTTGATCCCCTGCAGCTGGACGCACACCAGCGGCCCGTCAAAAGGCCCATGGCACCCCAGCAGGGCGGTGTCGATCACCATGGTGTCGGTGATCCCGTCCGGGTTCACCCAGTCCAGGAAGAACGCGCAACCGGCGTCGAGCAACCCTGCGCCCGGAGTCACGCCCGTGGGCATGATGACGTCCGGATCGAACTCGAAGGAAACCGAGGCGCCCAGAAAATCCGCCACACCACTCAGGTTCAGGCAGATCTCGGTGGTCCCGTCCTCGTCGAACTGCACCGAACCGGGCTGGAAGGTCAAGGTGGCCTCGGCCTGGGTCAGGTAGGTGACGGTGCCGGGCAATGTTTCCACCGCGATGGGTTCGTTCACGCTGTCCCGCAAGTCGGCGGTGGTCAGGGTGAGCGGCGAGGTGCCCGAGGCCACGCCGGCAAAGGTCACCGTAACCAGGGTTCCGCCACCGCTGGCTGTGCATCCGAACAGGGCCGTGTCCAGTTCAATGGTGTCGATGAAATCGTCGTCATTGACCCAGTCGAAAAACGGATTGCACCCGGCGCCGGTGATCAGACCACCCAGCCCCACATCCACCGGAGTGATCACCGCCGGATCGAAGCTGATGGTCAGCGAGGCCCCCAGCAGATCATCCACCTGATCCACCACCACCTCCACGGTCCATTCATCTGCCCCCGTGAACCAGGTTTCGGGTGCGGCAAATTCCAGGGTGGTGGCGGCGGCCGGATGGGCAAGCAAAAGGAAGCCCAGGGCTGCCGTCACCATGGCCATGCGAATGATTGTCTTCATGATGTCTCCCCTTGGGTCATTGCCCATCAGCGGGCCAGGGTGATCCGGCCCGATAACTGTTCAAATGGTGTCAGCAAACGGTACAGGTATACTCCGCTCGGAGCGGCCTGCCCATCGTCGTTGCGTCCGTCCCAGGGCACGCTGGTCCACTGCCCCGCCACCGGACCGGACAGCAACTGGCGCACCTTGTGGCCGCGGAGATCGAACACAGCGAGGTCGGCCCGGCGCGGTTCGGGCAACCAGAATTTAAGCACAGTGCGGGGGTTGCAGGGGTTGGGACTGGCCGAAATTTCCGGCTGAAAGCGCGGCCCACCCGGGTCCACCGGGGAAATCCCCGTCCCCACCACCACGGTGGTGCCCGGCAGACTCACATCGGGGATCACATCACCCTGATCATCGTACATCATGATGCTGATCACGTTGATCTGCGCCGTGCCATTGGACAGGCCGGTGAAGGTGTAGGTGAACAGTTCGCCCGGTCCGGTCACGAAGCAATCGCTGCCAATGGACACGGCAAAGGCGTACCACTGACCCTCCTGATCTTCCAGTTCTTCCCACACATAGCAGGGCAAATCCTGGAAGGCCGCGCCGGCCACACCGGCGGTGACCTCGAGGTAACTACTGAAGCCAATGGTCAGCTCGATGGTGCGCACGTTCAGGGGCTCATCCAGCATGATCGCGAGGCTGCCTTCGCCCCCCAGGGCGATACTCTGATCCTGGGGGCTGAAGTGCAGTTCAACCCCCAGGGCACCTCCTGACCACCCGAAGGTGGCCAGGATAATGGTCAGGAGCAGCCATTGGCGGGTCTGCTTTTTCATTCTATTTCCTCCCGTATGACGATCCACGGTTCATGTTGTTTTACTTCACCAGCAGCATCCGCTGGGTGTCGTTCAAGGGACCCGCCTGGATCTGGTAGAAGTATACACCAGAAGCCACGCGGCGGTTGGCCCGATCGGTTCCGTTCCACACCACGCTGTGGCGGCCGGCTTCCATGGATTCGCTGACCAGTTCCTTGATCAAACGGCCCTTCAGATCGTAGATCACCAGGCGCACACGCTGCGGTTCAGGCAGATCGAAGGCGATGGTGGTCATGGGGTTGAAGGGGTTGGGGTAGTTGGCGCCCAGGCTGTAGGCCTTGGGCAGCATCTGGATCGGCTCGGCCGAGAGCGCGAACTCCAGCCGCTGGTTGTCCACGTTGCGCGCATCCACCGCGGCGGCGGAGAGGTCCACCGGCTCGCTGGTGGTCACCTTCAGCAACTCGCCGCTCACCGGCAAGACCACGCCCTGACCCAGCACGGCAAAGCCCGCGTCCAGTCCGTTGCGGTCGATGTTGTCCAGGAAGTAGTCCTGGAGATCGCCGAGGGCAGATCCGGGTTCCAGCGTCACCGAAACATGTTCAGGGACCTGTGCCCTCAAACGCAGAGCCTTGAGGGAGGAACAAGGTTCCAACAGACCCAGGGCCCAGACCGTTTCGTCCACCTGGTACCAGGTGAGCGCGGGAGCTTCACTGCCCTCGACTTTCACCGTTGCCTTGTCTTCGCCGTAGTTCATCGCGATGATGGCCAGATCCTCGAACTCGATCTCATTGTCCGTCCCCGGCACCCCGTAGCCGGTGCCGTCGTCGGTGGGACCGATGTCCGTCTGCGCGTTGTACCCCGACTCACCCGTCAGGGTGCCGTAGGCCACACCCAGAATGGTGATGTCCACCACGTTGATGACCTGGTCGGAGTTGAAATCACCCAGACGATAGTTCGTAGCCCGGGTGACCTCTGTCGCCGGTGCGCTGAAGTTGCCCGCCTGGTCCTTCAGGAAAACCTCGTAGTAGTAAATACCGCGGGTGTTCATGCCCTCGGTGTGGGTGAAGGTCTCCTGGCTGTTGTCCAGCGTGGTGACCAGCACCCACTCCTCGGCCGCATCGGCCGCGGCCCGACTGGCCGGGCGCACGGGCGCATCGGCCACGTCATCGTACTCGGGATAAGCCGAGACCTCGGGAATGACCGTCCACAGGGCCGCCCACACCTCGATGCTGGCCAGATCGGTGGCCTCGGGGTTGGTCCAGCTGAGCTGGATCGACTGCAGCCCCGGGTGGGCCGTCAGCCCGGCGACCGCATCGGGCGCGGTGTAGTCCACGGTGGTGTAGCCATCGACCGTGCCGGTGACTTCTTCCACGTTGCCGGCCACGTCGGTGGCGACGGTGTAGAAGCTGTAGGTCCCGGCCTCGGGCGCCGTGTAGGTGAAGGGCTGCGGCGGGTCCACCTCGGTGGTCACCCCGGCCGATGTCCAGTCACCGGTGTTGAATTTCACGAAGAACTCCACACTCGCCAGCCCACTGACGGCATCGCTGCCGACCCACTGCAACACGATGTCGGCGGTGCCCTGATAGGTGGGCATTTGCAGCGCGTTGGACACGGGATTGCCCGCGTCCTGGGTCGAGAAGACCGGAGTGCTCCAGGCGGTTTCGTTGCCGAGATCGTCGCGGGCCTTCACCCGGTAGTGGTAGGTTGCGCCATCGGACAGGCCCGTGAACTGGCGGCTGAGCTCCGTCAACCAGCCCGACGTGAACACGAGGTTGTCGAAGCCCTCGTCATCGGACACCTGCACGAAGTAAGCGTCCGCTTCCACATCCGACCAGGCCACCGTGTTGGTGGTGCCCGCCGTGAACTCGGGTTCGGCCACCAGCACCGGCACCCCGGGAGGCGTCAGGTCCAGCATGATGCTGTCACTGGTGTTGAAGATGTTTCCGGCCGGGTCGCGATACTGCCCGTACACGGTCTGTGAACCTTCCACGCTGGGCAAGGTCCAGGCCAGGGAGGCCGCATAAGGCGTCCAGGTGTCCGGCCAGGTGCCGTCCGTGTTGGTGAAGCGCATGGTGGTCACGCCATTCAGGTCGGTGACGGCACTGTCGAGTGTCACCTCGGGCGTGCCCGTGCTCGGGGCCCCGCCGTTGATGGCCAGGGTGCCGTCAGGCGCCGTCAGATCCACCACGGTGGACACCTCGGCGGTACCCGAAGCCCCTTCCACGTTGCCGGCCTGGTCATGCGCCACCAGGTAGAAACCATAGGTTCCCTCGCCAGGAGCGTTGTAGCTGAACGCCTGGGGCGGATCAACCTGCGTGGTCGTGCCCACCGAGGTCCAGCCTGACCCTGCGTTCACGAAGAGCTCCACACTGAACAGGCCACTGGTCAGGTCGTCGCCGGACCAGGGCACATCGAAGGTCAAGCTGGCCTGGAACGGATCAAGCGGTCCGGCTGCAGAGGCCGGCGCCGTGGCATCCTGGATCGACTGGGTCGAGCCAGACCAGTCCGAGGTATTGTCCAGCTCGTCCTTGGCTTGCACGCGGTAGAAGTATTGCTGTCCATCGGTCAGCCCGGTGAACTCGAAGAAGGTGTTGGTGATCCAGCCCGTGTTGACCACCACATTGCTGAAGGCTGCGTCGGTGGCGGCTTCGGCCCAGTAGGCCGCCGCTCCGGTGTTGTTCCAGGCCACCGTGTTGGTCAGGCCGGCGGTGAAGGGCGGCTCGGCCACGATCACCGGCACCTCCGGAGCCGTGGTGTCCAGAGTGATGGTGTCACTCAGGATCAGCTCGTTACCCACAGTGTCCAGATAGCGGCCCTGTACGGTCTTGAGCCCATCACCAGCTGCCAGGATCCAGTCGTAGCTGTCGGCATAGGCCGCCAGGTCGGACCAGGTGGAGCCGTCGTTGCTGAACTGCATCTGGTCCGCACCGATCACGCTGCTGTTCAAGGTCACCGCGGTGGTGTTGGTCACACCCGCGTCGCCGTTGATCACCAGGCCACCCACCGGTGCCGTGGTGTCCAGGGTGATGTCGTCGCTGGTCACCAGCTCCAGACCTGCCGCATCAACGAACCGGCCGCTGACCGTCACCAGACCGTCGGGACCCGCCAGAGTCCAGGCTGCCGATGTGGCGTAGGGAATCGGATCGGACCAAACAGTGCCGTCGTTGCTGAACTGCATCTGGTCCGCACCGGTGACATCCAGGGTCAGCTGAACATCGAGGCTGCTGGTCAGCGCTTCGTCGTTGTTGATCACCAGGGTGCCGGTGGGCGCCGTGGTATCGACGGTGGTGGTCACGTCCGCCTCGACGGGACCAGCTTCCACCAGGCCCACTCCGTCGGTGGCCACCGTGGCAAAGCTGTAGGTGCCGTCACCGGCGGCGGTGTAACTGAACGCCACCGGCGTGGCCACTTCAGTGGTCACGCCCGCCGAGGTCCAGCCCGAGCCGTCATCGACGAACAGTTCCACCTGCGTCAGTCCGCTTGTGGCATCGCTGCCGGTCCAGGGAATGTTGAAGACCGGGTCGGTCTGGTAGGGGTCGAGGGGGCCGGCCTGCGACACTGGAGCCGTGGCGTCCTGCGTGGAGAACACGCTGCCCGACCAGTCCGTCTCGTTGTCCAGCTCGTCACGCGCCTTCAGGCGGTAGTGATAGATCTGGCCGTCCGTCAATCCGGGGAAGGTGTGGGAAGTGCCCGTCACCCAGTCCGAGTTGAAGAGGCCCGTGGTGAAGGCCGCATCGGTGGCGCCCTCCAGGTAGTAGGACGCCGCCCCGATGTCGCCCCAGCTCAGGGTATTTTCGGTGCCCAGGGTGAAGGCAGGTTCCCCTGCCAGCGCAGGTACGTCGGGGGCGGTGGTGTCCAGGTTGATGGTGTCGCTGGTCACCAGCTCCAGGCCGGCCGCGTCCACGTAACGGCCGCTGACGGTTTTTTCGCCGTCGCCTGCAGTCAGGGTCCAGGCCGCCGTAGCGGCGTAGGGAACAGGATCGGACCAGATGGCCCCGTCATTGCTGAACTGCATCTGATCGGCACCCAGCACATCACTGGTCAGCGTCACTTCGAGGTTGTTGGTCACCGGGGCATCGCCGTTGATCACCAGGGTGCCCGAAGGCGCCGTGGTGTCCAGGGTGATGTCGTCGGCGACGACCAGTTCCAGGCCCGCCGCGTCCAGGAAGCGTCCCTGCACGGTCTTGGGTCCATCGTCCGCCATCAGGGTCCAGCCGGTGGTGCCCGCGTAGGGGGCCAGGTCGGACCAGGTGGAGCCGTCGTTGCTGAACTGCATCTGCTCGGCACCGGTCACGTCGATGGTCAAGGTGACCACGGGGTCGGTCGTGTACTCTTCATCGCCATTGATCACGAACTCACCCGCAGGTGCCGTGATGTCCACCGCCGTGGTGGCCTCGGCCTCGAGCTCGCCGGTTTCGGTCAAGCCCACTCCGTCGGTGGCCACCGTGGCGAAGCTGTAGCTGCCCTCGGCCGGGGCTGTGTAAGTGAAAGCCACCGGCGGATCCACCTCGGTGGTGGTTCCGGCCGAGCTCCAGCCCCCTCCGCTGTTCACGAACAGTTCCACGCTGGCCAGCCCGCTGGTGGCATCGCTGCCCGTCCAGGGAATGGTGAAGGCCAGGTCGGTCTGGTAGGGACCCAGTGCCGCCGCGGCCGATACCGGTGCCGTGCTGTCCTGTGTACTGAAGGCCGTGCCCGACCAGTCTGTCTCGTTGCCCAGTTCGTCCTGAGCCTTGAGGCGATAGTAGTAGATCTGGCCGTCGGTCAGCGCATCGAACGTGTGTTCGGTGGCCGCCACCCAGCCGGAGTTGAAGGCCGCCGAAGCAAATGTGGCCTCGGTTGCCGCCTCGAGATAGTAGCTGGCAGCACCGATATCTCCCCAGGCCAATGTGTTGGCAACGCCCGCAGTGAACGCCGGTTCTGCCAGCAACACGGGCACCTCGGGTGCCGTGGTGTCCAGCGTGATGTCTTGACTGAGTTGCAGCAAGTTTCCTGCAGTGTCGGTGAGTCGCGCGTGCACGGTCTTGGGACCATCACCGGCGGTCAAGTTCCAGGGGTAGCTGGTCGCATAGGCCACCGGGTCTTCATAGGTCACCCCGTCGTTGCTGAACTGCATCTGGTCTGCGCCGGTCACCGTCATGGTCAGGGTCACCGCCGCATTGTTGGTCACCCCCGCACCTCCGTTGATGACGAAGGTGCCTTCGGGTGCCTGCGAATCCAGGGTGATGTCGTCCTCCGCCGGGGTGACGTTGCCCGCCTCGTCGCGGTACTCGCCGTATACGGTATTCAGCCCCTGGGTGCCCGCGAGGGTCCAGCTGGTGGTGTCACCCACCTGCTCCCAATCTGACCAGTCGCCGCCGTTGTTGCTGAAGCGCATCTGGGTGGCGCCCGTCACCGTGCTGGTCAGCACCACGTCGGGATCGTTGGTCAAGGCGTCATCGCCGTTGATCACCAGGGTGGCCACCGGGAAGGTGGTGTCCAGGATGATTTCATCATCGTCCGCAATGGTGTTCATGGCCGCGTCCCGGAATTCTCCGAATACGGTGAACGTGCCATCGGGACCGGTCAGGGTCCAGGGGGAGGTGGCGGCGTAGTCTTCCCAGTCGGTCCAGACTGAACCGTCGGCGCTGAAGCGCATCTGAGAGGCACCCGTCACCGACATGTTCAGGGTCACGGCCGGGTCTGTGGTGTAGGTGGCGTCGTTGTTGATGACGAACGAGCCCACCGGAGCGGTGCCGTCCAGGGCGATGTCGTCGGTCACCACCAGCTGGTTGCCGGCCTGGTCGGTGAAGCGGGCGTGGACCGTCTTGGGTCCGTCGCCGCCTTCCAGGGTCCAGCTGGCCGTGGCCGCATAGGGTTCTGCATCGGACCACAGGGTTCCGTTGTTGCTGAACTCCATGGTTGCGGCCCCGGTCACATCCAGGGTCAGGGTCACGGCCGGGACAGCCGTCACCGGATCATCGTTGTTCACCACGAAGGTGCCCGTGGGCGCGGTGGTGTCCAGCATGATCGTGTCCACAGCCGGCGTCACGTTGAGCGCCGCGTCCCGGAACTCGCCGTACACCGTGACCGTGCCGTCGGGGCCGGCCAGCGTCCAGTCCACGGGGGTGTCCAGGTTGGTGCACTCGGAGAACGTGGAACCATCGTTGCTGAACCGCATCTGCGTGGCGTCGGTGACCGAAAGGTTAAGGCTGGCATTTGTGGAGTTGGTGATCAGATCACCGTCGTTGATCACGAAGCTGGCCGTGGGCGCCACCGTGTCCAGTTCGATGGTTTGCTGGAAGGGAGTCATGTTCCCCGCCGCATCCCAGAACTGGGCGTAAACGGTGTTCACACCCTCGATGCCCGCCAGGTCCCAGGCGTAAGTGTTGGCGAAGTCGACCAACGCGGACCAGGTGCTGCCGTCGTTGCTGAACTGCATCTGTGCTGCATCGGCGCTGGTGCTGGTCAGCTCCACGGTGGCGTTGCTGGTCAGGGAGGCCCCGCCGTTGATCACGAAAGTGGCCGTGGGGGACACCGTGTCCAGGGTGATGGTTTGCTGGGCCGGGGTCATGTTCCCTGCGGCATCGAAGTACTGCGCGTAAACGCTGTTGACCCCTTCGATGCCCGCCAGGTCCCAGCTTCTGGTGGCGGCGTAGGGCTCCAGCGTCGTGAAGGTGCTGCCATCGTTGCTGAACTGCATCTGCACCGCGTCAGTGGCCGTGCTGGTGAGTTCCACGGTGGCGTTGTTGGTCAGGGCGGCCCCGCCGTTGATGACGAAGCTGGCTGTGGGTGGCGTGATGTCGTAAGTGATTGTATCTGTGGCATCTACTGGGTTTCCGGCCGCGTCGAAATATCGGCCGTATACAGTATTCAGTCCTTCCGTCCCACTCAGGTTCCAGGCGTAGATTTCCTCGTAAGGGACTGCGCCGGAATAAGTTGTGCCATCATTGCTGAACTGCATGGTGGCCGCGTCGGCGCTGGTGCTGGTCAGAGTCACCGTGGTGGAGCCGGTGTAATCGTCACCACCGTTGATGACGAAGCTGGCCGTGGGTGCCACCGTGTCCAGGGTGATGGTTTGCTGGAAGGGAGTCATGTTCCCCGCCGCATCCCAGAACTGGGCGTAAACGGTGTTGACTCCCTCGACGCCCGCCAGGTCCCAGGCGTAGGTGTTGGCGAAGTCGACGAGCGCGGACCAGGTGCTGCCGTCGTTGCTGAACTGCATCTGCGCGGCGTCGGCGCTGGTGCTGGTCAGTTCCACGGCAGCGTTGTTGGTCAATGTGAGCCCCCCGTTGATCACGAATGTGGCCGATGGAGGCACCGTGTCCAGGTCGATGGAGGCGTTCAAGGCCGTCTCATTGCCTGCAGCATCATAATACCGGGCGTATACAGTATTCGACCCTTCTGCACCACCCAGCACCCACTCGAAAGTTTCGGCGTAAGGCGTTATGGTTGAATAAATTGAGCCATCGTTGCTGAACTGCATGGTCACCGCATCGGTGGCTGTGCTGGTCAGTTCCACGGTGGCGCTGTTGGTCAGCGTGGCTCCGCCGTTGATCATGAAGTTCACAACTGGCGGTGTGATGTCGTAAGTGATTGTATTTGTAACTTCTACCGGGTTTCCGGCCAGGTCGAAGTAGCGGCCGTATACAGTATTCAGGCCTTCATCTCCGCTCAGGTTCCAGCTGTAGGTTTCGGCGTAAGGTACTGCCGGAAGGTAGGTTGAGCCATCATTGCTGAACTGCATGGTGGCGGCATCGGCGCTGGTGCTGGTCAGGGTCACCGTGGTCGAGCCGGTGTAGTCGTCACCGCCGTTGATGACGAAGCTGGCCGACGGCGCCACCGTATCGAGGGTGATGGTTTGCTGGGCCGGGGTCATGTTCCCCGCCGCATCCCAGAACTGGGCGTAAACGGTGTTGACCCCTTCGACGCCCGCCAGGTCCCAGGCGTAGGTGTTGGCGAAGTCCTCCAGGGTGGACCAGGTGCTGCCATCGTTGCTGAACTGCATCTGCGCGGCATCGGCACTGGTGCTGGTCAGCTCCACGGAGGCATTGTTGGTCAGGGTAGCCCCGCCGTTGATCACGAAGCTGGCGGTGGGAGGAATCGTATCGAGGGTGATGCTCTGCTCGGCCTCGGTCAGGTTCCCGGCCTCGTCGTAGTACCGCGCGTAGACGGTATTCAGACCTTCGCTGCCGGCCAGATCCCAGGAGAACGTTTCAGCATAAGCTGTTTCTGTGGAATAGGTTACTCCATCGTTGCTGAACTGCATTGTCGCAGCATCAGCTGAAGTGCTTGTCAGGGTGACGGTTGCGTTGTTT
>JAZBOO010000013.1:0-11695 GCA_036351155.1 Candidatus Krumholzibacteriia bacterium | reverse complement strand
TGCTCTTGTACACGTCGGCCAGCGCCAGCAGGCCCGACCCGCCGGGCTTGTTGATCACCACCAGGGGCTGATCGCAGTAATTCGCCGCCACCTGGGCCAGCTGGCGGGCCATCAGATCCACGGCACCCCCGGGTTTGGTATGTACGAAGATCTGGATCGGCTTGGAGGGGAAATCGGCCGCCCAGGCGATCGTATGGGTGGCCAGCAGTCCGCAGACGACAAGGAAAAATAGTGACCGCTTCATTCCTACCACTTGCTGAAAAAAGTGCTTCGGGTGCCCGGAACCAGGGACACTCTAACACAGGTAATCTGAGACTTTGAGGGCAACTTTGAATGGGGGGTTTTTTGAGATTGTGGGGAGATGGAATTTTGAGGCTTTAGCCTTTCCAGCTAGTTGGAAAACCTTTCAAGGTTCCCGACGAGACAGAGGCGGCCTACTTCAGATGGGCCATTTTTGGCGGAATTGTTGGGATATGTATTTTTTGGTAGAGACTATGGACTAAGGGAAAATGTTATTCCTCAGCCTTGAAACGCAGGAGTTTTTTCGCAGACTCAATAATGAACTGGCAGTGTGCTTTTGATGCATATTCCGGCTGCACAATGGATCGCAAAAAGACCCCATCAAGCAGGGCGTAGAGCAGATAACTGGTTTTCTCAACATCTTCCACCATGAACTCACCGCGCTCATTCCCCTCAGATATGAGGCGGGAAAAAAATTGCTGATATAGGTCATTGACCAGGACCTGGATCTCATGGATTGCGGGATTTCTTTGCGCCAGAGAGGCCAGTTCCATCCCGGCAACAAACCGAGCTCCCCCCCACCTCAGTTTCTCAAATACCCGGACAATGGTGCAGCATATTTTTTCCCAGGGACCGACATCCAGCTGCCTTACTTGGTCCAGCCTCTCTCGGTGTTCGGCCAGGATGAATCCCGTCAACTCCCGAAAGATTTCCCCCTTGTCTTTGAAATGATAATAGATCGACCCCTTGCTCACTCCCGAAGCAAAAATGATGTCATCGATGGTGGTCTTCTCATAACCGTTCTGCCCGATGCATTCCATGGCACCATCGAATATCCGCTGGCGTGTTTTTCGGGCGGTCGGACTGATCATTCGAGCACTTTTATCCATGACCATGATTCAGACCCCGTATTGGCTTTCTCATCAATTTCCAGTAATGAGCCTTCGGGTGAACTCCAGAGTTGTGTCCCTTTTTTCTGCCAGATCCCGGCTGGTGGGCTCGACTCGATAGTCCGGCAGAATGCCGCGATTCTTGGGCATTCCTGTGACCTCCACGGCAAAAGAGGCACGGGCCATTTTCAGTCCCAACCGCGTGTTCTTCAAAGTGAATCGCACACTGGCATCATTGCAAAAGTACGTGGCTCCGGATTCCACTCCGACAAACTCCCCCAGGCCATGAAACTTCAACAAAGCCAGCAGGTGCCCGGTGGTGGACCCCTCTCCGCCATCCAGCATTGTGTAGAGCCGGCCTTTGAAATGATTGTTGCTGGCCAGGGCCAATGGCTTTCCTGTTTCTGCCAATGGCTCCGGTGGGTTGTGGAAATATACGATGGGTTCTTGAGCCAGGTACTTCAACAGGTACCTGGCGGCATAGGGATCGCCTCCGCCATTACCCCGAGTGTCGAGGATCAGATTATCGATACCCTGCTGTGCAATGGCAGCAAAAGATTCATCGACAAAGTCGGTGAATTCCGACTTGTTCTGATAAAAACCAAAATGATGGATGCGCATGATGGCCAGGTTTTCTTCCGCATGGATTTTCAATTCCAGCGGGTCTTCAGCGGTGGCCTGCAAAACCCCAAGCTGCTCCTCGGAAACTGCTTTCACAGATATTTTTTGCTGCTTTCTGCCGTACTGAACAAATTCTATTTCGAAACTGGACTTCATTCCATAAACCGGGCCGTAATACTTTGGAAAAAAGGCTTCCAGGTAGGCTTCCCTGTTGCTGGCGATGAAGCCGTCAGACGAAATATATCGCGTCAGCTCTTCCACGATTTCACTTATGGGCAACCCTTCGATGCTGATCAGCTCGCTTCCTGGCTTGACGCGGTCCGGCTCAGATAAACTTTCCCTGACATAAACCCGATCACCAACAATTTCCATGCTCATGGGAAAGAGGCTGTTTCCCTGGTCAGGCCAGAAATGGCGAGGAACATACAAGCGTGTGTGATAGCAGCCAATGGCAGCGATAAGAGGTGCGACTTCGCGATAAATTTCGGCCACCGTCATATCTTCGTGAACCTGGTTTCGCGCTTCTTCCCAGCGGCCGGAAAAATTCTCCTTGCTGGTATATTCGTTCAGCTGAGGGTGCATTTGCATGAAGCCTTCAAGCTGGCCGAGGTCCTCCATCACTTCCTGTTTGCTGAAGGTGTCTTTGAACTTCCGGTCTTTTGTGATGCGCCACCCTTCATAACGGCCGTCCGGCTCCCATGAGAGGATGAAACTGTTCACCTGACCATCAGTTTGGCGCAAAAAACCCATCTTGTTCACGCCATCTTGGTCGGTGAATGAGAATTGAAGGTTGTTCAGATCCTCCACCTTCAAATCTCGGTTCCCCAGAACGGGGGAAACCATGACCAAACCGCTATCCTTCCATTCAATTGTCAGGTCATAATACTGGCCCTGAATGTAGATTTCGTACTCCCCAAGGACGGGTTCCGCCGTGGTCTTCAAATCTGAAGTTGTTTCCTGCCCCAGGAGCGTAGATGAGGATCCGACCAGGAGAATCACGATGAACCATGGTTTCAAGAGTTTTGTTTTCATTTTGTGTGCCTTGCTTTTTTTGAAAAAGTGATTCCCATATCCCACACAATTATTAGACGAAAAAGTCGAAAAATGGTTACCCGCATTTTTCCGTGGGAAGCACCTGTTTTTCATGTCCCCTTTCTGACCATTAAAGAAAGGGACCTTTTCCCACCTCTCGGTCCACACACAATCAAGTAACCCACCATCCGCAATTCACGGTTCAGAACGATGCTCGCGGACACCGTTGGAGATCGGTTCGCTTCGGAACGCCCGGACACGGTGACCAGATCCCTCAAGAGTAGCACTCCCAGACGGCATCATTGAACGACCCATGAAACTCCTTCCAGGCAAGAGGCATCAAGATTTGCCAGCTCCTCCGTCTCGGTCGGCTCCTCACAGGCACGCACACTGTAGAGCGCGTCCCCCCAGGTCACCTTGTACCAAAAGCGCAGCGCGGCGAGACCGTCCATCGACAATCCCCCGCTCGATCACTCTGGATGATCGTAGGTGAAGCCCGAAGTGGGTTCCTCTTGACATGAGGTACCAAAATGATAGGATTTGAATCTCTTTGGGCCACCGTTTCCATTTTCTGAAAGGCCGGCGGCGTGACATCAAAAAAAGGCGGTTCAACTCTGGACCAGCAGCATGTTCTTGCAACGATCTCCGAGGTCACCTTTGGCGACCTGTTCGATCTGGCAGACATCCAGCGACTCCAGGACGAGTTTGCCGCCGCCACCGGCGTGGCTTCCATCATCACTCATCCCGATGGTTCTCCCCTTACCGAGCCCAGCCGCTTTTGCCGCCTTTGCAAGGATGTGATCCGGCGGACCGAAAAAGGGCAGGTCAACTGTTTTAAATCCGACGCTGTGATTGGCCGCCCTTCACCTGACGGGCCGGTCATCCAGCCCTGCATCAGCGGTGGGCTCTGGGATGCAGGGGCGGGGATCACGGTGGGAGGCAAGCACGTGGCCAACTGGCTGATCGGCCAGGTCCGCGATGAAACCCAGACCGAAGATAAAATGCGTGTGTACGCTCGGGAAATCGGGGCCGACGAGGAGGAGACTGTTCAGGCCTTCAAGGAAGTTCCTTCCATGAGCCGGCAGCAGTTCGGCAATGTTGCCCAGGTCCTGTACACGATGGCCAATCACCTTTCGGCCAGCGCATATCAGAATCTGCAGCAGACGAGGCTGATCAAGGACCTGCGTCAGGCCGAAGACGCCCTTCGGGAAAGCGAGGCCAGGCACCGGCGAGTACTGGAGAACATACTGATCGGGGTGGTGGCCCACGGGCCAGACACCAGGATCGAGTACGCCAACCAGGAGGCCACCCGTATCCTTGGCCTGTCCCAGGGGCAGATGCGCGGAACCACGGCCCTGGATCCGGGCTGGCGTTTCCTCAGGGAAGACGGCACGGAAATGCCTCACGATGAGTTTCCCGCCAACTGGGTGCTCTCCAATCTTAAGCCATTGCGGGAAAAGGTCATAGGTGTGGATCGGCCCCCAAACGGTGACCGTGCCTGGGCCAGCGTCAACGCTTACCCTGAATTCGGACCGGGCGGCAATCTGCAGAGCATCTTGGTGACCTTCATAGACATTTCCGAACGCAAGCGGTACGAAGAAGAAAAGGCCAAGCTCGAGGAACAGCTTCGCCAGGCCCAGAAGATGGAATCGGTGGGCCGGCTGGCCGGCGGAGTGGCCCACGACTTCAACAACATGCTTGGGGTGGTCATCGGCAATGCCGATCTGGCGCTGGATGCGGTCTCTGCTGATCAGCCTCTGCACGCGGAACTCAAGGAGATTCGGCGGGCCGCCCAGAGATCCACGGATCTCACCCGGCAACTTCTCGCCTTTGCCCGCCAGCAGACCATCGCTCCCAAGGTCGTGGATCTGAACGAAGCGGTGGCCGGCATGCTCAAGATGCTGGGACGCCTCATTGGTGAGGACATCGAGCTCACCTGGCTTCCGGGTGAGGGTCTGTGGCGGGTCAAGATGGACCCCAGCCAGATCGACCAGATCCTGGCCAACCTCTGTGTCAACTCCCGGGACGCCATCGAGGGTGTGGGGCGGGTGACCATCGAGACGGCCAACAAGGTCTTCGACGAGACCTACTGCGCCACCCACCCGGTGACTTCACCTGGCCATTTCGTGGAGCTGTCGCTCAGCGACGATGGTCGGGGCATGGAGCGCGAAACACTGGCCAATCTGTTCGAACCGTTCTTCACCACCAAGGATGTGGGCAAAGGCACAGGACTGGGTTTGGCCACCGTCTACGGCATCGTCAAGCAGAACAACGGCTTCATCAACGTCTACAGCGAGATAGGCAAGGGAACCACCTTCAAGGTGTACCTGCCTCGCCATGAGGGTGACCTGGCTAGCAAGAGCGCCATTCCTGCCTCTGCCCAGGTCCAGACCGGGCAGGAGACCATTCTTCTGGTGGAGGATGAACCGACCCTGCTGAAAATCACTTCGACCATGCTGGGCCGTCTTGGCTACACCGTGCTGAAGGCCGGATCACCCGCCGAGGCCATGGAAATAGCCCAGAACCATGAGAGCACCATTGATCTGCTGCTGACTGACGTGGTGATGCCCGGCATGAACGGGAAGGATCTGGCCGCCACCCTGTTTGACCATTTACCGGAACTCAAGCGGCTCTTCATGTCAGGTTACACGGCCAACGTGATTGCCCACCACGGGGTGCTGGACGAGGGAGTCTTTTTCATTCAGAAGCCGTTCTCGAAGCAGGAACTGGCGGCGAAGATACGCGAAGCGCTCGCAGATTGATGTTCACCTGAGGTGGGCGTTTTTTGCCGGAATTGTTGGAGGAGGGACATTTTGGCAGGGACCGGCCGGGAAAAAAGAAAAAGGGGCCGGACGTGAGTCCAGCCCCTTGGTAAATCACCAGGCTCTTAGCGGGTTGCAGCTACCAGGCGGGTGCTGGGAGAAGAAGATCCTTCCTGACCAGGCAAAAGGACGGAATTGATCACGTGGATCACTCCATTGTCGGCGAAGACATCGGTCTGCACGATCCTGGCACCATCAATGAAGGCCCCATCTTCAGTCACACTGATGGAGGTGAAGTCCAGGTTCAGCATGCGGATCTGCTCGCTGCGAACGACATCTTCGGCAGCCCGGCGGCCCTTGGCCACGTGGTAGCTCAGAATTTCGGTCAAAGCGGCGGTATCCATCTCACCGATGTTGTCGGCGTTCAGATCCAGGGCCGCGAAGGCCGCATCCGTGGGAGCAAAGACGGTTTTCTGGCCGTTGCCACTCAGAATTACGTCCAGCCCGGTGGCCAGTACGGCGGCGATCAAGGTGGAGAACTCACCGGTCTCGGCATTCACAGCCACGGCCATATCGACCAGGCTAATGCGCTCGTCCCTGAAGCTGATCCAGTCACCATCCATTTCGTCAGACCCATTATTCTGGCCGGGCATGAGCACCGTGTCGATGACGTGAATCACGCCGTTGTCGGCAAAAACATCAGTCTGCTGGATCATCGCGTTGTTGATGTATGCGTCATTGCCCATCAAACTGATGGAAGTGAACTCGAGGTTCAGCATGCGGATCTGCTCACTGCGGACGACATCTTCAGCAGCTTGGCGGCCCTTGGCCACGTGGTAGCTCAGGATTTCGGTCAAGGTGGCGGTATCCAGCTCACCGATGTTTTCGGCATTCAGATCCAGGGCCGCGAAGGCCGCATCCGTGGGAGCAAAGACGGTCTTCTGACTGTTTTCCGTCAGGATGCCGTCCAGCCCGGTGGCCAGAACGGCTGCAATCAGGGTGGAGAACTCACCGGTTTCGGCGTTCACCGCAACCGCCACATCAACCAGAGTGGTGCGTTCGTCGTTGGTGCTGATCTTGTCGGCACTGGTGGACATGGGATTGCTGTCTTCACTGCAACCGGCCAGAGCGAACAGAGCGCTCAGGGCCACGAAAGTCAGGATTAAGTTCTTCATTTTTAACTCTCCAGTTATTTTTATCTGCCATATGGACAGAGCTAGTTTTTCTGATACAAACAGCGGCCTCGCTGTATAGAAATTAATATACAAAACCTATACGACACCGCAAGGGAAAATATCCGGTGAAATGGAGATTTCGTGCCTCATCCTTTAACTGCTTGTCATTTATGCCAGTTACAATACAGCCTGGACGCCCAGCGCATGGGCGTGCTTTTCCAACTGATTGGAAAAGTCTGGCCAACCTTTCCGGATCCCCACCTGTTTCTCGTATACCCCTTTCAAGACAAGCCCTGACAACTCGACTCAAAACGGACCCGGTCCGGAAGCAGGTAGATCATGAAAAGGCGAATTTCCAGGCTAGTTGAACAGGTGGCTCTGCTGCTGGTCCTGGCCACCACGGTTTTGGCCACCACGGCCCTGGCGACCCCCACCCTGGTGATCGAACCCACCACCTTCGCACCCGGCGACCTCGTGCTGGTGACCTATGACGGCTTCGAGCCCGGTGGCTACGAGGGCACCATCAACGTCGACGGCGCACCCGTGCTGGACATCGACATCCTGCCGGGAGGAAACCTGACGTTCTTCTGGCCCACCCCATCGGATCTCAGCTTCGGCGGGCACGATGTCGACATCTGCGCGGCCTGCGACCAGGGCGACCTGGAGGAGCGCACCAACACCGTGCGGATCACCGTGGACAGCGGCGAACTGACCGGCAGCGAGTTCAACCTGCAGCCATGGGCGGTGGAGATCACCCAGGGTGTGCGCGGCGATATTCCCACGCGCACGCCGCCGGCCGAAGACCTTGTGCTGCCCAGCGAGGAGATCATGCACGTGGCCAATCGACGCACCGTGGTGCGTGTGTACCCCTGGGCCCAGGGTGGTCCTGATTTCACGACAGCCTTCGGCGTCAAAGCGTATCTCTGGCTCTCGGTGAACGGCACGTCCTATGGCCCGTATGAGGCAGAGACTCCCCGGTTGCCGATCATCCGGTCCGATGCCACCATGGACGATCTTCGCTCCGATTTGCGACGCACCTGGAACTTCGTGCTGCCACAGGAAGCCACGCGCCTGGCAGTCGGCGAGACCGAGGGCAGTTTCAACCTGGTGGTGACCATCAATCCTGACGAACCCGGCCGTGCGCCGGAATGCCCCTCGTGCTTTGACGACAACACCATTTACCTCAATGACAACCGGTTCCGCCATGTGGGGCGTCAGGACGCCTTCGGCCTGAAATTCCGGCCGCACCTCATGGAGTGCGAAGTGGAAAAGGATGATGGATCCACGGATCTGGTGCCGCGCCCCACCCTGGTGCATCTCGCCAACACGGTGCGATCCCTGCACGACCTCCTCCCGGTGGCCGACGGTTCGCGGGGCGTGCGTCTCATGCCCTGGCGTTACGTCGACTGGTCCGGTCACCAGGACGACTGGAACGACGGCCAGGATGCGTTCATGATCGAAAACTATCTACCCGGTGGTGAACTGCGCGCCGCGCCGCCCAACGACTTCTACGCCTTCCTGTTCTGGGGCGGTGGTCCCAACTGTTCGGGCCACGCGCACCTGAACTCACCCTTCCTGCGCTCGGCGGCCTGCGGCGCTCCGCCCTACACCGCCGCACACGAATTGAACCATGCCATCGGCGCGGCCCATGCCGGCAACGGACACGGCGAAGCCGGAGGCGGCGGCTACGACACCGAGTACCCCGGCTGGCACGGCCAGGTGGAGGATGATTCCTGGGGTCTGGATGTCTACACCCTGCGGCTGTATCCGCCCGAAGTTCCCACCATCGGCGACAACCGGCGCCACGATTTCATGTCGTACGGCGGCAACCAGTGGGTGTCGCGCTATTCCTGGAACCTGACGGCCGAGAACCTGGGTTCGCCCGAGGTCACGGTGCGAAAGCAGGGACTGCCGGAAATCCTGAGCCCGCCGGCCACCCTGGCCGACCTGGACTACGTCGCGTTCCGTGGCCGCATCGACCAGAACGGTCAGCTGGACCTGGCGCCCTTCTTCGCCTCGTACGTTCCGGACCAGGGCCAGGACCAGGGCGACGGCCAGTACGAGATCGCATTCTACGACGCCAACAACGGCCTGCTCTCCACGAGTTCACCCCAGCGCATCGGGATGCAGGATGTCCAGGACTACGGCGGCCTGTTCGCCGAAGCCATCACCCTGCCCGTGGGGTGGGCGGAGATGCGTTTGCGCGAGAACGGGGTCGTGACCCAGACCTGGCAACGCAGCGCCAATCCTCCCGTCGTGGAAGTCACCTCGCCGATGCCGGGCTTCCAGTTGCCGAACCAGGGTACGCTCACCCTGACCTGGGGCAGCGTCGACCCGGACGGCGATTCGCTCACCTACCGCATCTTCGGTTTGCACGGCGCCGACAACGAGCTGTTCACCCTGGCCATGGGTCTGACCACGACATTCCACCACCTGGACCTGGGTTCTTTGCCCGGGGGTGGCGACTGGACTTTCATCGTGGAGGCCAGTGACGGTTTCGACCGCGTGTACTCTGAGTTCGTTTCGGGCTCCGTCGACCCCACCGCCCCGCAGGCCATGATCCTGGAACCGGCCGACGGCTCGGTGCATGTGGCCGGGGCGAAAGTGCCTGCTGTGGGCACGTTCGCCGACATTCAGGGCGAGATTGATGAGGGCAATACGGCCTGGTACCTGGACGACGTCTATCAGGGCTTCGGGTCGACCATTGACCTGGAGAACTTGTCAGTGGGCCAGCACACGCTGCGTTTCGTGGTCTACAACGTGTTCCAGGTGGAAGGGTCGACCGAGACCACCTTCGAGGTGATCGACGATCTGGCCGTGCCCGCACCCCAGGCTCCGGCCAACGGCGCCACCAATGTCACGTCGCCTGTGCGGCTGGACTGGGCCGCGGCTCCGGGCGCTATCAGCTACCGCGTGCAGCTCTCGCGTGACGCCAGCTTTGCAGAGATCGCGGCCGAGGGCGGCAACATCGGGGAAGCCTTCATCGAGTTCGAGCCCAACGAACCGGGCCTCACCATCTACTGGCGTGTCATGGCCGAGCACGGCACCCTCCCCACGGAGTATTCGCCGATTCAGTCGTTCACCATGGCCCACAGCGCTTCTTCGGTGGATGACGTGCCGGCGGCCGACCTGCTGGCCCTGTCCGTGCTCCCCAACCCGTTCAATCCGGCCACGACGGTGTCGTTCGATCTGCCTCGGTCGGGCCAAGTCCAGCTGGCCGTCTACAATCTTGCCGGTCGCCGGGTGCGGCTCCTGGCCGATGGCTCCTACCCCTCGGGTCGACATGAAGTCCGCTGGGACGGTCGTGACGGTCGTGGCCTGAGCGTGGGTTCCGGGGTGTACCTGTTCCGGCTGGAAACGCCCAGCGGTATCACGAGCCGAAGGGCCACCTTGCTGAAGTAGAAAAAGGGATGTCCGAAAGAATGCGCCCGGGATCGGAACGGCCGGTCCCGGGCGCAAGCGCAGGCGCTGTTCTGAGTGGTCATCTGGAATTGTCAGCAGGCTGGCGCACCCGCACATCTCAATCCAGGGTGAAGCCCACCCGGATGGTGGTCTGCCACTGGTTGACCTTTCCGTCGTCGATTTGCCCCCGCGTCTCGAGGACCTCGAACCACCTCATGTTGTGGACGGTCTGGTGGGCCTTGGCGATCGCCGTGCTGATCGCGTCCTCCATGCTGGTGCTGGACGTTCCGGTCAACTGGATGTGCTTGTAGACACTGTCGGACATGCTTGACTCCTTGAAGATAATATAGGGATCGATGCCGGTTTCAGAGCCGGCCCCGGATCAGGTCAGGATAATCAAAAAACCAGGATTGGGCAGGTGATGGCCTCGTTGCATGCTTCCCGGTAGATGGACCTGTCGGTGTTTGCTTGGGGTCTACAAATTCGATACTCTCATTCAACGATCGGCAGGGAAGAGGCTCCCATGCATCAAGCAGTCTGGAGATTCAGATATGCGACAGCGACCTGGCACTGGAATCGCGCTTGTCGTGGCGATTTTGTTGATCTCCTTGGCCTCTTCTGCGTTCGCGCAGTCCTCGAATGCTCGAGTTCTTCGACTTTCCGTACCCTATATCAATAACTTCTACCTGCAGCCGAACGGCGAACCCGATGCCAAGGTCAACACCGGCTTCTGGGGCCTGGGCGTCGAGTTGCTGGTTCGTCACTCGCATTCGCAGTTCCTGGGTCTGGCCGCCAGCGTCGCCACGGACTTCCCCGTGCCCGTGCCCGCAGCCGTCGATTTGTTGGGCGAGCATGAATTCATGACCTCCTATGCCCTCGACCTGACAAACAATCACACCCAGGGGCGCTTCTCCTTCGGCTACGGGCTTTCGTACAGCACGAATCAGTGGGAACTCAAATACTTCGATGACCTGGAAGGGGAGCCCCCGACGCGCGATCCCATCAAGCTAAGCAGCAGTTCCCTGGGCCTGGCGTTTCCAATCAACTACGCGCTGAATGATCGATTTTCGCTGGGGCTGACGTACCGCCCCTACCTGTACAGGTTCGGCACGGATGCCGGGTTCGAATACGAACATGTCATTTCGATCGAAATCGCCTGGAATATCGTGCTGCCCTAGATCGAGGCGCGCGTGACGACGCTTTCCGAATAGCTCATTTGTTCACCAGGAGGGTTCGCGCGACCCTTCCGGGTTCAGCATACCTCAAACCCTATTCCTTGGTTGAATCCTACAGCCGCTGATCCCGCTGAATCTGGACGCTTAAGGGTTTGTTGCCCTCGGCCAACTCGGGATAGGTGCGGTGCAGGAAGGCGGTGGTTTCTTGCGTCCAATCTCGTTCGGAAACTGAGGTGGTTTTTTGAGGAAGCGCCGAGACCACCGCAGGTCCCGGCGCTTCTATTGAAGATGATGGCTCGATCAGTCCGCCCTGCGCATCAGGTAGAAGACGTAGCCGAACCAGTCCGAGTGCTTGCGGTAGTTTTCGATCTCGCCGTGGGCCATCTCCAGCATGGCGC
>JAZBOO010000012.1:0-2015 GCA_036351155.1 Candidatus Krumholzibacteriia bacterium | reverse complement strand
GTTCAAGCCGCCGTGGTCGGCGGCATAATGTCGGATATTGGTGTAGCCCAGTGCGAGATAGATGTTGCGGTCAAAAATGAGGCGCAGATAGTAAATGGACCGCACCATCTCGCGCTGGAGCCCCGCCATGGCGTTGCGGAAATTGTTGTGGATGGCCATCGCGGCTGGCGATGCGGGTGGACGGATTTGCTGAACCTGACTCTGCGGGGAGACTTTCTTGATTTCCGGCATATGGAGGTTTTCCTGAGGGGGAGGAGGTTTTGGCGCGATCATCCCATCCCGGGAGGCCCACTTCTGGCAAGTTCTGGGCCTGTATGGTGATTCATGCACCAGAGGGGGTCGCGCGACCCCCTCTGGTTCATCAATCATCAAGTTTTCCGAACCTAAAACACGCGCCTGAAACCTACTTCGGCATCTTGCCCAGCACGCCCTCCACGTAGTAGTTCATGCTCAGCAGATCCTCGTCGGTCAGGGCCGCCCCCTCAGCCACCACGGCCTTGCCGTCCTGGTTGTTGAAGGGACCCTGGAAGGGATGGAACGAGCCGTCGGCGATGGCCGCGGTCACGGCTTCCACGTGGGCCACCACATCGGCGGGCACCACCTTGTTGATGGGGGCCAGCGCCACGGAACCTTCCTTGATGCCGCTCCAGACCATCTCGGGTTTCCAGGTGCCGTCCAGGACAGACTGGACGGTCTTGGTGTAGAAGTCGCCGTACATGTGAGTGGCGGCGGTCAGGTGGGCGTTGGGGCCGTACTTGGACATGTCGGAGTGGTAGGCCACCGCGTACACGCCTTTTTCCTCGGCGGTCATGGTCGGCGCGGTGGAGTCGGTGTGGTGCGTCAGCACGTCGGCACCCTGGGTGATCAGGGCCTCGGAAGCTTCGCGCTCCTTGCCGGGATCGAACCAGGAGTTGACCCAGATCACCTTGACCTGAACGTCAGGGTTCACGGACTTGGCGCCCAGCGTGAAGGCGTTGATGCCGCGGATCACTTCAGGGATGGGGAAGGCCGCCACGTAGCCCAGGGTGTTGGACTTGGTCATCTTGCCGGCAATGATCCCGGACAGGTAACGGGCCTCGTAGAAGCGGCACATGTAGGTGCCCACGTTGTCGGCGGTCTTGTAACCGGTGGAGTGTTCGAACGTCACGTTGGGGAAGTTCTTGGCCACCTTGAGGGTGGGGTTCATGTAACCGAACGAGGTGGTGAAGATGAGGTCGTGACCGCTCTGGGCCAGGTCGCGCACCACGCGCTCGGCCTCGGGGCCCTCGGGCACGCTGTCGATATACTTGGTTTCGATCTTGTCGCCGAAGACCTTCTCGATTTCCAGGCGGCCCAGGTCGTGCTGGTAGGTCCAGCCGGCGTCGCCGATGGGGCTGATGTACACGAATCCGACCTTGAGCTTGTCCTCGGCCATGGCCGAGACGGAGAATCCGACCACGCACGCCAGAAGCACAATAAAAGAGACCAATTGTTTGCGAGTGATACCCATCAGCGGTTCTCCTTCGGGGGTGAAACAATGTGACTTGTTCAGGTGAACTCTTGAAAAAGATCCTAGTCCGGAATGGCCGGGCATTCAAGAGCGATCAAAGGTTATCAACTACGAATGTGGCTGGCTGGGATGGTAGGTGACACCCAGCGAAGCCGGTGAATTCAACCGAATGGTGTTGGGGTTCCGGGAAATGAACACCAGGACCAGAATGGTGGCGATGTACGGCAGCATCGACAGCAGCTGGGCCGGAACATCGATACCAAACCCCTGCACATGAAACTGGGCAATGGTGATGCCGCCGAACAGGTAGGCCCCCACCATGACCCGCGCCGGCCGCCAGGTGGCGAAAACCACCAGGGCCAGGGACACCCAGCCGCGTCCGGCCACCATGCCCTCGACCCACATGGGTGTGTAGGCGATGGACAGATAAACCCCGCCCAGCCCCGCCATGGCCCCGCCGAACAGGACCGCCAGGTACCGGATGCCGATCACGTTGTAGCCCAGGGCGTGGGCCGACTTGGGGGCC
>JAZBOO010000011.1:0-5960 GCA_036351155.1 Candidatus Krumholzibacteriia bacterium | reverse complement strand
TGATGTCGTAGCGCCAGAAACCGACGGTCACCTGATCCCCATCGTTCAGTCCCCAGATGTGCACCAGGTCGGCATGGGGTGTGCCGCTGGGAGAATTGTCCTCCAGCCGCAGAGCGAACTGACCCAGATAGGGGCCGGGGGCGATCTCGGGAGGTGCCTCGTTGGAGGCGATGATGGGGGGATCGCCGGTCCCCGCCAGGTTCAAAACAGTCTCGTTGTGTTCCCAGTCACACCAAGGGTCCGGCATGGGGTTGGCCCAGGCCGCTGTGCCCAGGCATATGCCCGCCAGGATCATGGGCGCCAGGTAGGCGTGCCTTCCATTCACTTGCTTCATGGCTCCTCCAGTTCATTGGACAAGAAATTGGAGCGTCATTTTCATTATAGCACGGGAACGGGAATCTTCAAGGGGGCGGGGTCGAGGGTAAACAGGTGAGAGCCCGGTACAGGCTCTTCCCGGGGACAAAGCGAACCAGCGAAGCAGGGTCAATTCCAACTGGTTGGAAACACTCCGGCCATTGCTAGCCTTGTTCGATTTGCCCCGCCCTTTGGCTCATTCTGGACGAACACATTCCGAGGTTCATTGGATTTCGACCTGTGCTAGCATGGGCATGCCTTCGGGATGTGCGCACCGGAGGGACAAACCGGCAAACCTGAACCAGGGCGGATCTCGAACTCATGGCCCAAGAACCCGACAAAGAACTCCAGGAGCAAACGACCTCCCGCTACCGCCGGTTAGCCGAAGGGGATGACCTCTACCTGGAGTGTGTGGACTCCCCCAATATTCACCTGCGCGTGCAATGGGGGCTCTCCGTCGACGAGGAGACCCGCGAGAAGTATCCACGGCAAACCATCTTCCTGGATGGAGCCTTCAACGGCCCGCCCTTCCTGGACAACAGCGGCCGGCAGTACTCCCTCGACCACCACGCCGGCACCACGCCGCGGAGCTTCCTGCTGGCCACCTGTGAGCAGGCGGTTGTGATGGTGCTCGACGGACTGCCGCTGGAGGAGGGCGAGTGGCAGCTGTACATCAACGATCCTGATCTCGACGCCGTGCTGGCGGCCTGGGTGCTCATGAACCACGCGCCCCTGCGCGTCGGCGGCGGCAAGCTTCTGTACCATGCCATGCCGCTCATCCGGGTCGAAGGTGTCATCGACGCCCATGGCACCGACAAGCCGGTGCTGTCCGGTTTTCCCCAGACCATGTGGGAGCAGTACCGGAGCCGAATCGATGATCTCCGCGGCACCGAAATGAGCCGGAAGGAAAGCGGGGAATGGGCTGAATCGGACCTGACCGCCTACACCTGCGATCTTTTGCTGCGGCTCGACCGAGAGTTGCTGCCGGACGGCGATCTGGCCGATCTTCTCGAGGTGGAGGAACTTGGCCGGGTGATGCTGGGCCAGAACAAGCTGGCCATCCTGTGCCGTTCGCGGCAGGGCATCTATGCCGTGGAGGAGCGGCTGAAAGAGCGCTTCGGCAATCGCCTGGCGCTGGTTGTGCTCGATGCCGGCAGCGGCCGTTTCACTCTCAGGCAAACGGACATGTTCCTGCCCAAGAACCTCATGGACCTCTACGCCGCCCTGAACAAGGCGGACAGCAACGCCGCAGACAGCGATCTCTGGGGCGGCGCATCTGACATCGGCGGTTCCCCCCGCAAGGCGGGCAGCGGCCTCGAGAGCGAGGAGGTGCTGGAGGTCGTGGCCGAGGTGTTCGAGGAACACAAGCCGCTCTGGCAGCGGCTGTGGCCCTTTGACTAGGCTGTCCTTTTAGGCCTCGTTGAACAACTCGGGCTGTTCCATGTTCACCATGTGCCCGGCCAGATGTGGTATCATCATGCGTCGTGGAAATCCCCTCGGCAACACCTGGAGGATGCTCTGTGTTTTTTCGATCATTGTTAGTGACCTGCACTCTCCTTTTGGCTTCTCCATCACCAGCCCAGGACTGTATTCAATATTCCGACTACATGCGCTGGGTCGGAGGAGTTTCTATCCCCCCAGCCACCCAGTGGGGTGCCGTGGCCACTGGAGTGGCCACGAATCAGGACTATGCGCTGGTCGCGGATATCGACGCCGGACTGGTGCTGGTCGACATTTCCAAACCAGATTCCCCTCAAGTTGTTGAGGTCTTTTTTTCCCCACTCCATGTTTACGACGTGGAAATCTCAGGCTCTCAAGCCTTCGTTGTGGAAAATTTCGTCTTTTATGTGATGGAAATTTCAAGTCCGGGCGAAGAGGCCCTTACTCTCCTGGGGAGTGTTACTATTTTCGGTGCGGGCCGAGCAGTTGCTGTTTCTGGATCCTATGCCTACATCGCCAATCGCGTTCTGGGCTTACAAATCATTGATATTTCCGACCCCCAGCACCCGCTTCTTGCCGGGAGTGTTGAAACCCCCGGCAGCCCGAACGGCGTTTCTGTTTCTGGCCAATACGTATTGGTCGCCGCCGAGGAAGGCGGGCTCGTGGTGATTGACGCCAGCGACCCAACCAATCCGCAAGTTGTTGGCACCATGGATACCCCAAATAATGCCCTCAAGGTCGCGCACTTCGGGACCCAAGCCTATTTATGTGACTCGGGTGCCTTCCTTTGTGTAGATATCTCCAATCCCCAAAATCCACAGATTGTGGGAAGTGTCACCACTCCAGGTGCGGCTGTTGATCTGGAAATTGTCGGGAATCTTGCCTATGTGGCCGATCATGGAAATGGCCTGAAAATTATTGATGTTTCCTTCCCGGATAGTCCTCAAATCCAAGCATCAATTGGAGTTCCTTCTTCCCACTGCGTTTCGATTCAGGGAAACCATGTCTATTCCGTGGGAAGCAGATTTGAGGCCATCGAAATCCAAAATGCGTTGAGTCCACAGGTTCTTGGCAACGTAGACACTCCTGGTTATGGCCGGGACATTGTCATCTCCGGTACCCACGGTTTTGTGGCAGATGATGATGAGGGTTTACAGATCATTGATCTTAGCAACCCCCTTCAGCCCGAAATTGTGGGTACCCTGGAGACCCCGAGTTCTGCCCACAAGCTCGCTATTTGGGAGAATCTGGCCCTCATTGCGAGCTATTCGGCAGGATTGGTCATGGTGGACATCAGCACACCTTCAGCCCCCCTGCTCTTCGGTGTAGTCAATACACCTGGGTATGCAATTGATGTGGCCATCGAAGATAATCTGGCGTTTGTTGCTGCGGGGAGCGGCGGCCTTCAGATCATTGACCTGTCGAACCCCGAATTCCCGGCTGTGGTGGGGCAAGCGGGCAATCTTGGTTATGCTCGAGCTGTCGTGATTTCTGAACCTTATGCCTTTGTTGCCGGAGGGTTATATGGGGACGCTTACATGGCGGTCATTAACATCTCGAATCCCGAGAACCCCCATAGGGTGGCAACCTTGGACACACCAGGTGATGCCCACGGCCTGTTCCTTGTCGACGGCCTGGTATACATCGCTGACGCGGCTGGCGGTCTTCATGTTGTCGATGCTTCCATACCCCAATACCCAGAGATTGTTTGTAGCCTTCAAACAGCTGGAATAGCATCCAGCGGAGAGGTTTCTGGCTCCATCGCATACGTTGCAGTAGCAACTGCTGGCGTTCAGATATTTGACGTTTCCAATCCCTATTCCCCGCAAATGCTGGGTGTTATCGATCCTCCCGGAACAGTCCGTGCGGTGGCAATCGCGGAGAATTTCGCCTGTGCTGCCGGCTGGACTGCCGGTGTCCAGATCATCCCGGTCAACTGCGATAATTCGGTAAATATTGATGCGCCCGATAACGACTCAGTCTCTCCAGACTCTCCCTTGGAGAGCGCCCCATTTTCAGTCCACCCGAACCCCTTCAATCCGACTACGATGGCAACATTTTCAATCGACCAGCCCCAGATGGTGGCCCTTTCCATTTTTGACGTCTCCGGGAAACGAATAAAACACTTGGCCCGCCGGTTCTTTCCTGCTGGAAGTCATTCCTTTGAGTGGGATGGTCAGGATTCCTTGGGAAATGAATCGCCCTCAGGGACCTACCTGCTTCGCCTGGAATCTGAAGATGGAGTTCAAGTGGCAAAGATGACACTTCTCCGGTAGAAATGCATGGGATGAGCCTGGCCCCGGTGGGCCCTAACTTGACGCCATACTGTGCGCGGGCGGAATGGCAGTGCATGCCATCAGCGATCCCGGCTAGGCTTCGTAAAAGCCCTCCAGAAACTCCCTGACCGCCTCGTTGAACAACTCGGGCTGTTCCATGTTCACCATGTGCCCGGCCCCCTCGATCAAGGCCAGTTCCGCACCGGGAATGCCCTCGGCCATGATCCTGGCTTCACTCACGGGAATCAGTTGATCTTCCTCGCCGTGGACCACCAGCGTGGGCACCTTGATGTTCTTCAGATCGCCCCGGGAATCCGGACGATCGCGCATGGCCAGCTGGGCACCGGCCACGCCCTGGGGTGAGGCGGCCAGCATCATGGTTTCCAGACCGACCACCAGATCCGGTTGATCCTTGTAGGCCGACGGAGCCAGGAGCTTCGGCAACAAGCTTGCGACCACAGGCTTCACGCCTTCGGCCAGTGCCACACGCGCCGATTCTTCCCGGCCCGCCTTGGCCTCGTCGGTATCCGCACTGGCTTTCGTCGCCGCCAGGATGAGCCCGCTCACCCGTTCAGGAAACCGGCGGCAGGTCTCCAGGGCAATGTACCCGCCCATGGACAGGCCGGCGACCACCACCGGGCCCTCGTAGCCGAGGAAGTCCAGGAGGTTCACGCAGTCGGTCGCCAGCAGTTCCATGGTGTAGGGGGTCACATCGGTGGCCTCGGTCAAGCCGTGACCCCGCAGGTCCGGGGTGATCAGACGCGCCACATCAGCCAGGCCGTAGATCTGGTCGTCCCACATGGTGTTGTTCAGGGGAAAACCGTGAATCATCAGAACGGGCACCCGATCGGCACTGTCCTCGAAGGTGAGGATGAACTCGGACCCGGGTTTCGTCTTTTCCGCACTCATGGCCGCCTGCTTTCTTTCGCTTCAGGAATCAGGATCTCACTATGACCCAATTTAGACCAATGAGGGGAAAGGACAAAGAGAGTTCGGGCTGAGTTTTCCAACGGGTTGGAAAAATCTATAGCCCACATCACAAGGAAATCTGGTTAAATTGCCAAATGGGGGCGTTCAAATGAGAACATCAACTTTTCGGACACGACACCCCCGACACGAAGGAGAACCGCCTTGGCGATCCGCATCTGGCCCCGATCGAATTCGGCCCGAGCGTTGGTCATCGTTCTGATCGGCTTTGTCCTGCTCGTTCTGCTGGTCTTGGGATACTTCCTGGTGCTGGTATCTTCCTTCGCAGGATCCTCGCAGCAACATGACTCCGATGAAACCCTGATCAAGCGATTCCACGAACACCGGGACGCGCTCGAACAGCTCCAGAGAGAGGTCTCCGCCGAGCCGGGAATGGCGAACGTCCATCGCGACGGAATCTGGCCGGAGAATCTCTTCGATCCGGACCATGTCGCCGCCTACCGCGAGCAGCTCCACCGCATAAACTTGACCAACCGGTTCAGAATCGCGCGGGACGGATCGATGGAATTCACGGCATCGTCGGGCGGCAATGTCCAGCATAGCAGCGAGAAAGGCTATGCCTACCTCGTGACCGCGCCTGACTCGCTCTGTCTGGACCTTGATGAGGCCAGCAAAAGGATGCGGCCCTTCCCGCACCGCGGGTGGACGGGCTATCGCCACATCGAGGGGAACTGGTACCTCTATTTCACCGGGGATTGAATGCTGCGGTAAAAGTGCCCCCGCCAGGCCGGTTTGAGGCGTTTGTAATATCCCATTTCAACCGGAGGTGGGCCACGGGACCAGCCAGAACAGCGACTTGTCCATGGCCGCAGCAAACAGGTAGAACTGACCGATGAAGGGCGGGATGCCCTAGCTCGGATTATTCATGAGGGTGTGTGACGAGGATGAGGGAAAACCGCTTCA
>JAZBOO010000010.1:0-15797 GCA_036351155.1 Candidatus Krumholzibacteriia bacterium | reverse complement strand
TCCTTGGCCTCGACCACGATGAAGTAGCGGTCCTGCGTGGCCCGACGGAAACGCCGGTTGTTGAACAGCGGGTGATAGAGCCGAGGCATCCCGTTCAGTCCCCACATTCCGAAGAAGGTGGCAAAGGCGCTCAGCAGCACCGTCAATTCGAACATCACCGGGATGTTGGCCGGCAGTCCGAACAGAGGCTTGCCGCTGATCAGGAAGGGATAGTCGATGGCATTCATCCACCACTGCATCAGCGTGGCGATGCCCAGACCGCTCAGCCCCCCCAGCAGCACCAGAAAAGGCAGGCGCGTTCCGCGAATGCCCATGGCGTCGTCCATGCCGTGCACCGGAAACGGCGTGTGCACATCCCACCTGGTGAACCCGTGGTCGCGGCACTTCTCCACCGCGGGCATGAGCTGCGACGCCGCATCAAACTCGGTCAACAGGCCGTAGAGGGCCCCTTTGTTGGTTGCGGTAGCCATCAGCGGCTCCCTCCTTTTTCACCGTCGCGCACGTGCTTGGGGATGTCACCGTGATAGTCGCCCACCGAGCGCCGCTCGCCGCTGTGGGCGTCGGCAATGGGCATCACCGTCTTGACCTCCGCCATGGCAATCATGGGCAGGAACCGGATGAACAGCAGAACCAGGGTGAAGAACAGCCCGAAGCTGCCCACGAAGGTCAGGATATCCACCAGGGTGGGCTCGTAGTAGGCCCAGCTCGAGGGCAGGAAGTCGCGGCTAAGCGAGGTCACCGTGATCACGAAACGCTCGAACCACATGCCGATGTTCACGAAGATGTACATGACCCACATGATGCCGATGTTGGTCCTGATTTTCTTGGACCAGAACAGCTGCGGGGTGATCACGTTGCAGCCCACCATGATCCAGTAGGCCCAGGCGTAGGGACCGAAGGCCCGGTTCACGAAGGCGAAGCTCTCGTAGGGGTTGCCGCCGTACCAGGCGATGAAAAACTCCGTGGCGTAGGCGAATCCGACCATGGAACCGGTGGCCAGGATGATCTTGTTCATGTTCTCGAGGTGGTGCAGCGTGATGATCTCCTTGAGACCAAACCACTGCCGCGCCGGAATGAGCAGGGTGCCCACCATGGCAAAACCAGAGAACACGGCACCCGCCACGAAGTAGGGCGGGAAGATGGTGGTGTGCCAGCCGGGCAGCTGGCTGGTGGCGAAGTCGAACGACACCACCGAGTGCACCGAAAGCACCAGCGGGGTGGCCAGACCGGCCAGCAACAGATAGGCCTTCTCGTAGCGGTGCCAGTGGCGATGGCTCCCGCGCCAGCCCAGGGCCAAGGCCCTGTAGATGATCTGCTGCACCCGGCCCTTGGCGCGATCACGCAGGGTGGCCAGATCGGGCACCATGCCGGTGTACCAGAACAGCAGCGACACCGTGGCGTAGGTGCCCACGGCAAACACGTCCCACAGGAGAGGGCTGCGGAAATTGGGCCACATGGCATGGTAGTTGGGAATGGGGAACAGCCAGTACACCACCCAGACACGACCCACGTGAATGCCCGGGAAAATCCCGGCGCAGATCACCGCGAAGATGGTCATGGCCTCGGCAAAGCGGTTGATGCTGGTCCGCCACTTCTGCCGCAGCAGGAACAGGATGGCCGAGATCAACGTGCCCGCGTGACCGATACCCACCCAGAACACGAAGTTCACGATGGCCCAGCCCCAGCCGACAGGATTGTTCAAACCCCACACACCCACACCCTTGATGAACAGCCAGGCGATCATCAAGAAGAGGATGCCCGTCAGTCCGGCAAAGAAGGTGATCGCGATATACCAGGCCGTGGGCGTCTTCTTCTCCAGGACAATGTCCGACACCTTCTCGGTGATGGAAGTCAGATCATTGTTCCCGAGGATCAGTTCCACCGGCCTGGTGGGATCATCGCTCGTGTTGTTCAGAGGGTCATGGACCGACTGTTTCATACTTCAGACTCCAGTTCCAGGTCTGCTATCCGTGTGAATGGCCTTCGTGGCTTTCACCGTGCTCGTTTCCATGTTCGTTCCCGTGACCCTCGTCGTGTCCGCCGCCATGACCGCCGCCATGACCACCGTCGTGCATGGTCGCCGGCGAAATCTCGGGGTTGGGATTGCGCAGACGCGCCATGTAGAAGGTCCGCGGCTTGATATTCAGGTAACCCAGCAGGTCGTAGCTGCGGCTGTCTTCGCGCAGCTTGCTGACCTTGCTGTCGGGATCGTTGAGGTCGCCGAAGGTGATCGCGTTGACCGGGCAGGTCTGGGCGCAGGCGGGTACGATGTCCCCGTCCTGGATTTTGCGTCCCTCGACCCGAGCCTGGATGCGCGCGCCTTCGATCCGCTGATTGCAGTAGGTGCACTTTTCCATGACTCCGCGAGCCCGCACGGTCACATCCGGGTTCAGGACCAGCCGCTCGGTGGTGGTCAGGTCCTCAAAATTGTTGAACCAGTTGAAGCGACGCACCTTGTAAGGGCAGTTGTTGCTGCAGTAACGGGTGCCCACGCAGCGGTTGTACACCATGGCGTTCAGGCCCTCGTCGGTATGCACGGTGGCCGCCACCGGACAGACCTGCTCGCAGGGAGCCATCTCGCATTGCACGCAGCCCACCGGCTGCTGGCTCACCGTGGGATTTTCCATGTCGCCGAGGAAGTACCGGTCCAGGCGGATCCAGCTCATTTCCCGGCCGCGCGACACCTCGTCCTTGCCCACCACCGCCACGTTGTTCTCGGCCTGGCACCCCACCACGCAGGCGTTGCAGCCGTTGCAGACGTTCAGGTCGATGGCCATGCCCCACTTGTAGCCGGTGTACTCCTTCTCTTTCCAGAGCGATTCCAGCGGCGGGTGGTGGATGCCCATGTGGTCCACGAATTCGGGTGACTGGTTGTAGTCCTCGAGGGTGCCCTCGCGCACCAGCTGGGGCACACGGTCCTGGATGGCCGCGGCGCCCGAGGCGTCGATGGCGTGATGATCCTGGGTGGTGGCCAGCTTGTAGCTCTTGCCCGTGCCGGTCAGCCTGGCGCCGGCGCCGAAGTCGCGGGTCTCCCAGGTGCGCAGCAGATTGGCGTTGAACCCGGCGCCCTCGCCCACCCGGCCGGCATCGTCGCGACCGTAGCCCAGGGCCACGGACACGGAATACCTGGCCTGGCCCGGCATGATGTAGACCGGCAAGGTGAGGCTGTGTCCGCCCATTTCCAGGTTGACCAGCTCGCCCTGCTTGACCGCCAGCTCGGCGGCGGCGGCAGGGCTGACCAGGGCCGCATTGTCCCAGGTCAACTTGGTCATGAAATCGGGCATCTCCTGCAGCCAGGCGTTGTTGGCAAAACGGCGATCGAACACAGACTGATCCAGGGCAAAGCTCACCTCGAGATGGTCGGCCGCCAGGGCCTTGCCCTTGCGCGGAGCTTGAACCGGCGTACCGGCCAGCGCCAGAGGCTGTCCATGCTTCAGTCCGCTGTCCTTCAGGAAGCCATCGTGGATGAAGTTGCGCCAGCGCTTTTCGAAGCCCTTGTCGTTTTCCGGAGCCTTGCCGCCCGCAAAAGTGTCGCGCGCGATCTGGTAGCTGGTCCGCGGCGTCTCCTCCAGGATCAGGCTCATCACCTCGGTGGCCGTTTTGGCGTCGAACAGCGGGGCAATCAAGGGCTGCACCGACAGCCGGGTGTTGTCCCAGGCCATGGCGTCGCCCCAGCTTTCCAGATAGTGGGCCCGGGGCAGATGCCAGGTACACTTCCGGCTGGTCGCGTTGTCGTTGTGCGCCAGGTGGATGCGGGTCTTGGCCCTCATCATGGCCTGGTCGAACTTCAGGTCCACCGGCGCATCGTAAACGGGGTTGCCGCCCAGGATGAGCAGGGTGTGGATGCGGCCGCTGTCCAGGTCGCCGACCAGATCCTTCAGGTTGCCCAGGCCGGGCATTTCCATGGGCACGTAGCTGATGGCGTGGCCCGCGTTGCCCAGGGCGTTGTTCAGCACGTGAATCAGGTGATGCACCTCGGCGGGCTGGCCCATGCCGGCCAGCAGGACGCTGTGACCCTGGTTGGCCATCAGGTCCTTGGCCACCGCAGCGATGTGCTCGCCGCCGGCGGCGTGTCCGCGCCACTGGGCCAGCTGGGCCCGGTCCAGACCCGCGCCGTAGGGCAGAGCCAGACCCTCACCCATCACCAGTTCGGCGGCCAGGGCCCAGACGGCCGAGCCGATCTCGCTGCTGGCGGTGGGGAACCGGTGATCGGCCATGCCGCCGGTGGTGGTGAAGCTGTTCTCGTAGACGTAAAGCCGGTTCATGTGGCCATGATCGGGTTTGCGACCGGCCGCGAACTGGCGGTTGTTGCGCAGGGCGGTGGGATGGTCCTGGAGCAGGTTGGCCTCGAAGTCGACAATGACCTTGGCCTGATCCAGATCCAGCTGCACCTTGGCGGCCGTTCCGAAGGCCTGATGGGCGCCCTGAACCTCGTTGACCCGGCAAACCGGCTCCCAGAAATAGCCCTGGGCCCCCCGCTGCATGGCCTGACCGAAAAGTCCCCAGTGCGAAGGCGAGGTGGTGATCTCGGTCAAGATGGCCACACCGCTCAGGTTGCCCTTGAAGTGGGATTGGGCAAAGGAACCGAAGGCTTCCCAGTCGCTCTTGCTCTGCCCGGTTCCAGGACGACGGATCACCGACTGGCTGCGGTCCGGATCGTACAGATCCAGCACGCTGGCCTGGGCAAAGGCACTGGTGGCCCCTTCAGCCAGGTGAAAATCGGGGTTGCCATCCACCTTGATGGGCCGGCCATCGTAGCTGGTGGCCACCACACCCAGGGCCACGGGCCCCAGCTCCATGGTGGTGGCGTACTTCATGGGTGTGCCGGGAGTCATGCCCTCGGGCCGTTCGGCGAAGGGCAGGATTTCCTCGCTGGGATACCGGCAACCGGCCAGGGTGGTCAGGGCGATGCTGGCGGACATGATCTGCAGGAAGCGGCGCCGCGAAAAACCGTCCACCGGAGCTTCGATGCCCCCGGGGAACTCGTTTTCCAGCTGGGCGCGGAACTCGTCCGTGTCGGCCAGTTCCTGCAAGGAGCGCCAGTAGTTCTTTCCCTTGGCGTCATGACTATTGTTCATGAATGCGGACATTCGCAAAACCTTCCCTAGCGGTGGCAAGTGGCACAGTCGGTGGAGGGATTGATGTCGTGCTGGCGGCGCAGCTCGGCCCCCACCTCGACGGGATCGCCGCTCGGCTCCCAGTCCATCACCGTGACGAATTCCTTGGGCCGGAGATTGGCCTCGGGGCTACGGTGGCATTCCAGGCACCAGCCCATGGTCAGCTTTTCAACCTGTTCGACCACTTCCATGCGATCCACCCGCCCGTGGCAGCTGACGCAGCCCACCCCGGACTGGATATGCCCGGCATGGTTGAAGTAGGCGTAGTCCGGCAGATCGTGGACCCGGACCCAGGGAATGGCCTCGCCGGTGGCCGCGCTCTGACGCACGAGTTCCAGCTTGGGGCTCTCCGTTTTGATGTAACTGTGGCAATTCATGCAAGTTGCCGTGGGGGGAATGGTGGCCTTGGCCGTGGTTTCCACCCCGGTGTGGCAGTAACGGCAATCGATGCCCAGATCTCCGGCGTGCAGCGCGTGGCTGTAGGGCACCGGTTGTTCGGGGGCGTAGCCGAT
Source organism: Candidatus Krumholzibacteriia bacterium (assembly GCA_036351155.1). GTDB lineage: Bacteria > Krumholzibacteriota > Krumholzibacteriia > LZORAL124-64-63 > LZORAL124-64-63 > LZORAL124-64-63. Next base: position 10,168 of record JAZBOO010000010.1, on the reverse strand, counting down.
GGCCGAGTTTTCCGGGGAGAAGACCCCCGTGATCAACACCGTGGCATACACCAATCCGCCCAGTGCCAGCACGGCCGAGAGCTCTCGCAGCCAGTTGGTCCACTTGGGGAAAACGAATTGGGTGGTTGTGGTGTCGTCGATTTCGGGGTTTCGGCCCTGATTGAGGTCGTGGTTGTCGGGAGCCAAGCGACTCTCCCCCTTCGTCATCGAGAAAAAATGACCACCCGCGGCGCGGCAAGTAAGCCGGGCACCGGGGTCGAACGGCCGGGACCAACACGCAAAGCCCGGGCGGACCCGGGGCAAACTCCATGGAAAGCCCCGCCAAGGGGCTGGGTGCATTCCTGGAGTTTTTCAATCTTCTATGGCCGGGATAATAAAAGGATGACAAGTCTCTGACAATAGAAAAGTGAGGTTTTTGGGCGGGATGATGACAATACGGATCTTGTTGTCGTGAAAAGAGGTTCTCAGTCGAGGGTTTCCGGCACCTGGCGGGGCTGAAACGAGGACCCACAGCCACAGGTCCGCGCCGCATTGGGGTTCTTGAAGCGAAATCCCCCACCCACCAGGGAATCCACAAAATCCACCTCGAGCCCCGTCAATAACGGCAAATCCTGGGGTGCAATGGCCACCTCGAACTCTCCCAGAGCCACCGTCTGGTCCTGGGCCCGGGCCTGGTCCGTGAATTCCAGAACATAGGTGGTCCCGGAGCAGCCTCCGGGCTTGACGCCCAGGCGCACCACGGCACCCGCAGACGGGTCCTGGCCCGCCCGGCGCCGCAATTCCGCCAGGGTGCTCTCGGTGAAGTGGATCATGTGGCGCATGATAACAAAAACATTACCATAGTGGTACACTTTTTTTTGGAAGGACCGCGGGGCACCCATGCATCGGATTTCTGTATCCCAGGCGGTCATCATCTTCAGCCTGACGGCAGGTTTTTTCATGAGTAGCGCCAACCAATCCCAGGCCCAGGAACGATCCCTCGACACCATCCGCAGCCAGGGCAATCACCTGGTGGATCAGCCCTCGCTGTATTTACGGCAGCATGCCTACAACCCCATCGACTGGTATCCCTGGGGCGAAGAGGCCCTGCAGCGGTCGCGGGACGAGAACAAGCCCATCTTCCTGTCGATCGGCTACAGCAGCTGTCACTGGTGCCATGTCATGGAGCACGAGGTGTTCGAGAAGGACGATGTGGCCAGTTACCTGAACCAGCACTTCATCTGCATCAAGGTGGATCGTGAGGAACGGCCTGACCTGGATGCGGTGTACATGGAAGCGGTGCAGATGCTGACCGGACGCGGCGGCTGGCCCATGTCGGTTTTCCTGACTCCCGATCTGAAGCCCTTCTACGGCGGCACCTACTTTCCCAAGGATCATTTTCTCGGATTGATCGGCAAGATCGAAGAGGTGTACCGCACCCAGCCCGACGAGGTGGCCGCCCAGGCCCATGAACTGGCGGACAAGATCACCCAGGGGTCGCGCGCGCTGCTGGGCGAGGGTGAAGGATTCAAGAAGGCCATGATCGAGGCGGCCGTGGACCAGGCCGGTGAAAGCTATGACCCCCAGCACGGCGGTTTCCGGCAGGCCCAGAAGTTCCCCACGCCGGTGAAATGGCGGTTTCTGCTCCACGAGTATCGTTTCGGCGGGAAAAGCGAACTGGGCGACATGATATTGAACACCTGCCAGGCCATGGCCCAGGGTGGGCTGTACGATCACGTGGGCGGCGGCTTTCACCGGTACACCGTGGATGTGGACTGGACGGTCCCCCACTTCGAAAAAATGCTTTACGACAACGGCCAGCTGGCCAGCTTGATGCTGGAAGCCGGCGTGGTGTTCGGGCGGGACGACCTCAAGGCCACGGGCCTGGATGTTCTGGATTTCCTGCTGCGCGAGATGCGCGACGAGAAGGGCGGCATCTTCGCCAGCTACGATGCCGACAGCGGGGGTGAAGAGGGCACCTACTACGTCTGGAACCGGGATGAGATCACGGCGGTGGTGGGCACCCAGGATGGGCCGGCCCTGGCCGCCTTGCTGGGGGTCACGGATACGGGCAATTTCGAACATACGGGACGCAGTGTGCTGACCCGACGTGCTGACCTGGCGGCTCTGGCCCAGAGCACCGGCCGGTCGGCTGAAGAGCTGGGGGGCTTGTTTGTCCAGCATCGGGAAGCCCTGCGCAACACGCGGGACCAGCGCACGCCGCCGGGTCTGGACCGCAAAATCGTGACCTCCTGGAATGGCCTGGCCATCACCGCCCTGGCCCAGGGCTATGCGGTGTCGGGGCAGGACCGGTACCTGGAGGCCGCACGCGCGGCCGCCGACTTCCTGCTGACCGAGCACCGACGCGCTGACGGTTCTTTGTGGCGCTCATCATCGGAAGGCCAGATGTCGGGCGAAGGCATCCTGGACGACTACACCATCCTGGCCGAGGGACTGGTCGAGCTGTACCAGGTCAGCGGCGAGGTCCGTTACCTGGCTGCGGCGCGGGAGCTGGTCGATCATGCCCTGGCGCACTTCGACCGTCCGGAGGGCGGCTACTACATGACCCCCGCCGAGGGCGAGGCGCCCCTGGGCCGCCGTGTCGACTACTTCGACAGCGTGGTGCCCAGCGGGAGCGGCGTGCTGGTCAACACCCTGATCAAGCTTTCCGCCTTGACGGGTGAGAGCACCTACCGGGACCGGGCGAAGGCCAATCTGGATCAGGTGAGCGACCTGCTCGACCGCGCGGGCCCCGAGATGGCCTGGTGGTTCGATGCGGCGCGCAAGCTGATTGGACCCTTCTACGATGTGGTGATTGCGGAAGACGACGACGCCATGGCCCGCTCGGTGCTGGCGTTGCTGCCGGCCAGTGCGGTGGTCAGTCGGGTGCCCGGAGCCGGAGCCAGCCAGGAACTGGTGGAGGTGGCTCCCGCGTTGCAGAGCAAAATGGCCATGGAAGGCAAATCGACCGGCTATGTGTGCCGCTTCGGCACCTGCCAGGCCCCCACCATGGATGGCCAGGAGCTTGTGAAACAGATGCGGGCGGGCTGGAAGCGCTGATTTTCCGGCGGCGTCCGGGGTCCCAGGGGTCGCCTCACGCGTTTTTTGCATTCCCCAGGGTTTCGCAAACAGGATAAATATGGTATTCTTTCCAGCCATCAAAACACCCTGAGGGATACTGACGCAAAGAGGGAGAACCATGAGCCACCGACATCTCGCCATTTCCATGGCGGTGGGCCTGCTGCTGATTACCGCCGGCCTCTTCACCCCCGTCCAGGCCGCCACCATCACCGTGAACGCCTCCGGCGGTGCCGACCACTTGACCATTTCCGCGGCGGTGGATGCCGCCCAGACCGGCGACACCATCGTGGTCTCACCCGGCCTCTACATTGACTATTTTGTCGTCGACAAGACCCTGACTCTGCAGTCCACCGACGGCAGCGGCATCACCACGATATCCGGCCCCGAAAGTGGCGAAGATGTCCTGACCATAGCGGCCGCCAATGTCGGCCTTGATGGGTTCACGCTCACCGGCGGCCGCCTTGGCCTGGTGATCCATGACACCGCCGATTCCCCGATGATCAATGATCTGGTGATCGAAGAAACCGGCTGGCAACAGGTCTCCATCCCGGCCAACTTGCTGACCCGAGTTCTGCCCCAGCTGACGCTGGTGGGCCATGCCTCGGGCCAGTTCGATGGGGTGCGGGTGACCACTGGCACCATCGCCGAGTCCACCACCATGCCCACACTTCCGGCGGGATTCGTCTACTACCTGGAGTCCTCGGTGGTGACGGTTTCCGGCCCCAGCGGCCCGGTGCTGACCATTCCTGACGGCACCATCATCAAGAGTTTTTTCAGCCGTTTCGAAATCGGCAGCGCCACCCTGCCGGGTGGTTTCATGGCCAACGATGTGATATTCACCTCCATCTACGATGACATCGGCGGAGACACCAACGGCAATGCGGCCGCACCCTCGCCCGGAAACTGGCAGCGCATCGACTTCAACGCGGCCGCTCGCAGCGACTCGTCTCGGGTGACCGGCTGCACCTTGCGCTACGGCGGCGTGAGCACCGGAGTCCTCGAAGTCCAGGGTAGTGATCCGGTGGTCCAGGGCAATACCTTCAGTGACAACGCTGGCGATCTTTTCATTCAGAGCTCAGCCAGCTTCGGTCTCAATCAGACCGGCAACACCCTGACCCAGGGGAACGGTTTCCCCGTGGTCACCAGCCTGGATCACCTGCAGAACCTGGTCTTCGACAACACCATCGTGCCGCGCGGTGATGACCGCTGGAACGGCATTGGCATCCTGGAATCGGATGTGACCACCAGCTTCACGATGCCGGTACTCCCCCACGGATTCGTCTATTTCATGAACGGATCGGTCATCAGGGTCGCCGGGCCCGACGGACCCGTCCTGACAATTCCCGACGGAACCATCGTCAAGGGATTCTTCAGCCGCTTTGAAATTGGCAACGCCACCCAGCCTGGCGGCTTGATGGCCAGCGCGGTGACTTTCACCTCCATCTATGACGATGTGAGCGGAGACACGAACGGCAATGGCGCCGCACCCTCGTCCGCCAACTGGCAGCGCATCGACTTCAACGCCACCGCACGCTCCGATTCCAGCCGGGTGACAGGCTGCACACTCCGTTACGGAGGAGGCGGCACGGCGGCCATCGAGGTCAATGGCAGCGACCCCCTCGTGACCGGGAATACCTTCCTGGACAACAGAAGTGACCTCATGGTCGTGGACTCGCCCAGCCTGGGCGCCAACCAGACGGGCAACACCATCACCCAGGGGAACGGGTTGCCGATCTTGACCACCCTCGACCACCTGGACCAGGTGCTGTTCAACAACAACCTGACCGTGCGTGGAGATGACAAGTGGAATGGTATTTCCATCCTCGACTCGGAGGTCACGGAATCCTTCACCATGCCCGCTCTCCCCGATGGCCTGGTCTACTACCTGAATGGAACGGACATCATCGTGGAAGGTGAGTCGGCCCCCGTTCTGACCATACCGGCGGGCACGGTGATCAAGGGCTGGTTCCATCGTTTCCTGGTGGGGACCGGGTCTCTGCCCGGCGGGCTTCAAGCCACCGATACCGTGTTCACGTCCACCAATGATGATTTTGCCGGTGACACCAACGGCTCCGCTTCCGCGCCCAACCCAGGCCAGTGGCAACGCATCGAATTCGGGCCCCATGCCTTGACCACATCCCGGCTGGAGAATTGCGAAATCCGGTATGCCGGCAGCCCGGCCATCGCGGCCAACGGAAGTCGCCCCGCTCTGCGCAATTGCCTCATCGAGAACAGTTCCGGTGCGGCTGTGCGTTCCTACAACACCGGGGCCAACCCTTCCCTCATCCTCTGTACCCTGGCCAACAACGGCGGGGGCGTCCTGGCCGAAAACGGAGGCGATGCCACCCTGGTGCGCTGCTGTTTCGTGGGAAATGACGACTACGGAGTGCAGGCTCCCGCCATTGCCGGGCCTGCGGGCAGCCTCATCGCCCAGGATTGCTGGTGGGGAGCAGTGGACGGCCCCGGCGGTGAGGGCCCAGGCAGCGGCGACGCCGTCTTCGGAGACGTGGTTTTCAGCCCCTGGTACACCACCGAAGCCTGCAATGACCTTTCTCCGGCGCCGGACCAGACTGCGGATATCCCCACCCAGGTCGCGGTGTTCGGAGCCGCGCCCAACCCGTTCAACCCCAGCACCCGCATCGCGTTCGCCTTGCCGTCGGATATGCCGGTGGCGTTGAAGATTTACGGCCTGGATGGTCGCCTGATCAAGACATTGGTCCAGGACAACCTGGCGGCCGGGCGCCACGAGATTCGCTGGGACGGGCAAGACAGCCGGGGGCGCACGGTGGCCGCCGGTGTGTATTTCTATCGTCTGGATGCGGGGAATCGGCAGGTGGACGGCAAGCTCATGTTGATCAAGTAACCGCTTTTTCTTCGGTACACCAGGAGGGGTCGCGCGACCCCTCCTGGTGTACCATTCCTCAGAAAAAATCTACTTCACCATGGCCGCTGCCGCCTTGGGATTCATCCGCAGGATCTCGTAGTGGTCGGGGTGCGGGTCGGCCGATTCCTCGATGATCCTGATCACCTTGTCGGGGTTCAGGGTGGGGTCCAGGGCGAACAGCTTGCCCGCCAGATTACAGACATTGGGCGAAGCCATGGAGGTGCCGGACATCTTCATGGTGCCGCCGCCGGGCACGTAGCTTTCCACCTGGAACCCGTTGGCGTACACCTTGACGTTGCGGCCGCCACTGGTGAAGCTGGTGGGATCGCCCGCCTGATCCACCGCGCCCACCACCATCAGGTTGGGCAGGTCGAAGTTCGAGGGAATGACCACGTCGAACTCGACATCGTTGTCGTCGTTGCCGGCTGCCGACACGTAGAGAATATCCGGCGTGGTGGCGATCGCGGCACGCAAGCCGTCGCTCAGGATCCCGATCATTTCCCGGGCCATGGCCGCCCGCTCTTCGGCGGTGGCCCCGATCCCGTTGGCCTCCAGGCCGCCTTCGATCTCCTTGAAGCTCCAGCCCCAGCTCATGTTCACCACCCGCACGCCGTGGGCCTGGAAGTAGGCCGTGGTGTTCATGTAATCGCGGGCCAGGCGCTTGGCGGTCTCGACGGTCATGGCCTGAGGTATGTTGTGGTAGTCGAAGGTGATCCGGGCGATCAGCAACCGGGCAAACGGGTTGCCCGCCGCCGCAATACCCGCCACGTGGGTGCCGTGGCTGTACAGGCCGCCGAAGCTCAGGGTGGTCAGGAAGTCGCCCATCTTCTCGGGGGCCATCTGCCCCAGCTTGGCACGGGTGGCCGAGGCTTCGGGACTGTCGATGGCCGAGGTCATGTCCTGGAAACCCTGCATGGACTCGAACATCTCGTCCAGCTTGCCTTCCTGATCGCCCAGCGGGTGCAGCATCTCGGTGCTGGGAATGCCGTTCAGATCAAAGGCAATGCCGTTGATGTCATCGATGAAGCCGTTACCGTCGTCGTCCTCACCGTTGAACGATTCGTTGGGATTGACGAACATGGCATCACCGAACACGGCCGCGTCCACACCCGAATCCCAGATCCCTACCACCACCGGTGTCAGGTTCTGGTTCGCGTCCAGCACCAGGTCGCGCTCGGCCCAGATGTTCACCTTTTCCTTGTTGTTGGCCGCGATGTACTCGCCGTAGACCTCGGCCACCACCGGATTCAGCTGCAGCGCCGTGTCCAGGGCGTAGCGGATGCCGATGACCGATCCGGCCAGGTCACTGCTCAGCGAACCCATGGCACTGGCCGCGGGCTCCAGCTGGGCCTGAACCACACCCAGCAGCAGGTTCTCGTTCATGTACTCGGCGCGGCCCTTGCCGCTCTTGATGTTGTCCTGCACCACATCCCAGGGCAGGGCGTTCACCCGCTCGGTCAGTGCCAGGCGGTACGCCGCCATGAATTCCGGATCCCCGGGCTGGGCACCGGACATACCCTTGGCCTCGATCATGGAGCGGGTGGTCAGCCCATTCATCAGGCGGGCCGCTTCCTTGTCTTCCAGGGCCTTGATCTTGTCCAGGTAATTGACGGCCTCCTGGTCGCGCCCCTCCACCAGATTCAAGGTGACCAGACGGCCGTACATTCCCTGCAGTGTGGCCTCGTCGGTGATGGCGTAGGTGGCCAGATCCGACTCCACGTCCTGGCGCACCTGGGCCCGCAGGGCGGCCATGGCGGCCGGATCATCCAGCAGTTCCATGACCGTGCCCGTGAGCTCGTAGCTGTGAACCGGCAGGTCGTCCAGGCTGTCCACAGGCACCTTGTCCACCGGGGCAGCAGGCACGGGCGGCGGTGGGGGCGGCGCATCGGTGGGGGCCTTGCCATGGCTGGAACAACCACCCACCAGCAGGGCCAGCAGCAGTGCGGCCAGAGCGGCCATCAGTGTCAGGGATTTGCGATTCAACATGTTCGTCTCCTTGAAGATTCAGGTCACCTACTTGAAAATTATCAGCCCGTGGGCCGGATCGGATTCTGCCAGCAACAGGGCGCGCAAGGCGGGCCAGTTGCGGGGCGCAATGTTCCCGGGGGCCAGCTTGATCTTGCGGCTCACCGTCAAGGCGCCATCGCGGTAGTCGACCTCCAGCTGGAACCAGCCGGCGGCATTTTCGATGGTCACAGGCCGGGGCCGGTGCAAGATGTCTTCCTCGGCCACCTCGCAGCGCAAGATCATGGTCTGGGCCCAGTCCCCCACGCCCAGAACCGGGGTCTGGCGCGCAGCTTCGTACAGGTGCACATCGCCAGGCAAGCGGCCCAGGACACCATCACCGGGGTCCCCCAGCTGCAGGCGTGAGCGCTTCAGTGCGTCGGCCTCCGGCGAATAGTCCTTCACCTGGAAATGCCCGGCCACCCGTTCCTGCAGCAACGAGGTCAGGGTCACCTGGCTCGGCTCGGCCCCCGGCAAAACGGCGCCCACCAGGGTGGCGGTATGGCCGGCGCGCACATCTTCATCGGTCACGAATCCGCTGTAGTTGCTGAACAGGGAAGTGCCCTGGAACTGGCCGGAGCCGTTCCAGGCACCCTCATCATTCCGGGACAGGGTGACCGAGAAAGTCAAACTCTTGTCGCTGTGCTTCAGGTCCCCGTCATGAGGACGCGCCCCACCGGGAGCGGCCAGGTACCAGAAGGGATGACCATAGAACGCGTCATAGGCCGCGCGCGCGCCGGTGGTCGGATCCAGCAGCCCATCGTTGATCTCGGGAATCCGGATCATCACCCTGTTCATGTCGTCCAGGCGGCCAAAGGTCTCGGCCAACAGGGTGGTCCCCTCGCTCACCAGGATGGGTTCGGCCGTGAATCCCGCCGCCTCGAGCAAGGCCGCCGCCAGCACGGCACGATCCAGGTCGTGACCGTAGGCCGTGGCCAGGGTGCGGCTGGCCGGCCGAGGAGCAAACGTCCAGTGGCTGTCGTCGTAGGACACGCGGCGGACCATGGTGTTCAGATATTCGCCCACCGCTTCCACCTTCTGACGGTCGCTCATGGCCGGATTCAGCTTGGCCTGTAGCCCGGCCTTCTGCTCATCACCCAGGGTCATGGCCGCCCGGAACGTCGCAACCCAGTGGGTCCCCAGTTCCTTCCAGTGCCGCCAGGTGGTCCACACCACCGCAGGTTCGTAGACCTGGGGTTCACCGGTGTGAGGCAGGCCCAGCGCCGGCACATTCTCCATGACCCACAGCAGGCCCGAACCCTTGGTGGGGTTGATGTCCTGCGGCTCGGGCACGCCATTCAAGGCCGCGTGCTGAACCGGAGCGGGACTCGAGGTCATGACCCGCAGCTCGGCATGGACCACCGGATCGGCCTGGGCAAACACGTGGATTTCACCATGCCCCGGGACCTCGCGGGTGGTGAAGGTGTAGGCCTTTTCCATGATGCAGCCCAGCTCCACGCCATCGTGCAGCAGCATGGTTTCGCGCATGGTGGTGTAGTCGTCCGCCTTGTCCAACGCATGCGGCAGGGTGTGGACGATGGCCGTATCGCTGAGCTCACTCTCGTCGGGCCACCAGCGGCCTTCGCGCCAGGTGCGCAGGGTTTCGACCTTCAGCTCGGTGGTGGTGGTGTTCCAGGGCAGGCGCAGGTCGGCGTAGGTGCGAATGCCCACCGCGGTGCCAATCCATACCACCCGGTGCACCCGTGTGTGCAGGGTCTGGTCGTTCCCCACTGACACCTGACGGCTATCCAGCAGAATCACGGCGTCTTCCTGGTCCAGGTTGTAAGTGGACTGGGCCCTGGCCCAGAGGGCGTCCAGGTCGTGGCCGGCCGACTGCCCCATGCCCGCGGCCAGCAAACCGGCCGGGATCATGACGAGGGCGATGGCAAAAATCAGGATGCGTTTCATCACTTGCCCTCCTTTTTCGGATTTTCCAGACGGATCACAGCATCAGCCCAGTCGCGCGCGGCGGTCATGGCCTGACGAAATTCAGGGTAACCGTCAGGGGGAATCTGACGCCGGTTCACCTTGGCCAGAACCCGGCTTTCCAGCTGTCCCTTCTTGGCCAGATGAGCGTCAAAACCGGCGTAAGTCTCGTCGATGATCACCGGCTCGTGTGCGCTGACCAGATCCAGTCCGCCTGGCACCTTGATCTCCTCGGTGATGTCCACCAGCTGGGTGAAGTACAGCAACAGATCGGTCTCGCGCTTCTCAGGCCAG
>JAZBOO010000009.1:0-3168 GCA_036351155.1 Candidatus Krumholzibacteriia bacterium | reverse complement strand
TCATCCTGCTCCTGGTCTATTCGGTGCGCAAGCGCGCCCGTCATCTGCAAAGGGCCGGCGATCTACGCATCTGGCTGCGGTACCACATCTTTCTGGGTGTGGCCGGGCCCATCCTGATCACCTTGCACACCTCGGGCAAGATCGGTGGGCTGGTGTCGATCAGCTACTGGTCCATGGTTGCGGTGGCCCTCAGCGGTGTGGTCGGGCGTTACCTTTACCAGCAGATCCCACGCAACATGCTGGGCGAAGACCTGAGCAGCAACGAGATCGAGCAGTCCAACGAGGAAATCCTGGTCCATCTGTCCAGCAACCATGGCCTGGATGACGCCGGCGTTGGCCTTCTGGAAGACCTGGCTCTGAAACCCCTGACCGGCCGCTCGGCCCCCATGGCCTTGCTGGCCTTGCCCCTATCCAATCTGCGTTTGGCCCGTCAATTGCAATTGTGGCAAGGTGAGGCGGGGGTGGCGCTGGACAAAAGGGCCGAGGGACAGGCGCGTGTCTGGGTTCTGCAAACCCGCCGCCTGCATCTTTTTCACACCATCCGCGACCTCTTCCACTACTGGCATGTTTTTCATAAGCCCTTTGCTGTCATCATGATCGTGGTGATGATCATCCACATCGTGGTGGCTCTGGCCCTGGGCTACACCTGGAGTTTCTCCCCAACCGGAGTGGCATGATCATCTTTTTTGCCCAGGGAACAGCTCATCACGCAAAAAACAGGACAGTTTGTATCCTGGTAGGTGCAATTTGCCTGTTGCTGGGGAGTACCAGCCAGACCAGCGCCCAGCTGTCGCCGGGAAAATTGAGCGCCCCTCACGCTCATCTTGAAGGCCTGACCAGGTGCTCCCGCTGTCACCAGCTGGGCAACCGGGAGGTGCAGGACAAGTGCCTGGATTGCCATGCCGAAATCGCAGCATCGCGGGCCGACCAGCGAGGCCCTCATGCCTCCGATGATTTCGACCACTGTGTGGACTGCCACGTGGAGCATCATGGCGCGGACTACGACCTGGTTTTCTGGCCCGATGGCCGTGACGGCTTCGATCATAGCTTGACGGAATTCCTCCTGACCGGCGCGCATCAGAAGCTGGCGTGTCGCCAATGCCACACCGCCGCGAAGGTCACCCAGCCCCAGGCTTTGCAGGCGATGGGTAAGGATCTGGATCGTACCTACCTGGGCCTGGAGGCCGCGTGCATCAGCTGCCACGAGGACATTCACCGCGCCCAGTTCACCCGGGAGTGCACCGGTTGCCACGACACCCAGCAGTGGAAGCCGGCGCCGGGGTTTGACCACGACGCCACGCCCTTTCCCCTGACGGGCCGCCACGTTCAGACCGACTGCGCGAAATGCCATCAGCCCGACCCGGACACTGGAACCGTCCGATATGCCGCGCTGTCCCATCAGGCTTGCACCGATTGCCACCGGGATCCCCACGCGGGCAGCCTGGGGGTTGACTGTGTCAGATGCCACAGCACCGAAGGCTGGAAGAGCATCACCGGCGAGGGCTTCGACCATGCCCGCACCAGATATCCTCTGGAGGGGCGCCATCGTCAGGTCAGCTGCGCCCAGTGTCATGGGCAGGATCGTCAGAAGCTGGCCTTTGCCGCCTGCACGGACTGTCATCAGGATTGGCACCGGGCAATCAAAAATGGGCGGCCCGCGTTCCTGGCCTGCGAGAACTGCCACACGGTGGACGGCTTCCAGCCCGCGACCTTCACCATGGCCCGTCATCAGGACTCAGCCTTTCCTCTGAAGGGCGCCCACCGCGCCACCCCGTGTGTGGCATGTCATCAGCCGCTGGCCGAGGGAACGACGCGCCCCCGTACCCGGTTGACCATGGCCCACGGCCAGTGTGTCGATTGCCACCGGGACCCACATCCTGCCGGCATGCAACAGGCCGCCCCCGGCTCGCGCCAGGGCTGTGCAGCCTGTCATGATCAGGAATCGTGGCGCATCTTCGAATTCGATCACCTGGGCACCGGGTTCGCCCTGGAGAACCGGCATGCCACCATCGCTTGCGCGGCCTGCCACAAGAACCCCAGTCCGGCCGACTTCACTGGCCTGGACACTGCTTGTGCGGCTTGCCACGAGGACATTCACCGGGGCCAGTTTGCCGACCGGAAAACCGCCGATGATCGGCACATCGCCTGCGACCGTTGCCATGTGACCCGGGACTGGCTGGCCGAGAAATTCGATCACGAAAAAGACAGCCGCTTTCCCCTGCGCGGCGGTCACGAGCGCACACCTTGCCTGAAGTGCCACCTCCCCGGCGAAGAGAACGATCCGCGCCTGGTGCAGTACAAGCCGTTGCCCACCGATTGCAAGGACTGTCACGCCGGTGCCTTGCCCGGGAAAACCCCCAAGGAGTCCTCATGACATCCCCTCGTCTGGTCCTGTTGATGGTTGCCTTGCTGGTTGCCGGTTCGGCCGTGGCCCAGGAAGCGCCAAGGGCCGGCAATCCTCACGGTAACCTGGATCTGGACTGCACCCTTTGCCATGACGAGGGATCCTGGGAGATCACCCGCGGGATGCCGGGGTTCGACCATGCGTCCACGGGCTATCCTCTGACGGGCCGCCATGCCGGGGTCCATTGCCGTGATTGCCATCAGGATCCGCGCTTCGCCTTCGTGGGCACCAGTTGTGCCGATTGCCATGTTGACATCCACAAAGGACGGCTAGGGCCCGATTGCCAGCAGTGCCACACGTCCGAAGGCTGGATCCAGCGCACCGAACAACGCCTGGCCCATGATGCCACGGGCTTTCCTCTGGTAGGAGCCCACAACCGGGTCGACTGCGACGCCTGCCACAACGGCCCCTTGGCTGGCGACTACGTGGGCACACCCACTGACTGCTACTTCTGCCACGCCGAAACCTATGCCGCAACCGACGCGCCGAACCACCAGGTGGCCGGATTTGCCACGGATTGTCAGCGTTGCCACAGTGCGTACTCCGCGACCTGGGGCGGGGGCGATTTCTCACATCCGGCCAGCTTCCCTCTGTCCGGGGCTCACGGTGGTCTGGAGTGTGTGGCCTGCCACAGCGATGGGTTCATGGGGGCCATCGCCGACTGCTATGCCTGCCACGATGATGACTATCTGGCGGCCGACGATCCCGATCATGCCGGCGGCGGATTCCCCACCACCTGTGCGGTGTGTCACACCACCACGGCC
>JAZBOO010000008.1:0-24519 GCA_036351155.1 Candidatus Krumholzibacteriia bacterium | reverse complement strand
GTCAACGAAAGGTCGAAAGTCTGGCCTTTCAGGAGGGACAGATAGGGCCGCAGCGCGGTGATATTACGTAAAGAGGGAGGTGGATCGGTTTTTTTCTGCACCTGGTGATTTCCTGAAAGTATGAAAGAGTCGAGGGCTCATCTGGCGCGATGATGCACCTTGGTTCTGGTCAAGGCAATATCTCGTTCATGATCGGTCCGATAATTCCGAACTTTACAGAGGAAGGCTCCCTGAATAGTTTGCAACGGCCACACCCCAACCCGCGACCAGAGGATGCTCCCATGCATGAAATGTCCATCATTTCTGGAATCCTGAACATTGTTGAAGAGCAAGCCAGGGCGGCGGGGGCCCAGGTCATCAATACCATCGAGGTGGAAATCGGGGAGCTGGCCGGAGTGGAGGTCGAGGCCCTGGAATTCTGTTTCACCGTGGCGCGGAAGAACAACCTGGCCCACCGGGCGCAGCTGGTCATCCACCATATCGCCGGGCTTGGCCGCTGCTCCCAGTGTGACAAGGACGTGCCGGTGACCTATCCGGTGGCCCTGTGTCCGGGGTGCGGCCTCCCGGTTTTCGATGTGAAGCAGGGACGCGAGTTGAGGGTCAAGAGCATCAACGTGGATTGAGGGCGGCTTCAATTTTCCCCCTTGCGCACGAGCGGCACAAAGCGCACCGGCAGCAACTTCTCCTCGTGAAACAATCCCGCCTCGTCTCGTGTCCACACCGTCAACTGCTGGGTGTAGGCTGCCGGACCCACCGGGATGACCAGCCTGGCCCCCGGCTTCAGCTGCTCCAGCAAGGGGCCCGGCACCCGGGCGGCCGCCGCCGTGACCATGATCCCATCGAAGGGCGCCATTTCGGGTAACCCCATGTAGCCGTCTCCCTCGTGTACTCGTACGTTGTGGTAACCCAGTCGGTCCAGGCGTTTGCGGGCGGATCGGGCCAGTTCGGGGACGATCTCGATGGTTTCGACCTGACCTACCACCCCTGCCAGCACCGCAGCCTGATACCCCGAGCCGGTCCCGACTTCCAGGACGGTGTCTTCGGGCCCCACCTGCAGCAGGTCGGTCATCAGGGCCACGATGGTGGGTTGACTGATGGTTTGCCCCTGGCCGATGGGCAGGGCGCAGTTCTCGTAGGCTCGATGTCGGTATTCCGAGGGAACGAACTCGTGCCGAGGGGTCAGGGCCAGGGCCTTGGCCACCGCGGGGGAAAGCTGGGCCCGCCCGAGGACGTGGCTGTTGCGCGCGGCATCATTGGCCACCGAAAGCAGCATCTGCTGCCGAGGTTCGGCCCAGATGTCCTCCTGGGAACGGCCGGGATTGGTGGGATTGAGGCTCATGATCACCCCCATCAGTGTAATAAAGGCGAGGCGAGATCCACTCATCAGTACATCCCCTCATTCAGGGGGAGCTTAGTGAGAGATGATGGACCCCGCAACTGGAGAGAATGAAACGGAAAGAAGAGGTCAAGCCATGAGGCTGAAAACATACATGGCGGTTCTGGTGATCCTGTTCACCCTGACCGCAGGAAGGACCATTGCCGTGGGCGACACGAAGCAGGACAGTGGACAGCGCGAAACGGCCACCCTGGGCGGCGGCTGTTTCTGGTGTCTGGAAGCAGTGTACGAGGAGATGGAAGGTGTGCACGGGGCCGTGTCGGGATATGCCGGAGGGAATGGCCCCACGACCTACCGCGAGGTGACCACCGGCGAAACCGGACATGCCGAGGTGGTGCGGGTGACCTTCGACCCCCAGGTGACCAGCTATCAGGAAATCCTGGCGGTGTTTTTCACCATCCACGACCCGACCACCCTGAATCGTCAGGGGGCCGATGTGGGCACTCAGTATCGATCGGTCATCTTCCATGAATCGGAAAGCCAGAAGGTGATCGCCAGGGCGGTCATGGAGGAGCTCAAGAAGGACCGGGTGTACGACAAGCCGGTGGTGACCCAGCTGGAGCCGCTGGACCGGTTCTACCCGGCCGAGGACTACCACCAGAACTACTATGCCAACAACAGCAACCAGGGTTATTGCCAGGTGGTGATCAATCCCAAGCTGGACAAGTTCCGGCACAAGTTCGCGGACAAGAGGAAATGAGGGCTTATTCTTCCGACTCTTCTTTCGGAAAATTCTTGTCCATGCATTCGGGGCAGATTCCATGGGAGAACTCTGCCCCGGATCTTTTGGCGAAGTATTGCTCCACCTGGTCCCAGAAGCCCTGGTCGTCCCGCACCTTCTTGCAGTAGGAACAGATGGGGATGATGCCGCGCAGGGTGTCCACCTCATCCAGGGCTTTCTGGAGCTTGGCGATCAAGGCCAGGTTCTCGGCGTGAGCGTGCTTCAGATCGGGGATGTCGGCGGCCACTTCCAGGCGTACGATCCGGCCATCGGCCCAGGTGATGGCCTTGTCCACGATCCGGCTCCAGGTATCGAAACGGGTGTTCTGGAACTCCCAGACATAGGGTCCGGTGGGCTGGCCCTGGGCATCGATCAGCTTGTCGTTGGTGCAGAAATCACAGGGCCCTGTCTGTCCTACCTGCAGATGCTCGTAACACTTTTGGCCTTCCATTTGGCCCACCATCTGCTTGGCAAAGTCGTTGAGATAAAGAATCTCGTAAGTGTCCATGTCGGCCACGTACACCACAACGTCCAGCCCGTCCAGGATGGCCAGGTGCTGGATGGTGAGTTCCTCGTGGCGCTTGACCCGCTCATGCTGTTCGGTGATATCCGCTCCTGAACTCAGGATTTCCAGCAGCTGCCCATTCTCGTCAGACACCATGCTGTTATGCCAGGCGATCACGCGGATGCTGCCGTCCTTGCACCGGATTTCGTTCTCGTTGTACCGGGGAATGGATTGCGAGTCAGCCAGGGTTTGGAGAAATATTTTTTTGATCTGAGGAGCTTTCTCCGTGGGCAAAAAGGTGGTGAACCAATCCTTGCCAAGGACTTCTTCCTGGGTGTATCCCAGCAGTTCGCAGCCCTTGGGATTGATCATGGTGACCTGTCCGGCGGGGCTCAGGCCCAGCATCATAACCTGGGCGACTTCCAGGTAAACCTCTGCCGGATGGGGGTAGGTAGGGCTACTTGGGGTCATGGCGTACCGCCTTAGTGATTCTGAAAAAATAATTTCATGAAAAATTACCAGAGTCTCCGTTATAGATCAACTCTGTGTTCATTCCTGGCCCGCTTCATTGACCACACCATCATCGCGATCGTCCACCTCCCGGGTACCCAGATCCCGGAGCATGCGCCGCAAATCGCGGATACCTCCCCAGGTGAACCACACCACCACCACACAGCCCACGCCGATCTCGATCCAGATCTTGGATTTCCAGAAAGTGAGCCAGGCGGTGTCGTATCCGGTCCACTGACCGGCTTCCAGCCGTCGGGTCAGGAAAAAAATGGTGCCGACGGCAAAAACCAGGACCCAGGCCAGATTCCAGCCCCAGGTCAGGAAATAGAGGAACCGGTCCCGGCGACCGAACTCGGCGGTTATGCCCAGAATACGCCCGCGATTGGCCGGTCCCGGGGTCCCGCTTTCGGTTTCCCCTTCCAGGGCGAATCGTCCCCGATGCAGCAACCGGTCCAGATCGAATCGGCCCGGTCGCCAGCGTTGCTCCACCAGCGAGACCACCACGTAGATGACCGAACATACCCACATGGACCAGCCCCACATCTGCTGGCCGTTGGGCAGATGGGTCTCGACCCACGCGGCCCACAGGGCGGCCTGCTCGTTCCCCACTCCATCCAGCAGGCCCCAGAACACCACGCCAGTGTCGCGCCAGCTGCGCTGGGCTTGTTCCAGGACAAAGCCGGTCAAGGCCAGGGTGACCCCCGACACGGTGGCCGCCCAGGCAGCCAGGGTGGTGCCCCAGCGGGTGTACAGCCCGCCGATGATCACCGCGCCCGACCAGCCGGCGAAGATGGCCCCTGTCAGGGCGAAAAACAGCAGAATGGCCTGGCTTTGCTGGTAGAACAGACTGAAGAAAAAAATGAACAGGGCGACACCCACCACCCCGCCGCGCAACAGCCGCAGGTGAGCCGTGGAGCTCAGGGGGGTCTTGCGGAAGGGCAGCACCACATCCTGGATGAAGATGCTGCTCCAGCTGTGAAGGTAGGTGTTGTGAGTGCTGATGAAGGCCCCCAGCATGAGGGCGGCAAATGCGCCCAGCAGCCCCTTGGGCAGGAGGGCGGCCAGCACCAGAGGGCCGCGCATCTGGTTGCGCACGGCGGGGTTGTCGATATCGGTCAGGCGATCTTCGATGCCACCGGCAAACCCGGTCCACCCCTGGTGATGCATCACGGTGAATACCAGGATGGGCACCACGAACATGAACACTTCCTGGGTGCGCAGGCGCCAGGTTTCGAGCACGCCGCCCATCTTGCCCTCGTGAGCGGTCCGAGCCGAGGTGTAGTAGGCCTGGGTGCCCTGCCAGGACATGGCCCCGTAAAACAGGCCGATCATGCCGATGAAGAAGTACATGAAATTGAAATCGGCCACGTAGCCGGTGTCAAAGGGGTTGATCTTCGAGTGACCAGGTTCGACCTGGGTGAGCACTTGCCCCACGGCGTCCCAGCCGATCAGATGCAGCAGGTAAACCACCACCAGCAGGAACACCACGTTGGCGAAGGCGCCCTGGATGAAGTCGGTGATCAGGACGGCCACCTGTCCGCCGGCAAAGACAAAGAACACGGCAGTGATCAGCAACAGGGCCATGACCGTGGGGAATACCGGGAGGGCCAGAGCTCCCAGTTGCCAGGTCTCGGGCAACCCCAGGAAGTGGATGAAAAACCGGGCGCCCACCGAGGGGAAGATGCCGAAGTTGATCAGCCCGGCCAGAAACGCCACCGTGCCGCCGAAGATGCGGAATCGGCGGCTGTAGCGCCGCTCGAAGAACTCGGCCAGGGTCAAGGACCGGGTGCGGCGAAACCGGTAGGTGACCCAGCCCGAGACCTTGATGATCACCAGCACCAGGCTGGCTGTGAGCCCCCACCACCACTGGGCAAAGCCGGCCTCGTAGCCCATCTCCAGGTTGGCCACCACGGTGATGGCGCCAACTCCCGCAATCCCCGCCGAAACGGTCAACAGGTAGCGGCCGGCCGTACGGCGGGCGGCCAGGTAGTCGGCCACGCCCCTCATATGCCGGCGGGTGACCACCACCGTGCCCACGATGGCAATGTACATGATCGCGACGATGGTCCAGTCGAGAAAGGTCATCAGAAAAGCCGTGGTTCCTCGATGCGGGTGGAGCTGCCCAGGGTGTGGCCTTCAAGGCGCAATAATCTGGCCTTGGTGGTGAGGCCGCCCGCGAAACCCACCAGGGATCCGCCCTTGCCGATCACCCGGTGGCAGGGCACCAGGATGGGCAAGGGATTGTGACCGGCGGCCTGGCCCACGGCCCGGGTGGCCTTCGGCTGGCGCATGGCCCGGGCCACTTCGCCATAGGTCCGCAGCTTGCCGTAGGGGATGTGCATGAGCTGTTGCCACACCTTGGTCTGAAAATCGGTGCCGCGCAGATCGAGGGGAATCTGGAACTCCGTGCGCTGGCCGGTGAAGTACTCGGCCAGCTGCTGACGCAGATCGTCGAAGGCCCGGTCATCTTCACGAATCACCAGGTCTTCGGGCGGAGAGGAGGCGGCACCCGGGCCGCCGGCGGTGGCAACCAGACCCCGGGAACAGGTAAAGTGCTGGCGGGCCACGGCATGGGCGCGGATGTGGTATTCCCAGGCCTGGGGCAGGAACTCCAGCCGGACCAGCCCCTGGGGCCCCGCAATGGCCAGCAGAGGGTCCAGAACCGTTCGCATCAGGGAGTAGCGCACCATGGGTAGCCTCCGGGTAAGCCCAACGACCGGAACATCATACCAGATTCTCTGAAAAAGGGCGGTTTTTTATTTGACAGCTTTTAGGTAGACCTATTACTTTCGAACTTATGAAAGTTCGGAACATGGAAATCTTTGAGATTCACGCCTCGTATTGCGGGGTGCTGGCCAGCAGTAAACGGCTGGCCATCATGGCGTGTCTGGACAAGCAGGAAATGAGTGTGGGGGAGCTGGCCGAGGCCATCGATTGTCCCCTGTCCACCGTGAGCCGGCATCTGACACTCCTGAAGAGCAAGCACCTGGTCAAGATGCGCAAGGAAGGCACCTCGGTGTTCTACAGTCCTGCCGACCGGCGCATCATCGAGGCCTGTGCCATGATCCGCATGGTTCTGGTCGAGAGCATGAAGAAGCGGGGCCTCGTGGCCCAGGAACTGGACATCGACAACATTATCGAATGACCACCGGGATCTTTCCGGTGGTTGTGAAGGCACGAACCCGTGGCGCAGTTTGGCTGGCAGCCATTTCCGGGAACAGCGTGTTTCCCGGCATCGTTCCGGAACCTGACAGGTCCCCTCCTCCCAAACTACCCGATCACTGAAACACGACCAAAAGACTTTGCTATGCCGGCCTTCACACACAGGGCCGGTGTTTTTTCATATGGACAGCGGGGTGTCTCCTTCGGGACATCTCGGGTCTTGTCCTGCCCCCTGGAAAGGAACTGATATGGTCAGTCGGAGAGATTTTCTCAAGATCGCCGGCACCGCATGTGGCACCACAGCCCTGTCGATGGCGGGCGTGGAGTCAGCCCGGGCCAGCGAGTCTCATCTCGATCATGATCGCTTCGGCGTGCTGGCGGATTTCACCATCTGCGTGGGTTGCCGGCGTTGCGAATACGCCTGCTCCAAGGCCCACGACCTGCCCTTCGGGGAACTTGATGAGTACGACGATCAGGCTCCCATGGAGGAGATGCGGCGCCCCACCGTGGACGATCTGACGGTGATCAACGCCTACACCCCGCCCACGGGCCACACCGATCCCCTGACCGTCAAGGTCAACTGCATGCATTGCGAAAAGCCCAACTGTGTGTCCGCCTGTATCGTCGGCGCCTTGACCAAGGATCCCAAGGGTCCGGTGGTCTACGACGCCTGGAAATGCATCGGTTGCCGTTACTGCATGATTGCCTGCCCCTTCCAGATTCCCGCTTACGAGTACGAGAAGCCTCTGACGCCCAAGGTGGTCAAGTGTGACCTGTGTGCCGAGAGTACCCTGGGCGAGGAAAAAGGAATTCCAGCCTGCGTGGAAATCTGTCCGGTCGACGCCCTGACCTTCGGCAAGCGCGAAGACCTGCTGGAGATGGCGCACTTGCGGATCCGCAACGATCCCGATCGTTATTTTCACAAGGTCTACGGCGAAGTGGACGGCGGCGGCACCTCCTGGTTGTACCTGTCCGACCGTGATTTCAGCGAAGTCGACCTGCCGGAGCTGGGCGAGACCAGCGCCAGCGAGGTCACCGAGAGCATTCAGCACGGAATTTTCCGCGGCTTCAGTGGGCCTGCCATGGTGTTCGGGCTGATGAGCGTCCTGGTCAAATCCACCGGCAGTATTCCTCCTGAAAAGGACCTGCCCGCATCACATGAGAACGGTCACCAGGGGGTGGATCATGAATAACCCGGCAGCTGGAAGCCAGGCGGTGATCTCGAACGATGCGGTGAGTATCCGCAATGCTCGGGGAACCCACGAGGAGAAAGCCGCGCCGCTGGCCGGCAACAGCAAGGTGCCTTTCCTGACTCCAGGCGTCTGGGTGTTGATTGCTCTGGCCCTGGGAGCCGTGGCGGTGCTGGCCGTTCGTTTCACCCAAGGCCTCGGGGCGGTGACCAACCTGGACAACAATTATCCCTGGGGCTTGTGGATCGCCATCGACGTGGCTTCAGGTGTGGCCCTGGCCGCCGGTGGGTTCACCATGGCCTTCCTGGCCCATATCTTCCACAAGAATCAATACCATGTACTGGTCCGGCCCGCGCTGTTGACGGCCATGATCGGCTACACCTTCGTGGCACTGGGCGTGGTGGTCGACCTGGGTCGCTTCTACAACATCTGGCACGTCATGATGCCCTCGATGTGGCAAGGCAACTCCGTGCTGTTCGAGGTCGGTATCTGCGTCATGATCTACCTGACGGTGCTGTACATCGAGTTCTTGCCCATCGTGTGCGAACGGTTCATCGGCAAGGTGAACCTTCCCGGGTTCTGGGCTGGCCTGAACAAGCCTCTCGACCGGTTGCTGCGCGCTCTGGATGCCGGGCTCAACAAGGTCATCATCTTTTTCTTGATTGCGGGTGTGGTCCTCAGCTGTGCCCATCAGTCCAGTCTGGGCACGCTGATGGTCATCGCTCCCGGGAAACTGCACACCCTCTGGTACACTCCGATGATGCCCCTGCAATTCCTGCTGTCGGCTTTCGCCGTGGGGCTTTCCATGGTGATCTTCGAGGGATACCTGGCGTCGCGTTCACTCAAGCGTGAATTCGAACTGAATGTCATGGCGCCTCTGGGGCGCATCATCCCCTTTCTGCTGACCGTCTACTTCGGGACCAAGCTGATCGACGTCGTCAACCGCGGAGCCTACAAGGCCCTGGGTGAGTTCAACCTGCAGACGGCCATGTATGGCGTGGAGATCATTGGCGGTGTCTTGCTGCCGGCTTTCATATTCATGGCCCATCGCCTGCGTCGCCAGCCCGCGTGGCTGTTCACGGCGGCAGCCATGGTGGTCATCGGGGTGGTCATCAACCGCATCAATGTTTTCATCATCGGCTACGAACCCCAGTTCGGCAGCGGCCCCTATGTTCCGGCCTGGCCTGAAGCGCTGCTGACCATCGGATTCATCTCCATCATCGTGCTGATTTATCGCGCGGCGGTGTTCATCTTTCCCGTGCTTCCGGAAGAGGAGGACTAGTCATGCGGACATCAATTATCCGGATCTGCCTGCTGACCTTCGTCTTGATGGGGGCCGGTCTGGCTCTGGCGGCCGAAGCGCCCGGCTCGGAGGGCGTCATCGAGAAAGAACACGCTCGGCGGCATTTCAACAACAGGAGCAGCATCAGTGAACTGGAATGTATTCAGTGCCACTCCTGCGATCTGCCCACCGCCGAGGATCCTTGCCTTGTGGCCTGTCCCCGGCACATGGGACATTTTCACAGTGACCAGCGCCCCGACGATGGGCCGGCCGTGGTGGTCATCGACGACCTGGCCAATCTGTACGACCCGGTGGTTTTTTCCCACGAGCTGCACGCCACCATGAGCGACATGGTGGGTGGGTGCGAGAACTGTCATCACTACAGTGAGCCGGGGGGCGCCATCCCTCCGTGTCGTGAATGCCACGATGCCGAGAAGGGTCCCGTGGATCTGAACAAGCCCAGCCTCAAGGGGGCCTTCCACCGGCAGTGCATGAACTGTCACCTGGACTGGAGCCACAGCAACGCCTGCGGGTTCTGTCACGAGGAGCACCATGACGAGATCGCGGACCCACCCCTCGATACCACAGACATCGTGGGCGTGAAACACCCCTTGATCGAGGCGACGGACAGCTATTTCTACGATACCACGTACGAGAAGGGTCCTGTGGTGACCTTTCATCACACCGACCACGTGGATCAGTTCGGGTTGAACTGTGTGGACTGCCATCGCGGCGACAGTTGCAGCAGCTGCCACGATCAGGTGCGTTCCACCAACACCCACGTGGAGAGCATGGCCTCGTGTACCGAATGTCATGCCGAACGTGGCTGCAAGTTCTGCCACGACTACGAGCGGAAACCCGAGTTCGAACACGGTCTGTCCACCGGATGGGAACTGGGGCCGCGTCACTCAAAGCTAGCCTGTCAGCAGTGCCATGGCGTGCCCAAGGTGTTCCACACGCCGAAGACACAGTGCATCAGCTGCCATACGGACTGGGAAGATGGCGACTTTGACCATGCCCGGGTGACCGGGGTGGCCTTCAACGAGGACCACGAAGGCATGGATTGCGCAGACTGCCACATGGACTCTGATTTCAGCGTGAAACCGGATTGTTCCGGGTGCCACGACGACGACCGGGTGTACAGCAAGAAAACGGGATTCGGTGGCTAATTCCTGATAAAGGGGGCTTGCCCATCGTGTGCGGGCCCCCTTGTCACAATTTTGTCATTTTCTTGTTGCCTGACTGGAACCCCTTCGGCTACAATGCCTTCACCATCCCCTTTATTTTTGATCATTGCCGAAGTCTCTCTGCGAAAGGAGGGCGTGCACCGTGCTATCCGATGTTGAAGTCTAGGGTTGGGAGGGGAGCCTCAACGCCACTTCACATCCGTAGCTGATTGGAGCCAGAATGAAGTTCGCCAAAACAGGCATCATTGCCTTGCTGTCCCTCTGTGTGGTCCTGAGCCTGAGCGCTTCGGCGGCCACCGAGGCCCGCCTTTTTGTCCCTGTCCAGGATGGATTCGCTCTCCAGGCCTCGACACAACTTCCCTACGTGGATGGCAGTGTCCTGGTGAAGTTCACTCCCCAGGCCATGTCCCAGTCACGTTTGGCGATCCCCTTCGAGAAAGGTGCCACGGTTCCGGGACTAGCCACCGGCTGGAAAAGCGTGGACGCCCTGGCCCAGGCTGCGGGAGCGACACTTCTGGAACGGCCGTTTATCCGGCCACAGAACCTGGACAAGGCCGGAGCTCTGGGCACAGACCGCTGGTTCCGCTACCAGGTCGCGAAGGGGGACATGGAGGAGCTGGCGGCCCGCTTTGCAGCCGACCCCCTGGTGGAAGTGGCGCAACCGGAATGGCTGGCCTTCCCGGCGGCCGTGCCCAACGATCCCCTCTATGCTGATCACTGGGGCCACAACAACACGGCCCAGATGATCTCCTATGACTGGTCGTCCAACAGCCACACAGGACCCCTGGTTGGTGAGATCGGATTCGACGCCAATGCTGAAACCGCCTGGAACACCACGTATGGCAGCAGCGGAGTGACCATCGCCATCATTGACAGCGGCGTGGACATCTACCACGAGGACCTCAACTGCACCACCGGCTACGATTTCGGCAACAACGACACCAATCCCATGGATGACAGCCGCACCGCGGGTCACGGCACCTGTTGCGCGGGAGTCACCGCTGCGGTGGCCAACAACGGGACCGGCGTGACGGGCATTGCTGGCAACTGCACCATCATGCCCCTGAAGGTGGCCGACCGGCGGGGGACCATGAGCTTCGTCTCGATCACCAACGCACTGTACTACGCGGGGGACAACGGGGCGGACATCGTCAGCATGAGCCTGGGAGCGGCAATCAGCACCGATGCCGCCACCGATGCCGCCATCCTCTACGCCTACAATGCGGGTTGCACCATCCTGGCGGCCACGGGCAACGAGAACAACAGCGTGATCAGCTATCCCGCCATCAATCAGTACGTGATCGGTGTGGGCGCGGCCTCTCCCTGTGGCGAACGCAAGCGCAGTTCCAGCAGCAGCCTGGAAGTGAACCCGGGAGTGTTGACGGATCCGAACGGCTACACCTGTGATGGTGAGCGCTGGTGGGGCTCGAATTACGGGACGACCACCCAGGACGACCGAGGGGCCGTGGATGTGATCGCGCCCACCATTCTGCCCACCACGGACATTTCCGGCTCTGCCGGCTACGATGCGGGCAACTATGACATGTTCTTCAACGGCACCAGCTGTGCCACGCCCTACGCCGCCGGAGTGGCGGCTCTGATCAAGTCGGCATTTCCCGACTACACGCCGGCGCAGGTGCGTCAGCAGCTGTGTGGTACGGCTCAAGACGTGATCAGCGTCGAGTCCGGGGCCGGGTGGGACCGTTACACGGGTTACGGCATGGTGGATGCTGCTGCGGCTGTTTCAGGCGGCGGCACGGTGTTGAACCCGCCGGTAGCCGAATTCACGGGCACCCCCACCAGCGGTGAGACGCCGCTGGCTGTCCAGTTCGTGGACTTTTCCTCGGGTGATCCCAGCAGCTGGAGCTGGACCTTTGGCGATGGCGGCACCAGCACGGCTCAGAACCCCGGCCACACCTACACTGCGGCTGGTTCCTACACCGTGAGCCTGACCGCCAGCAACGGCGACGGCAGCGACACCGAGACCAAGACCGGTTATATCACCGTGACCGATCCGGTGCAGCCCACGCCTCCGGTGGCGGATTTCTCCGGCACCCCGGTCAGTGGCGATTTCCCGCTGGCGGTGCAGTTCACCGATCTGTCCGCCAATGGTCCGACGAGCTGGAGCTGGACCTTCGGCGACGGCGGCACCAGCACAGTCCAGAACCCCGGCCATACCTACACTGCGGCAGGCACCTATACCGTGAGCTTGGCCGTCAGTAACGTGTACGGCAGTGACACCGAGACCAAGACCGGTTACATCACGGTGACCGAGCCCAGCACGGGCGGAGACACCATGCATGTGGCGGCCATCTCGGTGTATACCGTGCTCAGTGGTCGGAAGTATTACGGCCGTGCCCAGATCACGGTGGTGGACGATGGCGGAGCGCCGGTTTCCGGGGCCACGGTGACCGGCAACATGACCGGCGACACCAACGAAACTCTGACCGGGGTAACAGGAACCGACGGGGTGGCTACCGTGACGACGGCTCGCAAGACCTACGCGACCACCGATTTCTGCTTCACGGTGACAGCAGTGACCCACGCCACCTTGAGTTACGATGCCGGAGCCAATGTGGTGACCCAGGCCTGCGAGGGCGGGAATATCTACGGGGCGAACGAGGGCCGTGTCGTTCGCGCGGGCAACAGCCTGTTCCAGAACGCGCCGAACCCGTTCAATCCCATCACGGAAATTGCCTTCAGCCTGCAGGGGGAAAGCCCCGTCCGCTTGACGATTTATGACGTCAAGGGGCAGGTGGTCGAGGTCCTGGTCCAGGAGACACTGGGTGCCGGACTGCATGTGCAGACCTGGGATGCCAGGGACCATGCCAGCGGCGTCTACTTCTATCGGCTGGAAACCGGGGGATTCACCGAGACCCGGAAAATGATCATGCTCAAATAGATTCCTCAAAAAAACGGGGGCGGCAATTGCCGCCCCCGGATGCTGATTCCGACGAATGCCGTATTACTTGGCCAGCACGATTTTCCGGTTGCTGGTCAGTTCCTCGCTCTTGACCTGCACCAGGTAGGTGCCGCCGCTGGCGAGCCGGCCGCTGTCGGCGCGACCATCCCAGGATACTTCGTGCCGTCCTTCAGCCAGAACCTGGTCCTTCAGGGTGGCCACCCGTTGCCCGCGGACATCATAGATGACGAGGCTGGTGTGGCCTGCGCGCGGCAGCTCGAAACTGAGGGTCACGCGGGGGTTGAAGGGATTGGGCCAGGCATTGGTGGCCATCACCGCTGCCGGTGTGTCCTGGGCGGGACTGGCCATCTCCACCTTGTAATGGATGGTGACCAGATCCTTGCCCGTGCCCACTCCGTAGCCATAGCCGGTCACGTAGATGTCGCCGGCGGGGGTGCAGAGAATATCACGGGCCTCGTCGCTCTGACCGGCGGGTCCATTGTAACGTTCCGCCCACAGTTCGGTGCCGTTGGTGGCGTCGAAGGCCACGGTGGCCCAGTCCCAGCCGGTGCCGCTGCCATCGCTCAGGCCGCTGACGATGACGGTGCCGCCCGGTCCTTCGGTGATGCAGTTGGCCACATCGTACCAGCCCACGGGGCCGTCATAGCTGGCGCTCCAGATCAGATCGCCCGAGCTGCTGTTGAACTTCAGGGCCATGTAGTTGTAATTCCAGTTCACATCCTGCACGCCGGCCACCAGGATATTCCCCTCCGAATCCAGACGCATGCTGCGGATATCGTCGCCCCCATGGGTGGGACCGTCATAGGTGTTTTCCCAGACGGTGGCACCGTCCGGAGCGGCAAAGCGCTTCAGGGCCACATCGTACCCGTTGCTGCCGAAGGTTCGCTGGGCCATGATCACGTCGCCGTTCTCGGCGAGGGCCAGCCAGCCGCTTCTCACCTCGGCGTTGTTCAGGGCGCCGGGTTCCAGGCGTTCCCAGAGGGTGTCGCCGTTGCCGTTGGCCAGCTTGCGGGTCAGGAAATGGGCCACTTCACCGGTCTGGACCAGGAACCCTGTGATCACCGGATGATTGTCGGGTCCGACCACGACATCCCAGGCGACATCGTTCTGCCCGGCGGTGCCGCCGATGGTCTCCATCCAGAGGATTTCTCCGGTGCTGGCCGCAAGCTTCATGACCAGCATCTCGGTGCCGTTGCCGCCGTCCATGGCCCGGCCGGTCACGAAGACATTGTTCTGATCGTCATGGGCCACGGCCATCACGCCTTCGTCGACCCCTTCGGCGCTGGCGTAGTGCTGAGTCCAGAGAACCTCTCCGGACGCGTCGTCGATCTTCAGAACGACGACGTCATCACCCTGGCCTCAGCCAATGCAGCCGCGGATGAAGGCCGAAACCAGCAGCTGGCCGGCCGAATCCCATTCCATCTCGGTGATGGCCACGTCCTTGCCGTCGTAACCTTCGTAGCGGACATCCCAGAGCTCGTTGCCGGTGTCCCGGTTGAGCTTGCGAATGAACAGGTCGCTGCCGCCCACGGTATCGGCGGATTCACCACCGACGATCAGATGTCCGTCGGGGGAGTTCAGCAGGCAGAAGCCGTCGTCGATGAAGGTGGCGCCCCCATCGTGCTGGTCGGTCCAGACGATCTCAGGCGCCGCCAGCACGGGCAGGGCAAAAAGGAGGGACAAGGCCAGGGCCCACAGGGCCGGGCGCAATCGAAGCGTCATGAATGGTCTCCCTGGAAAGCGAAGGGGGATCAACAGGCGAACACGTCATTCAACTTATGATGTTAACATAATTCACGCCACCGAGGCAAAAGACAAAATTGATATTCAACAGTCAAATGACGGAAAACCTATCATTCGTGCTGGCTTTCGCGCTCCTCGGCCAGGGTGATGGCCCTCTGAAGGGCGTCTTTCTTCTTGTCCAGAAAGGCCAGCCGGGCATCGCCGGCGGTTTTCTGCTGCTCGGTTTCGGCTTCCTTGGTCTCTTTCTTGGCCGTCTCTATCTCCTCGGCCAGGGCGTTGAATCGTTCGCGGAGCTTGGCGAGCGACTCGGCATCCTCGGCCTTGTCGAAGACCACGGCGGCGGGGGGCGCGTCCTGGACTGGTGGCGGTGCGGCGGAAACCGGCATCCGGGGAATGAAGCTGTGGGTCGTCTCGAATACGCGGGCGTTGGCGAAGTCGGGGGAAACGATCTCGATTCCATCGGCATGCAACCCGTCGAGGATGGCGGCACGCAACCGGGACCGGTAGGTGATCATCTGCTTGCTGTCGGCCAGCAAGCCGGCAACCCGGTAGGTCACCGAAAAATCACCCAGCTCCAGGATCTGGACGAAGGGCTCTTCCAGTCCCAGATCTGTGGCCGCCAGGACCAGCACTCCCTCGATGCGGTGGTGGGGCACATCATATCCCAGGGAGACGGTGGCGCTGATGATGGTGCCCGACTGGCGCACCACCCGCACGGCGTTGTTGGCCAGAAGGAGATTGGGCAAGGTGATCAGGTCGCGGTCGGGGGTCTGGATCTCGGTGTGAAAAAGGCCGCGTTCGGTCACCCGGCCGAAGTGCTCGCCGGTGCTGATGAAATCGCCCGACCGGAAGTTGCGCACGGCCTTCAGCATGATCCCGGCCATGGCATTGCTCAGGAAGGTGCCGCCGCTCAGGGCGATGCCCGCGGAAATCAAGATCCCGATCAAGGTCAGCAGCTGGCCCCGCACCGAATCTTCCAGGGGCAGCCCCAGCACCACGGCCAGGATGCCCACGAAGGTGGCGGCAAACATGACCAGCTGGTTGCGGAACTTTTTCCCGCTGACCTTGCTCTCGCCGATGTCCAAAACCTTGCGCAGTGCCATCAGGCCTGCCACCACCAGCAAAACCACCACCACACCATGGATCAGCGGGCCAGAATCGCCCAGTAAATCTCTCAGTTTTTCCACGTCAAAAAGCCTTCCTCGCTGGACAGGATGACACTTTACAAGGGCGTGCCGATGCCTGATTCTGTTGGCGACCTTATGATCAAGGGAGCATTCCCTGCAAGGGGAATCCCCGTCATCGTGTCGGACAGAATGTCCCCGGAAAACCCACCCCGGAATTCCTGCCCGGCCCAGCAAAGGACGTTTGCCATGGCGATCAGGGACCAGGACGCACTCAACTATCACAAGGATGGTCGACCGGGCAAGACCGAGGTTGTGGCCACCAAGCCCTGTCTGACGGCTCGCGATCTTTCTCTGGCCTACTCACCCGGTGTGGCCATTCCATGCACGGCCATCGAAAAGAATCCCCACGATGCCTATCTGTACACCAACCGCGGCAATCTGGTGGCCGTGGTCAGCAACGGAACCGCCGTTCTGGGGCTGGGCAATATCGGAGCTCTGGCCGGAAAGCCGGTCATGGAGGGCAAGGGCGTCCTGTTCAAGAAATTCGGCCATGTCGATGTGTTCGACATCGAGGTGGACACCGAAAATCCCGACGAGATCATCAAGTTCTGCCAGCTGCTGGAACCCACGGTGGGGGGGATCAACCTGGAGGATATCAAGGCTCCCGAGTGTTTCGAGATCGAGCGCACCCTGCGGGAAACCATGAACATCCCGGTATTTCACGACGACCAGCACGGTACGGCCATCATTTCGGGGGCAGGGCTGATCAACGCGGCGCGCCTTCAGGGCAAGGAAATTGAAAATCTGAAGGTGGTGGTTTCCGGGGCGGGCGCATCGGCCAACGCCTGCGCCAAGTTCGCCGAAATTCTGGGGGTGCCCCGGGACAACATCACCCTGGTGGACAGCAAGGGTGTGTGCTACGCCGGCCGTACCGAAGGCATGAACAAGTACAAGGAATACTTTGCCCATGAGACCGAGAACCGGACCCTGGCCGACGCACTCCGTGGCGCCGATGTGCTGTACGGTTGCTCGGTGGCCGGGCTGGTCACCCAGGACATGGTGAAGTCCATGGCCGACAAACCCATCGTGTTCGCCATGGCCAATCCCGATCCCGAGATCACTTATCCCGAGGCCAAGGAAGCTCGTCCCGACGTGATCATGGCCACGGGACGCAGCGACTATCCCAACCAGGTGAACAATGTGCTGGGGTTCCCCTTCATTTTCCGGGGGGCGCTGGACGTGCGGGCCACCGCCATCAACGAGGAAATGAAGCTGGCCGCGGCTCATGCCCTGGCTGACCTGGCGCGCGAGTCGGTTCCCGCCGAGGTGGCTGACGCCTATGGGGGTGAGACCTTCGAGTTCGGTCCCGAGTACATCATCCCCAAGCCCTTCGATAGCCGGGTCCTGTCCAAGGTGGCTCTGGCTGTGGCCAAGGCGGCCTGCGAGACCGGCGTGGCTACCGAGCCCATCAGCGACTGGGAAGCCTACCGGCACAAGCTTGAAGGGATGACCAATCGCAGCCGACAGGTCATGGACAGCATCCGGTCCAAGGCCAAGTCCATCAGGCGCAAAATCGTTTTTGCCGAGGGCGAGGAAGACCGGGTGCTCGAGGCCTGCCGCATTCTGGTGGATGAGGACCTGTGCCACCCTGTCCTGCTGGGAAACCCGGAAGTGATGGGGGCCAAGGCCGAGCAGATCGGCCTGGATCCGCGCCAGGTCACCTTCAAGAACCCCGCCGACTGTCCCAATCTGGAGGACATGGCCCGCCGCCTGTTCACCGAGCGTGCGCGCAAGGGATACAACTTTGACAAGGCGCAACGCATGGTCCGGCGGTCCATCCACCACGGGGTGATGATGCTGCGGACCGGTGAGGCCGACGGCATGGTGTGCGGAGCCAGCCGGAGCTACATCGACACCATCCGGCCGGTTTTGACCCTGGCAGAACTCCGGCCGGGCATCACCCGGGTGATCGGCATGCATGTGCTGATGGTCGAGGGCAAGGCCTACATCTTTGCCGACACCACGGTGAACTTCGATCCCGATGCGGAACACCTCGCGGAAATTGCGCTGGTGGCCGCCACGGTGGCGCGTCATTTCAACCTGGACCCTGTCGTGGGTATGCTGTCCTTCTCCAACTTCGGGGACAACGACCGACCGGAAAGCCGCAAGGTGCGTGAGGCGGTCGAGATCCTGCGCGAAAAGCATCCTGATCTTCAGGTCGATGGGGAAATGCAGGCCAACGTGGCCATCATTCCCCAGCTTTGCGCAAAGTCGGTGCCTGATTGTCGGGTCATGGGGCCGGCCAATGTTTTGATTTTCCCGGACCTGCAGAGCGCCAACATTGCCTACAAGCTGGTGGGGCATCTGGGATCGGGTCGGGAAATCCTGGGGCCCTTGCTCTACGGCCTGAAGCAGCCCATCAACATCGTGTCGACTTCCTCGCGGGTGGAAACAATCGTCAACATGGCGGCTCTGTCCGCTTATGAGGTGGGCCGATCTTGATAACGACAATCATCATCAAACGGCGAGAAACAGGGGTTTCTCGCCGTTTTGACATTTGAGGAATTGACCAAAAGGTAAATTTTTCGTGATAAATGAAAAACTTGCTTGGCTTTGGGGGGGCAGATCGATTAGAATCGTATCCGATCGGTGGGAAGGCTAAATGAATTTCACCACAGGTTCCATTGCACCGTTGGTCCTTTTCGTCCAGATGGTCCCAGGGGGGATTTCATTCCAACCGAACAACTCAATAGTTCCGGCCCGACTCTCAATCGGTGCTTCGGACATTGTGCATGGCTGGGTTTGATTTCAATCCCGCATCGTGTATCCTGATTTCACTTGACACCTCAGGAGTCGCGCCGTGCACAATCTCGGAAGCACCGGTTTTTTTATCTTCTGAATCACCTCTGATCATTCTCTGATCTATCAAGCTGGGAGCGAGAAACCATGGCACAGACGATTCTGGTCACCGGCGGGGCCGGCTATATCGGTAGCCACACCTGCCTGGAACTGCTGAAGGCGGGCCACCAGGTGGTGGTGGTCGACAACCTGGACAACAGCAGCGAGGAAAGTCTGCGCCGGGTTCAAGACCTGACGGGAAAATCCCTGGAGTTCCACGAGGTGGATATCTGTGACGGTCCGGCTCTGCGCGCGGTGTTCGCGACCCGGAAATTCGATGCCGTGGTGCACTTCGCCGGGCTCAAGGCCGTGGGCGAAAGCTGCGAAATCCCGCTCCGGTACTACGAAAACAACATCTTCGGCACAGTCGAACTGCTGAAGGCCATGGCCGATCACGAGTGCTTCAATCTGGTCTTTTCCTCGTCGGCCACCGTGTATGGCGATCCTCACACGGTGCCCATCACCGAAGACTTCCCCTTGCAGGCCACCAACCCCTACGGGCGCACCAAGCTGTTCATCGAGGAGATCCTGCGCGACGTGTGCCTGGCCGACAATCGCTGGCGCTGTATCCTGCTCCGCTATTTCAATCCCATTGGAGCCCACGAGAGCGGCCGCATCGGCGAGGATCCCCAGGGCATTCCCAACAACCTGATGCCCTTCGTCATGCAGGTGGCCGTGGGACTGCGCGAGAAGCTGAGCGTGTTCGGCAACGACTACGACACTCCCGACGGCACCGGGGTGCGCGACTACATCCACGTGGTGGATCTGGCCCTGGGACATCTGGCGGCCATCGACAAGCTGGCGGCCCTGCCGGGCTGCACGCCCATCAACCTGGGTACGGGCCAGGGCTACTCGGTGCTGGAGATGGTGAAGGCTGCGGAGAAGGCCTCGGGACGCCCGGTGCCCTACGCCGTGGTGGACCGACGGCCAGGCGATATTGCCACCTGCTATGCCGATCCCGCCGGCGCGGCCCGGTTGCTGGGCTGGGAGGCCAGGCGCGGACTTGAGGAAATGTGCGCCGATGCCTGGCGCTGGCAGGAAGGAAATCCGCAGGGGTATTCCAGCTGACCTTGGGTTCCAAGGGGACAAATGGGGGTATTCCCTTCTCCGTCCGCGTACTATACTTCTTTCCACCACCGGCACCCCAGGAAGGAAGGTGTATGTACGCCCGCCCATCGAATTTTGGTTTCCTGGTCATCCTGATCCTGGCCACCATCCCGGTCACCGCAATATCGGCCTGGACCCCTGAACATCCCGCTGCCATTGAAGCCGCCGCCTACAGGGAACTGGATCAGGTGGTGGCCGACAAGCAGGCCCAGTTGATAGCCTACCTCACGCGGATCAGCGCCCTGGCCGACCAGGCCGGCGCTGACCCCCTGATGCGCAACTATTTCGACATCAAGAGAAACTTCTGGTTGTTGCAACAGAAATCTCCTCCCCCTCCCGAAGCGCGGCAGGCCATCGAGGAACTGAAAGTCGCCCTGCGCCAGCACTATCTCGGCCATTATCAATCATTCTATGATGTCCTGTTCATCGATCGCACTGGGTATGTGTTGTCGACGGTGCGTACGCAGGCTGACTATCACAAGAACCTGTTCGAGGGGGACCTGGCCCGGACGGCGCTGGCCCGCCGGTTGCAGATGGGACCCGCGACAGCCTTCGTCGACTACGAGTTCTACTGGGTTTCGGATGAGCCCTCGGCCTTCTTTGTGGAACCTCTTGAGGAGGAAGGCGAACTGGTGGGCTGGCTGGTGCTCCAGTGCGCCTTGAACCGGATCAACCACATTTTCAGCCATGGCCTGGAAATGGGGCGCACGGGGGAGACCTTTCTGGTGAATCGAAATCACCAGATGATGACCGAGAGCCGTCTCAACCCTGGTGGCGAGGGGTTGCGCCGAATCCTGGCCAGAGAGAATGTCGAAGCGAAGTTTCGCGAGCGACACGGACACAAGAGGGTGATCGACTACCGGGGTTTTGCTGCCCTGACCTCGTTCACCGTCTGTCCGGTTCTGGGGAGCGAGTGGCTTCTGGTGGCCAAAATTGACGAGGATGAGGTGTTCACCCGCTATTACCTCGACCATGAGACGGAACTGCGGCCTGCGCTGCTGGCCAGTGCCGGAACCGCCGTACCTCGTCAGCGCCCCGCCCGGGTTTTACCCACGGATGTCGCCATGGTGGACATGGACGAGTACCGGTTCTCACGAGAGGAACCCTTGCTCACCTTCGGGGTGGCAACGTGTACCGCCGTGCTGGTGAATCTCCGGCAGGGAAAGGCCTGCCTGGGGCACGCGAGCAGGCATGACCGGATGTACGGTGCCGGGGACATGGACGTACTGGGCCAGATGATGGGTCACATCCGACGTTTCGAGAT
This sequence comes from Candidatus Krumholzibacteriia bacterium, assembly GCA_036351155.1. Classification (GTDB taxonomy): domain Bacteria; phylum Krumholzibacteriota; class Krumholzibacteriia; order LZORAL124-64-63; family LZORAL124-64-63; genus LZORAL124-64-63. The sequence continues at coordinate 3,504 of JAZBOO010000008.1, read as the reverse complement.
CTATCCCTACCAGTTGCGGGATCTTGAGGTGACCCTGGTGGCCCGCCACCGCCAAAGCCTGGGCCTGGCCGTGGATATGTTGCTGGAGTCCGGTCTGCTACTGTCCCAGATTCGTTTCCTTTCGGACCCGGCAGCTGAAGCGGCCACGGTGCTGCACTACCCCACCACGGGGGAAACGAAGGTGCGCTGGACCATGGGTCCAGACGGAGCGGTTTGGTGGCAGGATCCCGCGGATGTCCCGAATCTCGGGGCGTCGTTCCAGAGCTATTTGATGGGCAGGTAGGGGGCCCTGAGGCCCCCTGGAATCAAGGATTCGGCCCGTCGTGACACTGGTAACAGGACACGCCAGTCCAGTCGCCTGTGAAATCATCCCCATGACACACACTGCAGGCGTGCAGTCCATCCTCGGCATCGTTGCCGTGGCGGTTGGGAGACTGGTAGCCGTTGGGATGGTTGCTGGGCCCGTTATGGCACAGGTAGCACGAAACTCCGCTCCAGCCGCCCAGGTAGTCTTCACCATGGCAGTCCTGGCAGCTCAAGCCCCCGTTGATCAACACTTCTTCGATGTGTTCGCCTTCGGTGCCCCAGTTCCCGGGATGTCCCCCCGGCCCGTCGTGGCAGGTATAGCAGCTCACCTGGCTGGTTCCGCCCAGATAGTCGGTGCCGTGGCACCCGGTGCACTGGTCGGCGGCGTTGGCCCGCACCTCGACGCCGTGCTGGTCGCCGGCTTCCCACCCGTCGGGATGGTTGCCCGAGGGCCCATCGTGGCACTGGTAGCAGGACACACCGCTCCAGCCGCCCAGGAAATCTGCTCCGTGGCAAGCCGCACACTGTTCGCTGCCGTTCTGATCGACCTCGGCGCCGTGCTGGTTTCTGCGCCTCCATAGTTCGGGATGCCCGCCCGGCCCATCGTGACACAGGAAGCACGACACTTCACTGGTGCCACCCAGGTAATCGCTGCCGTGGCAGCCGGTACATTGGCTGCCGCCGTCGTTGCGGACCGCAGTTCCATGCTGGTCGCCGGCTTCCCACCCGTCGGGATGGTTGCCCGAAGGCCCATCGTGACACTGGTAGCAGGAAACACCGCTCCAGCCGCCGGTAAACTCGGCGCCATGACAGGGTGCACAGGAAGCTGGGCCGCTGGTCCCCACGGCAAATCCATGCTGCACGCGCAGGGCCCATCCTTCCGGGTGTCCTCCGGGCCCATCGTGGCAGACGAAACAGCCGGGGGCGGGGGCGTCACCATGCAGGTCGGTTCCATGACAGGTGTAGCATGAGGCCGCCGAACGGTCTGCCACCTGGGCTCCATGGAAGTCGGCCGCTTCGGGCGCGTTCCATTCGGCCGAGTGGGCCTTGATCAGAGGGCTCTCCACCTTCTCGGAGCAACCGCCCAGGAGAACAAGCCCGGCCAGGGCACACAAGACCAGCCGTGACGGATGCATATTTTGGATCAGGTTCAACACGGCCATCACCTCCCGTGACATTCGATGCAGGACGGATCCTCGGCGCCGGCGTCATGGCACGCAACGCAGCTCTCCAGGTCGAAAAGGCCCTCGGTGGCGTGGCGTCCGCCGCCGGACAGGCTGACCCAGCCGGCCATCGAATGGTCCGTGGGCATGATCCGGTTTGCGGCATGACATTCGCTGCAGTACTGGGGGTCCAGGTGGCAGGTGGCGCAGTCGATGCTGCCGGACCGGGCGTCCAGTGCGTGATTGAAGGCGTAGTTGAAGGCATGGCTGCGGGGCCGCACGTTGTCTCCGGTGTGGCACTCCTGGCAGCCGGTTTCGGTGTGGCACAGGGTGCACGAGGCCTGGTCGGCGCTGGCCCAGGTGCCGTGGCGGGATATCCAGCCGGCATCGTGATCGGCCGGTAACAGGGTGAATTCCGATCCATGGCACAGACCACAGTCCGCAAAGTTGTCGGCGGTTTCGTGGCAGGCGCGACAGTCGGCTTTCACGGGCATGCCGGGTGCCGGCAGGGTGGGATCGCCATGACACCGGGCGCAGCTGTCTTCAGCGCCAGCGTGGGGAGCGTGGCTGAACAGGGCCTGGAATGTGCCGCGATGGTACTCACCGGCGTTGTCCACGTTGCTGTGACAAAGGGCGCAGTTCTCATCGTCATCGATGTCATGGCAGTCGCCGCACACATCCATGTCGGGATAGAAGGTGTCTTCGGGCTGGGTTTGCTCGGCCACCCCTTCATGGCAGGTGGCGCACTCCACCTCGGCCTCGAAATGCAGATCGTGGGGGAAGATGATGGTGTCGGGCTCATCGGCCTGAACGGCGGCCCCAGCGGCCACCAGGAACATCAGAATGGTCAGGTTCAGAGATTTCATTGCAGCCAACCTCCTCGGCCCAGGCCCAGGTTGGACGGCCCGCGCGCCATGCTCAGGTCCAGCCCCAGCACCACCCGGATGTCTTGCGAATAATAGGGATTGTCCAGGCTCTGAACCTGGCCCACCAGGCGCATCCCAGGGCGCAGATCGGCCCGGAAGCCGGCCACCATGGCGATGAGTTCGCGCTCGTCGTCGGCCGGGGCATCTTCCAGCAGGGCGTAGGTCAGCACGGAGGCCTGGGCGTCCAGCTGCAACCAGCGCAGAGCCTGCACGCGCATTTCGCCATAGAAACGGCTCTCTTCACCGGCGTCGCCCAGGCGCACCGAGTAGCCCACACGGCCCAGGGGATACAGCACGGCCAGACCCAGGCGAGTGGAGGTGCGGGCGCCCACGTAAGTGCCCAGGAATTCCACCTCGCCGCCGAAGCGCGAGGCCAGGGTGTGGGCCACGCTCAGGCGGGCCACCTTGATCCGCTCCATCCGGGTAAAGCGCGAGAACCAGCTAGCCGCGTCGATGCTGGGGTGACGGTCCAGCCACTGCAGGTTGACCACAGGAGCGGTGGGCTTTTTCTGCCACCGAGCTTGCAGCTGAACCCGGGACCAGCGGTCGGCTTCCAGATCGTAGGCGGCCCGGGCCAGCAGGCGGGTGCTCGGCAAGGCGGAGGTGCCCACTTCCAGACCGACCGGGCGCTCGGCAACCCGCCCCTCTCGTTCCCGGTAGGCGCCGGACAGGGCCAGCCGCCAGCGGGGGTTGGGTCGCAGGGTCACCTTCGCACCGGTGGTCTTTTCCTCGGAAAGGTCGCCCAGGGCAAAATCGCCCACCACGGGGGCGCGGGCACCGCCCCAGAGGGCGGCTGAAAGACGGTGGTCATGTCGATAGGAAAGCCAGGCACCGTCCAGGGTCAGCCCGGAAACGCCGCTCTGCAGGAATTGCCGACCCAGCCGGGCCTTGAAGCGGGGGTTCAGGCGCGCTTCGGCGTAGCCGCTGTACCAGCGCCCGGTCTGGAATTCATGGGGAGAAATGGCCAGGTCGTTGTCAAACCGGCCCGAGCCGCGCAGCACCAGCTTGCCACTGGCCAGTCCGCTCAGCGATCCGGATACGGTCTGGAACGCCTGGAAATGTCGCTCGGCGGAGGTGTCCACGGTCTGGGTTTCGTGGAAATAGCCGGT
>JAZBOO010000007.1:0-3616 GCA_036351155.1 Candidatus Krumholzibacteriia bacterium | reverse complement strand
GCATGCTGGTGCGCCCCTACACCGCACCCCTCTTCGCGCACAATCCCCATGTCGATGAAATCATCGTCGATGACTACCGGCCCGAGACGCGCAACTCCTCGTTCTGGCGCATGGTGGGCGAGCTGCGCCGACGTCGTTTCACCCATGCGCTCATGCTGCTGCCCCAGGCCCGTTACAACTACATGACTTTCTGCGCGGGTATTCCATTTCGCCTCGGGCACGGGATCATTCTGTTCCACGCCCTCACCGCGGTGTGGCCCGTGATGACCCGCAAGTTCCGCAAGGGACGCCACGAGGCCGAGTACAACCTGGACCTGGCGCGGGCCATGGGCGTGCGCACCCAGAACCCCACGCCGGAGATCCATCTGACGGACGAGGAAAAGGCTCAGGTGGAAGCGCTCCGCAAGCAATGGGGACAGCGCGGCAAGGTGGTGGGAATCAATGCCAGCAGCGGCTGGTCCTCGCCCAACTGGCAACCGGCCAGCTGGGCTCGCCTGGCCACACTGCTGGCGGCCGAGGACGACCTTCAGGTGGTGGTCACCGACTTCGAGGTGCCGCCCGAGCTGGCCGACATTCCGGGAGTGGAATATCCCGACGAGGGCCAACCCATCCGCTCCACGGTCATGAGCGTGGCGGCCTGCGATCTTTACGTGGCGGCCAGCACCGGCCCCATGCACATTGCCGGCGCCCTGGGTGTGCCCACCCTGTCCATCTTCTGTCCATTGCCCAGCTGCGAGCCCGCGCTGTGGGGGCCTCTGGGCAACGAGGCAGTCTTCGTTCTTCCCGAAAAAGAATATTGCCGGGACCAGTGCCCCGGCAATCCTCACGTGTGCGATTTTGCGGGCTCGGCCCAGGTCTCACCCGAGCAGGTGGCCGCCCGCATTCTGGCTCAGTTGTCGTCCTCGTCGTAGAAGTCGATCATGTCCACCGGCATGACCACCGAGCTGGCGATGTTGCTCATGTGGGACACCAGCCGCTTGTAGAATCGCAACGTCAGCACCAGGCACACCGCATAGTGGGTGGGAATATCGCTGGTGGTGATTTCGCGAATCATTTCCTCGTACAGCCGGCCCTGGGCCTTGGACTGCTTGATCACCAGACCGGCGATCTCCTCGTCGCTTTCCTCGAAGGCCTCGCGGGTCCTGGTAAAGAGGGTGGCGATGGCCTCGGTGGGTTCGCCCAGCCACTTCTTCAAGAGGGCACGGTCGGGGTTCTCGGGCAGCATGTCCTCGATCTCATAGACGTTCTTCACGTAGTCGCCAATGCGCTCCACATCCTTGACCACGTTGGTGAAAATCAAGGCGCTGGGGATGTCGGCTTGCTTGCCGCCAATGGAAAGTCGGGAAATCACCCGCCGCCGGGTTTTTCGCTCCAGGTGGTTGATCCGCTTGTCGCGATCGAACAGCAGGGTCTGGGGATCGTTGTCGGCCTTGCCCTCGAGCAGGATCCCCGTGGCGTAGTCGAACATCTTGGAGCCCAGGCCGAGCATCTTGAGGATCCTCTCGACCAGCTTGTTGCTCCAGTTGTCCTGTTTGAAGAGATCGAGCATGATTTATCCTTTCCTCAATACCTTGTCCAGCAGCACGAAGACCAGCGGCAGTCCGAAAAAGACACCCACCATGTAGACGAAGGCGAAATACTTGCGCTGGGCAGTGGCCGAGGCCAGACCCTTGGCCAGACGAATGGGGATGTTACGCAGAAACTTGACCGGGTAGATGACAGCGATGCCCGACAAGTTGAACAGCAGGTGCACCAGGGCCACGGTGACCGCTCCAGGCGTTCCGGTCAGCGAGGCCAGCAGGGCGGTGACGGTGGTGCCCACGTTGGCGCCCATGGTGGCGGCGAAGGCCGACTCGAGGGGCACGATCCCCGCCCCGATCAGGGGGATCATCAAGCTGGTGGTGATGGAGCTGCTCTGCACCCCCACGGTCACCAGAAAACCCACCAGCATGGCGGCCGGGCCACTGCGGCGCAGATTCTTGGTGAAACCGCCCTCGGCCCGGGTCAGGATCAGGCCCTTCAAAACCCTGGTCAGGAAGGTGAGCGCAAAGAAGATCCCCGCCAGGGCCAGGATCATCATGCACACGGCGGCGGCGGTCTTGGCCAGCGCCAGGTTGTCCGTCAGCAGGTGCTGCACCCCCTTGACCGTGGGACTGACCACAGCTTTGACCGGGTTGGGGAAATTGCTGCCCTCGGCTCCCACCAGGTGCAGGCTCAGCCAGGTGGCGGTTTTTTCCAGGAAGTGGGTCCCCTGCTCCAGGGGAAACAGGATGATGATGGCCATCAGGTTGAAAAAGTCGTGCATCGTGGCCCCGGCGAATGCCCGCTGGAACTCGGTGCGCCGGTTCATCGCGGTCATGGCCACCAGGGTGTTGGTCACGGTGGTGCCCATGTTGGCGCCCATGATGATGGGGATGGCGCCCTGCACGGTGAGCGCTCCGCCGGCCACCATGCCGACGACGATGCTGGTGGTGCTGGAGGAGCTCTGAATCAACGAGGTGGCCAGCAGGCCGATCATCAGGCCGATCACCGGGTTGGTGGTCGAAGCGATCAGTTGCTGGCTGAATCCCTTGCCGATCAGCTTGAAGGCCGATCCAAACAGTGCGATGGCAAACAGGAAAATGTACAGCAGAGCGGCGAGAATCAGGACATTCAGCAGTAATCGGGGCAATCCGGCGGACCAGTGTGGACCGGACGCTTGAGGCTGGGGCAGGGCAGTCATGAGACTCCTGAACGGCCAAAGCAGGGGAGGACCGATATCACGCGCCCGAAACCTACTTGAACCGCCCCGGTAAATCAAGCGTTGTGCCGAAATGAGGTGATTGACCAGGATGGAACCCACCCGGAAAATTCTTCCCCCCAGGCAGACTTGCGTCCATGCTATCCCATTTAAACGCAGGGATTTGCAGGAAAAATGAAGCGGCCCGGGAATTGCAATTGCCCCAAAAAGGGTTATTGTAGGGGCATCCCTTTAACCCGAGCGAGGAGCCGTAGGCATGTCCATTCTCAAGGTTGCCCGGATGGGGCACCCCGTTTTACGTCAAAAATGTGAGCCGATCAATCCGCTGACCATCAAGGGATCCGAGATCCAGGGTCTGATCAGGGATATGTTCGAGACCATGGCCGAGTACAACGGCGTGGGGCTGGCTGCCCCTCAGGTGCACAAGCCCGTGAGACTGCTCATTGCCGGCGGGGAGGCCGACGAGGAAGGCCGCCCCACCTTCCGGGTCATGATCAACCCGGAAATCACGGTTCTGGACCAGGATCAGCGCCTGGGCATGTACGAAGGTTGCCTGAGCGTGCCGGGCATGCGCGGCTGGGTGGAGCGTCCGGCCCACATCAAGGTCAAGGCCTTCAACGAGAAGGCCAAGGTCGAGGAATTTGAACTGGAAGGGTTCCCGGCCATCGTCATGCAGCACGAGTGCGACCACCTGGACGGGGTGCTGTATGTCGACCGCATCGAGGACACCACACGTTTTGCCTTCGAGGAGGAGGCCGAGCGTTTCCTGGACATGGAAGGGATGGAAGATGACTGAAAACCACCTGGAAAAAACCATCAAGGCTTTCAACGCGCGATTCTGGGGGGAATCGGTACAGGAATCGGCGGAAGGACTGG
>JAZBOO010000006.1:0-5495 GCA_036351155.1 Candidatus Krumholzibacteriia bacterium | reverse complement strand
GACGAATCGAATCCCTCGATACGTCCCACCAGGAGGCTCAACGTGGTGACCGTCGCCGAATGCGAACTGGGCATTCCCCCATTGGAGAGGAACAATCCCGGCTCCCATTTGCGATGGACCACGAGGGCCAGCACGACTTTGAAGGCCTGCGCGGCGAGTCCGCTGAGCAGCGCCCAAACTCCAGGATTCCACATTTCCGGCAAAGGGTCCTCTCGTGTAGGAAGGGATTGGTGCCCCTTTTGACCTGCCTGTCAGGACGCAACTTAAACCCGGAACCGGACTTTCGTCAAACCTGCAACTTGTGAAAACAAGGAATTGATACCATTTTATGTGACTGTTTGCCAACTTGCGGGCAGGCTGGCCTCGATGGCCAGGCCCGGTTATGCCCGAATACCTGAACCCAGCCAAGGGGATTCGCAATGTTCAAGCTGCTGCGATCGAAGGCCAAGTTCCTGTACTGGTTCATCGCCATATCGTTCATTCTTTTCATGGGGCTCACCGACATGGGCGGCCAAGGCTGCCAGGGCGCCCTCCAACAGGGTGCTGCTGTGGGTGCCATCGGTTCGGTCAATGGCGAGGACATCCTCTCCGCCGAATACGACCAGTACTACCGGTCCATCCTCAATCAGATGCGGCAGCAGAGCCGGACCCGCGACCTGAATCCCAACCAGTACGCCAACGCCGCCGAGCAGGCCTGGAATGGTCTGGTACGCAGTCGGATCATGGAAGAGGCCATGGCTGATCTGAAGATTACCGTCTCCGATGAGGAACTCCTGGCGCGCTTTCAGGACAATCCCCCGGCCCAGGTCCTGGCCAACTTCCGTAATCAGGAAACCGGCGCCATCGAAATGGACGCTTATTACCGCGCCCTTCAGGATCCCGGTGTGGACTGGAGCGGCATCGAAGCTTTCGTGCGCAACCTCATGAAAAGTGAGAAGCTTCAGGAGCGCCTGACGGGTGACGTCACCGTGACCGAGGACGAAGTCCGCGAAGAGTTCCTCAACCAGACCGGACGGGCCACCGCGGAATACGTGGGGGTCCTGTTCACCAACCTCAAGGACGAGTACACGCCCAGCGAGGATGAGATCACGGCCTGGTACAGCGCCCACCCTGAGGATTACGTCCAGCCCGCCAAGGTGCGCGCCAACGTGGTCCGGTATGCGAAGGAACCCAGCGAAGCCGACTACGCCGAGATCCTGGCCTTCGCCAACGAGATCCGCGAAGAAATCCTTTCGGGAACCATCACCTTTGAAGCTGCCGCCCTGGAATACAGCGATGACGGCAGCGCCTCCCGTGGTGGCGACCTGGGGACCTTCGATCGCAACCGCATGGTGGCCCCCTTCACCGCCGCGGCCTTCAGTCTCGAGGAAGGCACTCTCAGCGAACCGGTGAAGACCCAGTTCGGCTATCACCTCATCGAGGTGACCGAGCGCCACATGGACGAAGAGACCAATGAAGTTTTCCAGGTCACGGCCCGGCACATCCTGCTGAAGGTCAGTCCCAGCAATGACACCTTGACCATGATCAGCGAGGCCGCGCAGGCCTTCGTCGACCGGGTCGACGGCAGCACCTTCGTCAGCACGGCTCAGGCCGAGGGGCTGGACCTCCTGTCCCCCGTGCCGTTCATCGAGGGTCGGGACATTCCCGGACTGTCCTTCTCCCTGAGCGGATCGGTTTGGGCCCACGCCGCCAAGCCCGGGGACGTCAGCCGGGTGTTCGAAACCGACGACTACTTCTACATCGTCCAGGTGGACAGTCACTTGCCGGCCGGAACGGCACCTCTCGATGAGGTCCGCAGCCAGGTCACCCAGGCTGTGATCCGCGATCACAACAAAATGCGAGGCCTTGAACTCCTGAACCCGGTGGTGGGTCAGGTCCAGATGGGCACCTCGCTGGCCGAAGCGGCTGAAGGCAACGATCTTCTGACCTACGCCCAGACCGACACCTTCGGGGTCAACGACAATGTCCTGAACGTGGGCTACGGCACCGAGTTCAACAAGCTGGCCATCAATGGTCAGGTGGGCACGCTCATTCCCGAGGTGACCACCCAGCGCGGCGTGTTCGCCCTGATCCCCACCTGGATCAAGCCCCTGGACGAGGCCGAGTTCGCCTCCCGCCAGGCCGGCCTGCAAGAGGCCCTGCTGGCACGGAAGCAAGCCGAGTACATGGAAGAATGGTTGAGCACCAAGGAAGCGGCGGCGAAGATCGAGGATTACCGCCAGAGTTTCCGCTAGAGCGAACCAGGCTTTTCCGTCCGGAAACAAAAAAAGGACGCCTCACGGGGCGTCCTTTTTTTCCGGGTGGAAACCGTTCAATCTTCTCCGAAGGGGTTGGGCGGCCGCTGGCGGCGGAAGCCCTTCAGTTCCTCATCCATGTCGGATATTTTCTTCTGCCGACGGACCTCGTGTTCCCCCGAATCGAAGAGGTTGGCCATCTTTTCCGCCTCCTCCTCCTTCATCCGGTCAAAGGCCGCCAGGTCCTCGCTGATCGCGGGCCCGTCCTTTTCATCCAGAGTTTCCACCCCCGTGGCATCCTTGATCTCGGCATGGGTTTCGTAGGCGCTATCGACCAGGGCCACCGCACCCAGGTCATGCAACAGGGCAAGCTGGAGCCGGATTTCGGACTCGGACATCTGCAAGAGTTCGGCAATCTCCGCCGGGGTAGGTGGGCGTGTGTTGAGATGATCCAGTACTCTGATTCCTGCCAGCAGAAGGTGGGCTTCGCTGCGCGTCATCCTGCTCATTTCCCGTCCCTTTCCAGTTTGCGAACGATGCGTCCCAGACGATGATCATCCCTCGCCGCCAGAGCATGTCGCCGGGCCAGGTCCAACTGGCCCAGACGGTGCTCGTACAGCATGGCGGCTTCGCGATGCAGCCAGGGCTCATTTTCGCCCCAGGCGAACGCCCGGGCAATGACATTTTCTACCAGCAGCCAATCTCCCCCACGCTTCAGATTCCGCAGGACATCCTGGAAAAACCTGCCCTCTGGTGGAACGACAGGATCTTCCACCATCAAACCCCAGGCATGATGGATCCACAGCATAGCTTTCTCCCGATCCGGGCGCATTTCAGCAATGCGGGCCAGGGCCCAGGCCTCGGTCCAGCGGGTGATGACCCGAGTCAGATCCTGCTCCAGGATCCTCGCCCGCTCCAGGGTGTCCTGGAGAATGCAGGCCATGCCGGTCATGTCCCGACGATTGTGGTAGAGCACCCGTTCCATCTCCCCTTCACCTTGCCCCTGCAGGAAGGCAAACCAGGTCTGGGGAATGAGGTGGCCACCGATGTCGCGGCCGTCACGACGGGGCGCGTCGGTTTCCGGTTCCACGCTCTGCTGCCTGCAGTTTTCCAGAGTGCGGCTCCAGAGGCGGCGAGACGGAACCAGAAGATCCCAGCTGATCAGGTCATCCCAGGGATGACGCAAACGATTGAGAAGTGCGCGGGTTTTCAGCAAAGGAAGATCGAAGGAGGAGCCATTGAAGGTGACCACCATCCGGAACCCGGCAGCCAGTTCATGAAGCGATTCCAGCATGGCGCCTTCCTCGCCAGGGCCACACAGAAAATACTGCCGGGTGACCAGCTCGTCCTTCTCCCACCAGGCCACCCCCACCAGAAAGGCCAGGGTCCCTGTCCCGCCCACCAGGCCCGTGGTTTCGGTGTCCAGAAACAGGATGTCCTGGACCGACAGATCCCCGGGGTCCGGGGCGGTGAAAAAGCCGGAGAGATCGGGCAGCGGCCAGCAGGGAGCCTGCACCGGATCTCGAATTTCCCGCAGATAACAGGGGCCCGCCGGATGCTCCACCATTTCCAGCCCGAGGGGGCCGGTGGCCAGGACCCGCGGGTCCACCCGGGTGGCCGGGTGGAGGGGCTTGGTGGAATCCGGACGCCGGGTCAGGCGGTCCAGGTTGGCCAGACGTTTCTTGAGATCCACGATCAACCGCCCGCAGCAATGTCCGCCTCGGCCGGCAATACCCGAGACAGTAACCAGGCCGCCCCGTCACGAGCCGTGCTCCCGCTTTCGGTACCCGGGCCGGTGCAGCTGGGGCACCCCTGCGGGCAGGGACAGATCCCCAGGTGCTTGCGGGCCGACGCACAGATTTCCTCGAACTGATCGTAGATCCGGCGGGCAAAACCCACTCCGCCGGGAAAGGCGTCATACAGATACAGCGTGGGCTGACCGGTGAACGGCGAACGCACCATGGCCGTGGCATGCAAGTCGCCAGGGTCGGACATGATGAACACCGGGGCCACCCGCCCCAGAAGATGAGCCAGGCCCTTGAGGGCATCGCCCAGGTCCAGGCCCGCGTTGCTCATTTCCTCGACCAGGGGGTCGGGGATTTCCCACCAGAAGGCGGTGGTGTGCATTTCCATTTCGGGCAAGTGCACCCGGCCCGCCCCCACATTCTCGTGGGTGCCCAGCTTGATCTTCTTGTACACCGTGACCTTGGACACCAGCCCCACCTCGCCCACGGCCAACCGACCGTGCCGCAAGGGCCGCTCCTCATCAGCGGTCAGGGTCTTCAGTTCGCTCTTCCGCTGTGCATCGGTGTAGTAGTTGACCTTTACCGGCTGAACATGCGCCTCGCGCCGATCCCAGTCCAGCTGGTCCACGTGGTACTGCTGGGCGCCGTGCAGGTAGAGAGCATCGTCATGCAACATCTCCTGGGCGCTGAACAGATCCATCTCGCCGATGATCCGTCCTCCCGGAATGGACTGATCGATGATCACCACGTTGTCCGGAGCCGCACTGCGCAGACTGACATCCTCCGCGGGATAGGTGTCGGCCATCCAGTGGTAACGGTCGGGCCCCTTGTGCAGAACACCCTGCTCGGCCAGGTAGTCGAGGATCTCGGTCACCCGGGTTCCCCCGTACTCCTCATCGGCCAGGAAAGGCAGCTCGAAGGCGGCACATTTCAGGTGGCTCATCAGGATGACCAGGTTGTCCGGGTCCAGGGTGGCGTGCTCCGGGCTCCGCCCCAGGAAGTAATCGGGGTTATTGATGATGTACTGATCGGCCGGGTTGCTGCTGGCCACCAGGACCACCGCACTGAGATTCTGGCGGCGTCCCGCGCGCCCGGCCTGCTGCCAGGTGCTGGCCACGGTGCCGGCGTACCCGGCCATGATGCAGACATCCAGCCGTCCGATGTCGATGCCCAGCTCCAGCGCATTGGTGGACACCACCGCCTTGACCTCCCCGGTGCGCAATCCGTTTTCGATGGCCCGCCGCTCATTGGGCAGATACCCCACGCGGTACCCCCTGACCTCGCCGCTCTTGATGCCCACCCGGCGGCCCGCTTTCTCCAGGTACGTCAGCAGCAGTTCGACCCGCATCCGGCTGCGGGCAAACACGATCATCTGCGCCCCGCTGCCCATGAAGCGCTCGGCAATGCGCCGGGTGGTCTTGACCACCGACTGCCGGATACCCAGCTCGGGGTTCACCACCGGGGGGTTGTAGAAGATGAAATGCTTTTCACCACGCGGTGCTCCATTGCGGGAAAT
>JAZBOO010000005.1:0-42289 GCA_036351155.1 Candidatus Krumholzibacteriia bacterium | reverse complement strand
CTGCCGGTGGCGGTGCTGCTGGTGTTTGTCGCCATGCGCTACTTCCATGTAGAAGCCAACATAGTCGCGCTTTCGGGTATTGCCATTGCCATCGGCACCATGGTCGACATGGGGGTGATCCTGGTGGAGAACATCCTGCGTCGCCGGGAAACCGCCATGGCTGAAAGTCCCTCGGGAGCGCTCGACACCCGCCAGCTGGGTCGGGTGATCCACCGGGCCTCGGTCGAGGTTGCGGGGGCCATTCTCACCGCCGTGACCACCACCGTCCTGAGCTTCCTGCCGGTGTTCACCCTGATCGCCGCCGAGGGAAAGCTTTTTCGCCCCCTGGCTTTCACCAAGACCTTCGCCTTGCTGGCCTCGGTGCTCATCGCCCTGGTGGTCATTCCGGTGGTGGCTCACCTGCTGTTCCGGATGGGAAGAGACAAGGCCCCGGCCGCCGAGTCGCAGCCCGGACGCAGGCGGCGCTGGTTGACTCCTCACAACCTGCTCATCATGGCCGTGTTGGGTCTGCTGACCTGGCAGTGGCATCCCCTGGGGCTGGGCCGCCACTATCTGTGGAACCTGCTGTTCGTGGTCCTGGTGGTCTTCGGGGTGCTTCTCACGTTCAAGCTATTTCAACAGTTGTATCCCCGGTTGCTGGGGTGGTGCCTCGATCACAAGCCGCTGTTTCTGGTGTTGCCGGTGCTGCTGCTGGGAAGCGGCCTGGTGATCTTCCCCCGCCTGGGCCAGGAGTTCATGCCGCCCCTGGACGAGGGCTCGTTCCTGTACATGCCCACGACCATGCCCCACGCGTCCATCGGCGAAGCACAGGATGTGCTGGCCAAGCTGGACCTGGCCATCGGATCGATTCCCGAGGTGCAGCAGGTGGTGGGCAAGCTGGGGCGGGCGCGTTCGGCGCTGGATCCGGCACCCATTTCCATGGTCGAAACCATCATCAATTACAAGCCCGAGTACGGCCGCGACGCCGAGGGCAAGCGGGTGCGTTTGTGGCGTGATCACATCCGCAGCGAAGGGGATATCTGGCAGGAAATCGTGGAGGTGGCCCAGCTGCCGGGGACCACGTCGGCCCCGCGTTTGCAACCCATTGCCGCCCGGCTGGTCATGTTGCAGAGCGGCATGCGGGCGCCCATGGGGGTCAAGATCAAAGGGCCCAGCCTGGAGGCCATCGAGACGGCGGCTCTTCAGATTGAAAAGCACCTCAAGGATCTGCCGGTTCTGAACCCGGCCACGGTGATTGCCGATCGGGTGGTGGGCAAACCCTACCTGGAACTGGTCATTGACCGGGTGGCGATCGCCCGCCATGGATTGACCATCGGAGCAGTGCAACGGGTGATCCAGACGGCCATCGGGGGCCAGGTGGCCACCACTGTGACCGAAGGAAGGGAGCGGCGCAATGTGCTGGTGCGCTACGCCCGCGAACGCCGCGACGATCTGGAAGCGATCAAGCACATCCTGGTGACCGGAAGCGATGGCGTGGAAGTTCCGCTGGGAGATCTGGTGACGGTGTCCTATGTCCGGGGCCCCATGACCATCAAGAGCGAGGACACCTTCCTGGTGGGCTATGTGATCTTCGACCGGGCGCGCGATCTGGCAACCGAGATGGCCGAGGTCGAGGTGGTGGAGGCGGCGAGTTCCCATCTGGACCAGCGTCGTGACGAGGGCTCTCTGGTGTTGCCTCCCGGGGTTAGCTATGTGTTTGCCGGCAGCTTCGAGAACCAGGTCCGTAGCGAGGAAACGCTGCGCGTCGTCTTGCCGGTGGCTTTGCTGTTGATCTTCGTGGTTCTGTACCTGCAGTTCAAATCCGTGTCCACCAGCGTCATGGTGTTTGCCGGGGTGTTCGTGGCCTGGAGCGGGGGCTTTCTCATGCTCTGGCTGTACGGCCAGCCCTGGTTCCTGGATTTCCATCTGGCGGGGCTGGACCTGCGCCAGATTTTCCACATCGAGCCGGTCAATCTGAGCGTGGCGGTGTGGGTCGGCTTCCTGGCTCTCTTCGGCATTGCCACCGACGATGGGGTGCTGATGGCCACCTACCTGGATCTGAACTTCAAGGGCAAGCCGCGCCGAACCCGGGACGAGGTACGCAGTGCTGTGATCAACGCAGCCACGCGTCGTGTGCGCCCCGCGCTGATGACCACCGCCACCACCCTGCTGGCGCTGCTGCCGGTGTTGACCCTGACCGGGCGGGGATCGGACATCATGATCCCCATGGCCATTCCCACCTTCGGGGGCATGACCGTGGCCATGATCACGCTGTTCACCGTGCCGGTGCTTTACGCCTGGCGTGAAGAGCGAGTGACTGATTGACCAGAAAATTTTTTCAGGTTCTTGACCGAACATTTTAAAATCAATATCGTAACACCACTACTCGCCGCGCGACTCTCCGAAGCGACTCTGCAGGCATGAGGTGCCATCCCCCGAGGCACTGTCTGGGTTCACCACTCACGAATAGCCGTATCACTTGACACACGTGGTCAACGTCGCCCAGGTCTACCTGTCACCGACGAACCGCGACGGCCCCGGAACCCGGATGGTCCCGCCCCAAATGCTGAAGCTCCATGGATTCTGTTCCCCGGGAACCGAATTCAAGCGTGACAACCAAGCATAGGTTGGAAAACCTTGAAAGTTGGGAGATCAGCATGAAGCGAATCACTACAATCCTGTGTGTCATTCTGGTCATGGCAATGGCGGCCAACGTGTTGGCCGATCCTCGTCCTGCCATGTTCAAAAGCGGCCCGCCCGAACTGATCGGCGGCAGTGCCGATGCGGGCAAGGCCTCGCGTGACACCGTCCTTCTCATTGGTCCCTGGGGCAGTGGCGCCCAGGTCAACGGCCAGTTTCAGAATGCGGCCGGTCTGGCCGACTGGAACGGCTGGACCCACGTGGATCTGACCCAGTCCACCGAATCCAACTGGCAGATCAGCGATTATTTCGCCGACAACCTGGGCGCTACGCCCGAGGTGGGGAACCTGGCGGCATGGTGTGGCCGCCTGGACTATGAAGCGTGCTCGGAAGAGGACCCAGCCGGTGGCTATGGCAACGACTGGACCGAGCATCTGGATTTTTACGCCGCCGTGAATAATCCGGATATCGGGGTCAACGTGTCGATGGACGCCTTTGCCAACATCGACAGCGAGCCCGGTTTCGACTTCACCAATATTTTCTACGAATCCGCCGGAGGATTCAACCTCCTGAGCAGCTACGATGGAATCAACCCGAACATCCATGTGGGTGGTTCGTTCACTCTGAGTGCCGCGGACTATGTGGGACCCCAGGGCGATCAGGTGCATATCCGCATCCAGTTCCGCTCGGATGCCGGGTATTCCGACCAGGATTGCGCCTACCCCTCGGCCGGTGGCGTCCAGATCGACGACATCACCGTGACCTTGAACCAGGGCTCGGGGCCTGTGACCTACTTCACCGACTTCGAAAGCGGCTGGGGTGACTGGGAACCCACCGTGGCCGATGGTGTGGGTGACTTCACCCAGCTCTGGACCGATCTCGAGGATGTGGATCCCTGCGCGACCAACTACTCACCGCAGGTGGCATTCATCGATGACGGTTTGATCGTGCCCGGTGTGGGCCCCAGCCTTTGCAACAGCTGGTGCTACGGGCCTGGTGGCTACATCGTCAATACGACCGGTGGTCTGGCCGGTCCTGATTATCACCTGAAGAGCGCCGTCGAGTCTCCGGTTCTGGCCTGGCCTCAGGGCGGATACGAGGGTGCTTATCTGCGCTATGACGTCTATCGCCATGAGGACCTTTCGGACAACTCGCCGGGCATGTTCTACGCCTACCTGATCAGGTCGACCAATTCGGAAGATCCGGAGGACATCGAGCAGGCCCCCTGGGTGGACCGTAACGGCGTCTTCCTGGGAGGCCCCGACTATTTCCGTGAGCACTTCGTCCTGTCGGACCTGGTGGTTCCCGGGGCCAGATATGTCCAGATCCAGCTGATCTGCTGGGAGCTGGGTTACCAGTGGAACTACGTCGGCAACGACGGCTTCCCGGCCCCGTACTTCGACAACGTGCGCTTCATCGCTTATCCCCGCACAGGGCCGGCCTTGAGCGCCAACGAGCTGTACCTGGCCCAGGACAACTTCCCCACCATCGGTGAACTCCTGATGAGCGATCCGGGGGCCAACAGCGTGCGCTTCGACATGGCCCGGAACATCGCGCCTTCGGGCAACCAGATGAACGATCCCGGGGACACCCTGGTGATCGACATCGCCCCGGGACGTGACGGCGCCGAGCTGGTGGGCAGTCCCCAGCTGCACTGGACCATGCTGCAGAACCCGCTGTTCAACGACTACCGGACCAGCGAGTACGGAGCCGCCACCAGCGGCGTGGCTGACGGTGTTCCCGCCGTGGGCGCGTCCGGCACGCCGACCGACGGCAAGTGGGCCTTCGATCTGCCCGACGAGCACTTCTTCTATCCCGGAGATGTGATCCATTACTACATCTCGGCCACAGATGCGGTGCACGGACTGGATGAACAGACCTCGACTCTGCCGGCCAACCGGGACGGGTATGGCGACTTCAGCGGTCCCCTGTCCTACAACTCCTCGTTCGTGGTCCGGGCTCTGCCTTCGGTTTACGAGGATCCCATGAATCCGGGAGAGCTGGTGACTCCGGGCATGCTGTTCTGGAACGACTTCGCCAATCGCGGCGGGGAAGAGGAATGGTACGGCGCACTCAGTAACCTGGGCTTCGTCAACGGTATCGACTACGACATCTATTACACCAACCGGCCCGATTCGGGCGAGGGCAACGGTCTGGGCGGCCGTGCCACCAGCCTGTGTCTGATGAACTACGACAACATGCTGTATTCCAGCGGTGATCTCACCGTGGCCACCATTTCCAATGGTGACTACAGCCTGGATCCCGGCAATGACGTGGAGCTTCTGGACTCCTGGCTGCGTCAGGGCGGCAAGGGCCTGCTGGTGACCGGTGATGCCGTGGTGAGCGATCTCATGCAGTCCGGTCCCGAAACCACGCAGTTCGTGGCCAACTGGTTGAAGGTCAACCATGAGAGCACCAACCTCCGGCCGCTGCTGGGGAACCAGTCCACGCCCCTGGTCAAGCCCGTCCCCGACAACGGGGTGTTCACCAGCGACATGAGCTGGGTGGCCTTCGGTGGGTGTCCCATCATCAACCAGTTCGATGCCCTGGAGGCCAACACTTCCAGCGGTGGCGTTCGTCTGGCCGAATTCACCACGGCGGCCGGACAGACCGGGCAGTATACCTACTCCGCGGTCACGCTTTACGAGGATATCGAAAGCGGATCCCGTGTGGTGACCATGCCTTTCGACTTCCTGGAAATCCACGATGCCGCTCCGGGTGACAAGGTCGAAGCACCTCTGTCGGCTCGCGCGCGGGTCCTGGAAAAAATCCTGGCCCTGTTCGGCGTGGAAGGCGATCTGCAGGACGTTTCGGCGGTGCCGCAGCTGGACCGTTTTGCGGTGCGGAACTACCCCAACCCCTTCAACCCCACCACGAAGATCGAGTACACCATGCCCAGGGCCGGGCATCTGTCCTTGAAGATCTTCAATGTGCGTGGCGAACTGGTCAAGACCCTGATCGACGAGCAGGTGGAAGATTCCGGCTCGGTGATCTGGGATGGGTCCGATGACGGCGGCGCCAAGGTCAGCAGCGGTGTGTACTTCTACGAAGCACGCACGGCTGGCCAGGTCAAAGTCGAAAAAATGGCCCTCGTGAAGTAGGCGAGCCTCTCGCCCTCCGGAATCACGGGATTCCGGTCCGACTGCCGGCGTGCGTACAGGGAACGACGCCGGCAGTCATTATTTTGCCGGTGCCAGGTCGGGAAACCTGTTGTATGATGCACTGCGATCCGGGCGGAAACACCGTCCGGTTTATTTTGTCCATTCGAGTGGGAAAGGGTGCTTCGTGAAACTGGTTTCCTGGAACGTCAACGGCCTGCGCGCCTGTCTGAGCAAGGGATTTGCTGAATTTGTCGCCGGCAGCGATGCCGACATCATCTGCCTGCAGGAAGTGCGGGCACTGCCCGAACAGGTGGAGCTGGATCTCCCTGGCTATTCCATGTTCTGGAACCCCGCCCTGAAGCGCGGCTACTCGGGGACCGCCATGCTGGTGCGCCAGACTCCGCAGGCCGTTTTTCCGGGCCTGGGCCAGGCCGAACTGGACACCGAGGGGCGCGTCCTGACTGCCGAGTACCCGGATTTTTTCGTGGTCACGGTTTACACCCCCAACGTTCAGCGCGAATTGACACGACTGGACTACCGGAAGGACCAGTGGGATCCCGAGTTTCTCAAGTTCGTGCGCAAGCTGGAAAAGAAGAAGCCGGTGATCTTCTGCGGCGATCTGAACGTTTCCCACCAGGAAATCGACCTGGCCAACCCCAAGCCCAACCGGGGCAACGCGGGTTTCACCGATGAGGAGCGGGCGGGTTTTGACCGCATCCTGGCCGCGGGTTTCATCGACACCTTCCGCTCCTTCACCCCCGAAGGCGGTCACTACACCTGGTGGAGCAACCGCAAGGGGGTCAGGGAGCGGAACATCGGCTGGCGCATCGACTACTTCCTGGTCTCAGGCACCCTGGGGTCCCGGCTGGTCTCCGCCGACATCCTCAGCGACGTCTTCGGGTCCGACCACTGTCCGATCAGCATCGTCGTAGATTGAGCCGGGGCCGGAACCGGACGGCACCGGTCCCAGGAGCTCGTAGTCGGGGCCGAACTGGGACAGGAACTCCAGGTCCCAGTAGCGCTGGAGCACGGTCAAGGGCAGGCTGACGACCGACCCGATGTAGGGGAGCATCAGGAGCAGCAGGCCCAGGCAACAGGTCAACAATCCTCCGAGCATGAGGGCCATGCTGCCCACCACCGCAACGATCAGATACAGGATTCCATACAGGATAAACCAGCCGGGATACATGCTGAACAGGGTCTTGAACCGGGCCCAGGCGGCATTGGTGGACAGCTGGTGCTTGTACATGATGGGCGCCACGAAGTGGTGCAGGAAGAATTCCACGAACACCACCGTCATGGCCAGGGCAAAGCCCAGGGCTCCCAGCAGAATCACGGCCGGCAGGGCGAGGAATCCCTCGATCCCCAGCAGTCCCATGGGTACAAAAACCAGGAAGATCATGGCCGTGAAGGTGCCGAAGACCAGCAGGCACACCACGGTGAAGACCAGCTGCCACCGGAACAAGCTGTCGCCCAGCCGGGCGTGCCTGCGCCAGGGGGCGGTGATGCCCTGCTGCCCCGTGATCAGATTGTCCAGCAGCACGAACCGGGCGCGGCTGGACAGCCAGATGACCAGGACCGCCACCACCAGGGCCAGGGCGAACAGGAAGCTGGCCAGCCCGACCATCCAGAGGCTGCTGAATACCTCTTCCAGAAAACCTGCCATGCTCTCGGGCCAGGCGCTGATTTCGTGGCGATCCCAGCCCCAGTCCTCATCGATATTCCAGACGGCTTCCAGCGAGCTGTTGCCGCTGGATCCCAGTCCGGCCAGGAATGCCGCGAAACCCACCACGAACCACTTGCCCAGATCGAACGGCTGAAACAGGAAAAGCTTCATCCTGAGCCAGGCCTGACCCAGGGGGGAAGTCACGGAAATTTGGGGAACAGGGGACACGTTGTTTCCTCACTGTGAAGGTCGATCAACCGGGGGATAGCGGATCGGACGTGCTGAGTTTACCCGGCAACCATCCTTTTTATTCCCACTATTTCATCCTGACAGAGCGCCAGTGGTTGGGCCTTCGCTTTGCATGATCCTGGAGCAGACGAGAAATCGCCAGGAAAACCGTGAGTTACGCAAGAAATTAAGGATGTGGACGTGCAATTTGCATGGGCAACCAGGGGACAGAAGGAACGCACCGGGTACAGCCTGCCCTTTTGCGCCCTCGTGCTGGCCGCAGTGCTGGCCGGTCCTTTCTCCGTCCAGGCCCAGGAAGACATCGTGCACAGCGTGAAGCCCGGCGATACCCTCATCAAGATTTGCAGCCGATACCGGGCCGAGACCAATCATTACAGCCTCAGCGAATTGATGAACGACATCCGCGGGGCCAACGAGCTCTCGTCGAACTTGCTTCAGATCGGTCAAAAACTGGTGATTCCAGTGCTCCCGGCCGAAGAGGCCCCGAAGGTGATCCAGACCGTGGCCGATGGCCACGAGGTGAGGGCCATTTACCTGACCGGACCGGCCTGCGGAGTCTCCTCGCTCTGGCGCCGGGTGGACAGCTTCATTGCTGCCGGGGGCAATGCCGTGGTCTTCGACGCCAAGGACATCGATGGGGGCATTTCGTACCTCAGCGAACATCCGCTGGCCACCTGGGGCAAGGGGCGATCGGTTCCGGTGATTTCCTCGGTGTCCGAGATGATGAAGCGCTTCGATGATCGCGGCCTGTACGTGATCGCCAGGCTGGCGCTGTTCCTGGATGGAGAACTGGGCCGACAGCGCCCCGATCTTGCCCTGCAGGACGCCCAGGGAGCCCCCTGGACCGAGCGTGGCTGCGTATGGATGAATGCGGCCGCTCCCGAGGTTCGTCAATTCAATCTGGCCCTGGCCAAGGAACTGGCCGCGGCCGGGGTCGACGAGATCCAGTTCGACTACGTGCGCTTTCCCACCAACGGCTGGCGGGAAGACTGGAACGCCCAGGAAGAGCCCGACCTGGAACAGGTGGCCGCCATGCGGCGCGGCGTCATCGCTTCTTTCCTGCGGGAGGCTCGGGCCGAGCTGGACGATCATGAGGTCCGCATTTCCGCCGACCTGTACGGCATCATGGCCTGGGGACGCATGGAAGACCTGGCTCTGACCGGACAGCACGTGCCCACTTTCGCCGAGCTGGTGGACGTGATCTGCCCCATGATCTACCCCAGCCACTTCGGCGCGGGCTTCGAGGGCCGGCGTCGGCCCGGGGACGATCCCGAGTACTTCATCGGCGAAGGCACGCGCCGTTTCGTGGAAATGGCCGCCGGCCAGGCGGAGATCCGTCCCTGGCTGCAGGCTTTCCCGTACCGGGTTTCGAACTACGATGGACAGTACATCAGCACCCAGGTGCTTTCCTCACGCCAGGCCGGGGGTGCGGGCTGGAGCCTGTGGAACCCCGCGTGCCGTTATCAGGTGGCTGTGGACGTTCTGCCCGGCCTGTGCGACCTGGAAACGGGTATCATGGTGGCGAGCCAGGATCAGATTCAGGCCGGGGCGTCCACCGAAGTCGCGATCACCTCTCCGGCGGCCACGGTTCCGGCCACATTGCTCGGGGCGATGGTGAACCCTTCGGTCGAAAGGCTCCCTCTGGAGCGCAACTTGCCGGAATTGCCGCGCTGATCTGCGAAGAATTCTGACATTTTCTCCACAAATTCCCATGGCATCCGCCTGCCCCGGAGTATAGATTTGGGCTTTGGCAGAACCCCAAACCGATCCGAAGGATGAGCCATGTCTTTCAGCAGGATAGCCCGCTCCATCGGCGCCTCTGTCACTCTGAAACTCAATGCCCGTGCCGCGGTCATGCGCTCCGAAGGGGATCCGGTGATCCACCTCGGAGGCGGCGAGCCCAAAAGCAAGGCCCCGCTCTCTGCTCTCGAGGCGGGGACGGCCATGCTGGAAACCGGGGAAATCCGCTACACCCCCGCCTCAGGGACGCCCGCGCTCAAGGACGCCATCATCGACTATACCCGGCGTTTCTACGGCAGGGAGGTCACCCGGGCCAACGTCATGGCTTCCGCGGGGGCCAAGCAGGCCATCATGGTGGCCCTTGTGGCGCTGGTAGATCCCGGGGACGAGGTCCTGTTCCCGGTGCCCTACTGGGTCAGTTACCCCGAAATGGCTCGACTGGCCGGCGGCGTTCCCGTGGCGGTCAAGGCCGACGACGGTTCCTTTCAGCCCACCCTCGCGGAAATCGAGGCTGCCGTGACGGACCGCACGCGGGTCATCATGCTGAACAGCCCCAACAATCCCAGCGGTGCGGTATACACTCGTGAATTTGTCACCGGGATCATTGACCTGTGCGAAAAACGCGGCATTCATGTCCTGATGGATGACATCTATCACCGTCTGGTTTTCGACAACCGGAAGCCCGTGCACTGCTACGATTGCACAGATCTGGCGGTGGACGACGCCCCGATCGTGGTCCTCAACGGCGTGTCCAAGCAGTATGCCATGACCGGTTTCCGTATTGGCTGGGCGGTGGGCCCCCAGGATCTCATCAAGGCCATGTCCAACATCCAGTCCCACCAGACCGGCGGGCCCTGCAGCCTGTCCCAGTCGGCGGCTGCGGCGGCCATCCTGGGCAAGCAGGGGTCGGTGGCCGAGCTGCGCAGCACCCTGGAAACCAGCCGTGACGAGATGGTGCGCCTGCTGCGGGAAATCCCCGGCCTGGACGTGCTGGTGCCCGAAGGAACCTTCTACTGCTTCTGCGATTTCAGCGCCTTCGACTCCGATTCCACCCGGCTCTCGGCGCGCCTGCTGGAGAAGATCCAGGTGGTCACCGTGCCGGGCGTGGAATTCGGCATGGATGGATATCTGCGGCTCAGTTATTGCGGAGCCATGGAGGATATCGTCGAGGGTGTCCGGCGGATCAAGTGGCTGCTGGACCCTGAAGCAGGCGATACCCTCGAGGTGGCCGGCCGCACCTTCACCCGCTGATCGTGGCTGGCGATTTCGCAGCCGCAGACCTGCACCGTCTGGAGGACCTTCACCGTCAGGTGGATGGACAGGCGGCCGAGCTCGCCGACCGTCTGGGCCCGCGGCTGGTCTGCCGCCGCGGCTGCCACGACTGTTGCCAGGACGATTTGACCGTCCTGGAGATCGAGGCCGCCCTGATCCGTGAACATTGTGGGAACCTGCTGGCCGAGGCCGACCCTGCGCCCGCCGGTCGATGCGCCTTTCTGGATGACCAGGGCGCCTGCCGCATCTACCGGTGGCGTCCCTACGTCTGCCGCACCCAGGGGCTGCCCCTGCTCTGGTTCACCGACCAGGAGGGCCACGTATCCGACCGCGACATCTGTCCCCTCAATGTCGAAGCATTGCACTCCCTGGGCGAAAATCTGGCCGGCCTTCCCGCCGCAGATTGCTGGACCATCGGCCCCTGGGAGGGCCGCCTGGCCAGCCTGCAGGCCGAGGCCAGCGGGCAATTCGAACTGCGCCGGGTGCCCCTGCGCTCCCTCTTTTTCCGCTCCCTCTGAAAAAGGGGAGGGCCGTCAAGCCCTCCCCATATTCGACCTCGTACTGCCGACGGGATCAGAATCCCATGGTCATGCCGGCGGCGTAGGTGATGATCGAACCGGTCAAATCGCCGTACACGTATTCCTGATCGTCCTGGAGGTCCATCAGGTTGATCGAGGCATACACGGAGGCGGTCTGGTCCAGCTTGTAGTTCATGCCCAGGGTGCCTTCCAGCTGCGTATAGTCCAGATCGCTGTAGTCGCTGATCACGGAGAAATCATACGCGCCCTTGGAAGAGCCGCCGGGGTAATCGGGACTGATGTTCACATCGTCGGGAATATCCTCGGGCAGGGGCAGGTCGAAGGGATCGAAGCTGCTCTTGGCCTGGGAGTAGACACCTTCGACGAAGAAGGAGACTTTTTCCGAGGCCGTGAGGTTCGCGCTCAGGAAGAACACGTGCGCTTCGGTGGTGTTTTCGCTGACAGCGCTGGTCGAGTCATAATGTTCGGCATCCGCACCGGAGCCTTCGATATGACCCGCTCAGCCATCGAAAAAGGGCGGACACAGGTTGGCGTTTGACGTCACCTTGTTGTAGGTCCAGCCCAGGGTGAACAGCAACCGATCGCTCGGTGCGGTCCAGAAGTTGAGGCCGGGCGTGAACAGGTCGCGCTCGTACTCGTAGATGTTCAGCTCGTCGTTCTTGTCCTTGGCGTAGGTCAAGAAGGCGTTCATCGACGTCCGGGCCGACAGCTGATAGCTCCCCTTGAGGGTCAGCTTGTGGGCCTGGTTGGGCTGGTTGGTGCCCATGCCGTAACGCTGGCGCTGGAAGTAGTAAATCCGCTCGATGGTGCCGGGATGCGCCGTGTTGATCCCGGCGATTCCCTCCTCGCACATGGCGGTGGGATTCATGAAAGGTTTGTCCACGCTGGTGAAGGCGTAGGTCAGGTTATACCGACCCTTCATGCCCATCCGCGCATCGTAGCGCAGTTTCAGGCGGTTGATGGTGGTCTTGTTCTCGTAGGCCTCGCTGGGCACCAGTGTGGCTCCTGCCTCGCCGGGGTTCACCCCGTCGAACAGATAGTTGGTCTGGGTCTGGGCCATGGCCGGCCTGTCGATGATCTGGGTACGCCAGTTCAGCTTCAGGAAACGGCTCTTGGCCACCTTGTAGCCCAGGTTGGCATCGAACTGGTAGACCTTTCGATTGGCCGAGGAGATCCGGTTCCAGTCGAAATCGAGGTTGCCGCTGACCGCATCCTGGTAGCGGAAACTCGGCAGGTCCACGAAGTGGTCGTCCACCTTGGTTTCGTAGGCCAGGAACTTGGCTGTGAATCTCAGGTCATTGTTCAACTTGACGGCGTAGCCCAGGGCTCCGGCGTTGTAGTTGTTTTCCAGACCGGTGTGATAGTTGCGGTTCTGGCGGTAGGCATAGCTGGTGTTCAGCGTGCCCTTTTCGGCCAGATCCAGCTTCAGGCCCGCACTGTGGCTGGTCTTCTCGGTGTTTGCACTCCGCCCGTAGGGGAGGGTCACATCTTCGAAAATCATCCGCGGTCCGAACTCGCCGCTGGAACCCCCGTTGACCGGGTGATTGGCATTCTTCCAGTCATGCTGGTTCTGGTCCGCACCTTCACGGAACAGCGAACGCAGGAAGCCGTAATCGAAGGACACCTTGCCCACGGTCCCGTCCACGCCGGCGGTCCAGGTCTCGGTCCTCTGCTCGATGCGCTGCGTATTGCCCTCGACATGACAGAAGGCACAGTGATCAATGGTCAGGGTCTGCTTGTAACCATGCCGCTTTTTTTCCGTGTAACCGATGGCGATCTGGCCGCCCTCGATCATCGGCAAGTCGATCTTCACGTCTCCGTGGAATTTCTTGTATTCCAGGAAGTAACGGCCCATGGGGTCGTTGTCCGTGTGGTACACCTGCTTGCCACCGGGCACGTAGCCGCCCATCCCATCGGGATTGGCTTCCTTGGCCTGGAGGTTGTTCAGCCGGTCGTGATCCAGGTTGTGGATGAACGAGTCATAGCCCACATCGACGGACACGTAATTG
This sequence comes from Candidatus Krumholzibacteriia bacterium, assembly GCA_036351155.1. Lineage (GTDB taxonomy): Bacteria > Krumholzibacteriota > Krumholzibacteriia > LZORAL124-64-63 > LZORAL124-64-63 > LZORAL124-64-63. The sequence continues at coordinate 29,094 of JAZBOO010000005.1, read as the reverse complement.
CCGGTGTCCAGTCCAAACTTGAAGGCGTTGGTGGCCGTGTCGTTGAAGAAGAAGCCCACCGAGTACAGGGTGGTGTTGGTGCCGCCGAACATGTCCAGGTAGAGATCGGCCATGACACTCTTGGTGTCGTCGAGGTTGACGTACTCGCCAACCCGCGCCGGTTCACCCGTGTAGTTGGTGCTGTGAGCACCCACGGACCCGGTTCCCCCGACGAACGCTTCCCCCTCATCGGCAAGAGAGGCGCTGCTCCAGCAACAGAGCAGAACCGCCGCGCAGATGATCAGGTTTTGCTTTCGCATTGTAACCTCGTCTGTTCGTGCAGCCAGTGGTCGTGCGACCACGCGGCTGCCGCAGTTAGCGGTTGAGTGCCCTGCCCTGTCCGGGAATGGACTGGGACGGCAAATCCGTGCCGTGCACGGACTGGTGACATTGGGTGCACTTGGTCAGCATGACACGTTTCATGCTGTCGTAATGCGAGGTGCCCGACAGACCTTCGTAGCTGGGGTCGGTCCCGATCACACCGGGTGGCGTTTCATAGTCGCCCTCGAATCCCGCCAGAATGCTGTGAAAGTGGGGCTGGTGACACTGCAGACACAGGAACGGTTCGTTCTGATGGAGCAGGTTGTTGGCCACCGTCCCATGGGGGGAGTGGCAAATCCCACAATCCTCTTCCACGGGAGAATGCTCGAAAATGAAGGGCCCGGCGTGCTGGGTGTGGCAGCTCAGGCAGGCATCGCGCTCGGTTTCCAGCCCGGCTACCCCGGAAAATTCCCCGCTGTGCACATCGTGGCAGCTGCTGCAGGTCAGGAAACCTTCCTTCAGCGGGTGATGGCTGGGAAGGTGGAATTGTGCTTTGGCTTCCAGGTGGCAGGTGAAGCACAGGTCCTGCTGATCGGCAGAGGCCAGCAGGGCCGGGTTGCCGTTGCCGTGAATATCGTGGCAGCTCAGGCAGCCCACGTCGGACTGGGCGTGAGTACTGGTTTCCCAGTTGAGCGTGTGCCCGGTCTTGTGGCAGCCCAGGCAGCTCGCCACGCCATCCAGCCCGGCTTCGGCTGACAGGTGCAGGATGTCGGCGGGATCTTCGGATGCCACGTGCTTGGCTCCGGAGCCATGGCAGGACTCACAGCCCTCGGCCAGACCGGGGTACTGATAATCCTGCAGGCGGCCGTGCAGGGAACGGGCGTGGCTTTCCGCCAGGTCATCATGGCATTCGAGACAGGTCTCGGTGCCCACGAAGTCGTCTGGCGTCTGGCCCAGCGCCCCGGTCGGCAAGGCCGTCAGACACAGGGTCCCCACCAGGAGGAGCATGCCGGCGGCAGCCTGACTGAGTTTCCGTGGTTTCATAAAAATGGGACCTCACCACGTTGGGTGTGAACGATTGGCAAGAACGGGATGGCCCGTTCCACTTGAGCTGTCCGGTCTGCCCTGGTCCTCCTTCCCGCCACCAGACCAAGCATGTTAACAGAGGTTTCGAAGTTGTTAATTCATAATTCTTGAATATGCTTCAGTAGCGGAAACTACCATAGAGGCATGGTGAAATCCAATGCAAATCAGCGATAACCTATTGTATTGCAATGGAATACATCATGTTGACATTTGTAACTCACTGTCGCTCAAAGAGTTATGTCTGTGAAGTGTCACGGAGATGTCATGCCGGGGAAAAGGAGACCAAAATAGACGACTTTGCCCGGAAAGGAGCCAATAAAACAATACCCTTTCTATCTACTTTAAGTTGCAAATTTCAAACAACTTACTGTGAATTATCTTTGAATATAATGGATGGTTGATTACTTTTGTGACAATAGCGTGACGGGTGTCCAGGTCCTTGGTTCTCCATCGCGCCTTCAGATCGGGTAGGCTGATTTTTTGGCAGGTGTTTTTTTTTCCGCATGCACGCATGATGCAGGGATCTTGACTGGATTTGGCCAGCCCGAACATGATAAGGAGGCAAAACATGGCTTTTCATGGCGGCCTCCTCGAACAGACTCCTCGGCTCCTGGTGCGAGTGAGATCTGTTTCCGGTTCCATCGGTCCGGGGAAAGGTTCAGGACAATGCATCACTTCAGGCTCGTGATTCCCTTCCTTCTCGCCCTCATGATCGGGATGCTCCCCGGATTCGCTCTGGCGGCTGGGGATGACGTTTGTGCCGATTGCCACACCAACACCGGGGGAGAGCCGGCCGAGGTGGGATACGACATGCTGGCCGGCAGCATCCATGCCGACCTCAGCTGCATTGATTGCCACAGCAGCATCGACGAGCTGCCTCACGGCCGGAATCTGGCCAAGGCCGATTGCGGGACGTGCCATGACGACGTGACGGAAACTTACGTTCAGCATGGCCGCGGCACGGTGGGCTTGAGCGAGCATGTTCCCGATTGTCAAGATTGCCACGGGTCCCACAATATTTTGCCCCATACCAATACCCGTTCCCTGGTCCACTCGTCCAACCTGCCGGAAACCTGCGGGGCCTGTCACGAGGATCAAGATCTGCTGGCCGAGCTGGGCATCAAGTTCAAGCACCCCATTGAAGTGTACCAGAGAGGTGTGCACGGGACGGCCACCGCCGGCGGCAAGGACACGGCCGCCTCCTGTAACGACTGTCACTCGACCGGGGGTTCAGCCCACCGCATCCTGCCTCCCGGCCATCTCGAGTCGACCATCAACTTCTTCAACATTTCCAAGACCTGCGGCAAGTGCCACAGCACCATCCAGGATGAGTATGAAGTTGGAATCCACGGCCAGTTTGTCGAACGCGGTGAGGTGGATGCACCCACCTGCACCAGCTGCCACGGTGAGCACGGGATCCTGGCCATCAGCGATCCCCGGTCGCCGGTCAGCCCTTTCCGGGTGGCCGAGGCCACCTGCACGCCTTGCCATGATTCGGCGAAGCTGAATGAAAAATACGATCTGCCGACCGGACGTTTGCAGTCCTATGTGGACTCCTACCACGGGCTGAAAAGTCGGACCGGTGACAACACGGTGGCCAACTGTGCGAGCTGCCATTCGGCTCACCTGGTCCTTTCCTCGGATGATCCTCGGTCTTCGGTGCACCAGGACAACCTGGTCAACACCTGTGGTGGCTGTCACCAGGGCATGTCCGCAGAAAAAGCCGTGCAGACCAAGATCCATGAACCGGTCACTGGACCGGCCAGTGGCTGGCCGTACTATGTCAAGACCATCTACCTGGTCATCATTCTCCTGATCATCGGCGGCATGCTGGGCTACTGCTTCCTGGACTGGCTGCGCCAGGTGCGCAATGTTCTGGCCAAACGTCAGGTCCGGCGCATGGAATCCGATGAGGTGGTCCAGCACACGGTCCTGGCCATTTCCTTCACCGTTCTGGTCCTGACTGGTTTCTCCCTGCGATTCTACGATGCCTGGTGGGCCGAGTGGATCTTCGGTTTCGAAGGAGGCGCCCAGATGCGTGGCCTGATCCACCGCGGCGCGGCCATCGTCATGATCCTGGGGGCCTTCTGGCACCTTGGCTACCTGATGACCACCAAGGGCCGGATCTTCCTGAAGGACATTTCCCCTCGCTGGCTGGACGCCAAGCAGGCCTGGGGCATGATCATGTACAACCTGGGACGGACCGACGAGCACCCTCAGATGCGCCGCTTCTCCTTCGTCGAGAAGGCCGAGTACTGGGCCCTGATCTGGGGTACGGTGGTCATGGTGGGCACCGGCTGGGTCATGTGGTTCGAGAAATATTTCGTGACCCTGATGGGCAAGGGCGTGATCGAGGTCCTGCTGGTCATTCACTACTACGAGGCCTGGCTGGCCTTCCTGGCCATCGTGGTCTGGCACATGTACGGCGTGGTCTTCAACCCGCACGTGTACCCCATGAATCCCAGCTGGTTGACGGGTAAGATGCCCAAGGACATGTTCGAAAAGGAACATCCGGCGGCCCAGTCTCCCGGCAACGTGGACAAGGTCAAGCGACTGGGGCTGGAGCGAGACATCTAGATTCGCTGCCCATCGCCATCATCTGGACCCGGCCCGACATGGGCCGGGTCTTTTTTTGAGAAATGACATCAACCCCGCCGCTTCCGGACCGATACAAGAGAAGACCCGTAGTCGATCCAGCCCAAACCGGAGCGCAAAATGGCCAGATTCGAACAGCTGATGTGCGGCATCAGCCCCGAAAACCCCGATGGTGGACGCACCCACCTCTCATTCTCACCGGGTATGGGAATCAGCGTCTGCGAAGAGATTGTCAGCCTGTGCCGTGGCTGGGGCACCGAACCGCCTGGCGGGCTGGCCCGCCCGGCCGTGATCTCGTCTCCCCTTCGCTCGACCATGCCCGCCCTGAAGGGCCAGCTTTACGCCATCATCCGCGTTTCGACCACCGTTCCCGCCTTTTTTCACGCCGTGGTTTTGACCAAGGCCGACTACCGGGTTTTCGGATACAACCCTTTTGCCGTGCTGAAGGAAGGTTCGTTCCTGGATGTCTGGTCGGGAAGGGAACGCCTGGCGGCAGGCACCATCCAGGTGCCGGAGCAGAACGGAATATTTTCCCCACCGCCCAATCCTGCCGATGTGGGACTGGTGGATGAGGCCCTCAAGGAATTCCTGGTCCGCGGCAAGCTGACCTTGAATCTGGAAGCGGGCTCACCCCAGAGCGACCGCGTGCTGGGGCTGGTCATCCGCTTGATGCCCGTGGGCAAGAGGGAGAAACTGCGCTTCTGCTCGTTTGCCCCGGCCGGTGAAAACGCCTATGGCCTGGCGGCGGCCTACAGCAAGGACACGCCGTTTTCCAGCTGGCAGCGCCTGTTCATGACCATGGTCGACAGCGGCACTCCCGAGGCCATCGGCAGATATGTGGCTTCCGTGCGCAACTGTCTGGTCAGTGGGGATCTCTCTCCTGTGGAGCAGGCGGCCATCCAGCTCAACACACCTGTGGTGCGATTGAAGAACCGCCCCGCCTCATCGCCCCTGGAGCCCCTGTCCAGCGCCGCCTTGTCCCTGAACCAGGATCCTGGCCCCGGGAACAGGCCCGCGCTGTCCACGCGCTCCATGCCCTCGGGCCCGGCCATCTCTCCGGCCATCGTCACCGTCCGGCCCGCCGCGGTGCCCGCACCGGGCCAGAGCCCACGCACCTTTCGCACCGAGACCAAGGGCCGCAGCCGGGGACCACTGGTCAAGCAGTCGGTCTCCCTGCGCCAACCCTACAATGGACGCAACACCCGCCCGCTGGCCGTTTTCCTGACGGTGGTGGCTGTTCTGGCCGCCGGCTGGGTATATCTGGATCGTTCGGGGAAGGGCCGCGAGTGGGGTGTTTTTGACCTGGCCAACTGGGGGGCAGTGAACCGACCCGGAGCCAAGGCACCCAGCCTGCTGGAAGTGGTCAACGTGGGAAAGGAGTATGTGCACCTGCGCAACAATATCCAGCGCACGGGACTTTTGCCGGGCACCGACGGTGAGCAGGCCCGAAATCGGGCACAGGCCGAATTGCAGGCCAAGGCCGCCGGACCTCTCCTGATGCAGGCCGATCTTTTTCTGGACCTGGCCCGTGAAGGGATGCAGCAAGGCCATCGACCCGACCGTGAACTGGCCCGATTGCGGGCTCTGGACGAACAGGGCAAGGTGCTGTCCGAGGAGCTGGCCCTGCTGGAGCTGGCCCACTATTCCCTGGGCTCGGGGGTATTGTGGAACGACCTGGACAAGCTGAGTGTCAGCCAGGTCAAGGCCCGGCGGGATTCGCTGGGCAGTGCCGTGGCCGCAGATTGGGCGGAGTCGAACCGGGAAGTTGGCACCCACAGCTACTGGCGCACTTTCCAGTCGGCGCGTCGCAATGTCTCGGGCATGGCCTCGCTTCTTGAACTTTTCGAGTCTCCCACCTGGTCAGCCGCCTGGGAAAGCAGATTCAAGAGTGCGGCGGACAAGGTCTCGCCCACGGCCAGTTCTCTGTCCCGGGCCTACCGCAACAACGCCTTCCTTCTGGTCCGGCTGAAGACAGCCGAACGGCAGGCGGGAAGTCTGGCCGTGGCGTATGATCCTCAGCTCGATCAGGGCAGCTGGCCCGCCCCGGCGGTCAAGGATGTTCTCGGGGAGTTGCGGCGCAAGATTGGTCTTTTCGGCTCCAATGAGATGCCCCGTTTGCTGGCCGATGTGCTGGCGGTATATCAGGAGCTGGGCAATCCTCCGGCGTTGATCGAGAAGTCGATGAAGGCCCCGCAAATCCTGGATGAAATGGCCGGTCATCGCGCGGCTTCCTTCGATCCCGAGGTTTTTGCACCCTACTGGAATCGGATCCGCTACGAAGCGGTGACCGAGCTGGCCGCCCAGGGTGTTGCCCCGGGTGATATGCCGGCTGGTCTGTGGTCCACTTTCTCCTCCGAGCAGTATCAGGAATTCCGGAATACCCTGGCCGAGCGCGATCGCAGCGACAACTGGCTGGCGCTGGCTCAGGCCGAGGGTCATTCATTTCTGGGGCAATGGGCGAAACGCCAGGCCGCAGAATCCCGGACGCGCCAGGATCAGCTGTACCGCACTCACGACCAGGCCTGGCTCATGTCCCAGGAGCTGACCGCAGCCCTGGCGCGGCGTTCGGCCCAGGGGCAGGACTGGACCAGTGTGTACGTGGATTTGCATGAGGAGCTGAGTGTGATCCTGGGAGTCAGTCCCGGGCGCCTGGTTGATGACCCGGTGCGCGCCGACCAGCACGCCCAGGCGGCGGAACTACAGACCCGGCTGGCGGAACCCGCGGATCTCGCCATCACCGCGGTGGTTGTCCGCCTGGACCCCGAATACCTGCCCGGGCCGGCGGATGTGATGGTGGAGTTCACCATGGACCGGGACGGTCAATCCTTCCGCTCGGAACCCGTTCGCATGGGCCCTTCGGCGCCCGAGGGCACGGGCTGGGTGGGGACGGTGAATCTGGACTGGCTGGTTCAGATGTCGCCCGACGATGGGTTCACCGCCAGGGTGCTTTCTTCAGGGCTGAATACACCCTTGCTGGAAATCGTCTATCCCTCGCTGTCGGAGCGGGTGGGACCAGGCGCACTGGTGCGCCCCCGTCAGGGGCAGGGCGGTTCGCTGGTGTTCCGCACCGATGACCGCTGGTGGCGACGTTCGGGCGTGCAGTAATTAGCCTGAAACCTTCCGAGGCTGACAGGCGTATTCATGGACAGGGACCGCTGGTTCCTGTCCTTGTTTTTTATCTGCGACCCAGCTGTGATGTTGGAGGAGGTACTCAGATGCGCCGTTTGACAGTCCAGACACTCATCCTCTTGGCCGGTCTGATACTCCTGCTTGGAGCCGCTTCCCAGGCGCTGGCCAGAGACAAGGTCGACACTACCAAATCAGACCGTCACCTGGTGATCGGCGGTCACGATTCCCACATCACCATCAACACCGAGGGCAGCGAGATGACCATCACCATGACCGAGGACGGCAAGTCCAAGGTGGCGGTGGTGGACATGGATCAGATCGGCATGCTCGTGTCGGACACCGTCTCCGAGGTGGCCCAGGCCCTGTCGGAAATGCAGATGGAATTCCGTTTCGGCCAGGACAACAACCTGAGTCTGGCTCTGGCCGATGACGAATGGGAAGTGGACCTGGATGCGGTCATGGCCGAGGTGGCGGACGCCCTGGACGGGGCTTTCGAGGGTTTTGACACCCACGACTGGAGTCATCACCGCCACTACCGGACCATCGACCGTCAGCTGGATGACGCCAGCGAGGCCGAGCTGGAGGCCGAACTGGATGCCATGCGACAGGAACTGGGCCAGCTGAAGAAGGAGCTGGCCAGGTTGAAGGAGAAAGCGCAGAACAAATAGCTCAGGGCCGTGCCCCACGCGGTCCGGCATACCCCCTTTCTGGCACCGGTTCCTGGTCTCCCCCTTGGCCGCTGGTGCTGGGAAGGGGGTTTTTCTTGTGCCGCGAAGGTCAGGCCTTCAGCTTGTCGATGGCCTGGAACACTTCCTCGTGCTCGGGGAAGCGATCGAGGGCCTTCTTGCTGAACACCAAGGTGCCATCCGCCTCGACCTCGAACACGCCGCCGCCCGAGGGGATCAATTCAGCTTCCACTTGATATCGTTGCTGGAGATCGGCCGCCAAACTGGTGGCCTGGGGATCGTAGTTTCAAACCTTGCAGAATTCGATCGTGATGCGCATGGCAGCCTTTCCTGGGGCCGCCATGCGCCAGGCCGGTCAGAACTGGATCAACGGCTTGGGCCAGGCGGCCAGAGTTTTTTCGAACGACTCGGGAGCGAAGTCGTCGATGTGCACGACGGCATCGTCGCCACCCCCGAGAATGACATCGGCAATTTTTTCCTGGATACCGTTGGACTGGTCTTCCAGAAGGTTCCGGGTAATATACCAGGTTTCGAAAATCCGGCGACCGATCACGCTGTGCAGGGTGATGCCGTTGACGATCAGCCGATCGAAAGCCTGGATGTGAAAGTTGCCCTGCTTGAGACCGAACAGGATGACCTCGCCGCCTCGCCGGGTGGACTGGATGGCGTTGTTCACGCTGGAATTGAAACCGGCCATTTCCATGGAGACGTCGGCTCCAATGCCGCCGCACGCTTCGCGCACCTGGGCCACCAGTTCCTTGTCCGCAGTCCAGCCGTGGGGAGCCTGGCGCGCCAGGTCCACCGAGATCACCTCATCGGCGCCCAGTTGCCGGGCCATCTTCACGTTGGCGGGGTTGGGCTCGATGCCGATCACACGGGTGGCCCCCAGAGCCCGGGCCACCATGATGACGAACATGCCGATGGTGCCGCAGCCGAACACGGCCACGGTTTTGCCCCGCAGGTCGGCGGTGGTGCAGGCATGCACGGCGTTGCCGAAGGGCTCCTGCACCGCGGCCACCTTCATCTTGATTTTCCGGGGATCGGTGGGCCACAGCACGTTGGCCGGCAGCTTGATATACTCGGCAAAACAGCCATCGCGGCCGATGCCGATGATGACATCCTGGCTGCAGATGTGCGTCTGCCCGATCTGGCACTGGTAACAGGTGCCGCAGATGATGTGGCTCTCGGTCGACACGATGTCCTTGGGCCGGTACCCGTACCGCCCCTGGACACTGGAGCCGGTGGCCACGATCTCGCCCACCATCTCGTGCCCGATGATCCGGGTGGTGGCCTTCTCACGTTTCAGGCTGTCGAAGATCATGCCCTTGAAGGCCGCCCGGTTCCAGATACCGCGGTCGCTCCCGCAAAAGCCGGCGTAGATCACCTTGATCAGGACGTTCTCGGCGTCGGCCGGATGGCGCGCCTCGTCCAGGCTGGGCGCGGGCATATCCTGCCGCACAAAACCGCGGGTCTTGTCCCAGGGCATGGACGACTTGTCGTACACCAGGCATTTCATCGTGTCAGCGGTCAAGGCCGCACCTCCGGTCAGTTGAGGCGGTCGTGGCGGTTAGGCCAGACTCCCTCGTCCCAGTCGTCGCTCCCCTGGCGTTGGCTCTGCTCCTCTTCGGCCAGCAGGTCATCCAGGGACACCATTTCGGGAGCCTGAGGCTCTTCGAAGGCCGGAATGGACGAGGCCACGTTGCGGCCTGCGCCCAGGGCGTTCAGGAATCCTTCCAGTCCACCTCCGGTGTCCGCGCCGGCGGATTGCTCCAGGCGGGAATCGGCAGGAGACCGGGGGAGGCCATGGGCCTTTTCCGGCAAATCCTGATCAAAGGTGGTTTCGTCGCTCTGGGATTTCAACCGGAATCGCGTGACCAGCTCATCGGCCAGATCGAAGTAGGCCCGGCTGCCCTTGCTCCGGCGATCGTAGATCACCGCGGGCTTGCCACGCAGGGCCATTTCACTGAGCCGGGTGGTGCGGGGAATGCTGCTGGAAAACAGGAAGGGGCCAAACTGTTCGTCCACCTTGGCGGCCACGTGCTGGCCCATGCGGGTGCGCTCGTTGACCATGGTCAGGAACATGCCCTCGAGGTCCAGGGGCTGAGGGCCGTTATCCAGGTCCTCGTCCAGGTTGTCGGCATCCAGGAAGCCTGCTTCGGTGGGGTAATGGCGCTCGCGGAAGGTGTCGACGAAGCTGACCAGGCTGTCCAGCGATTCGCGGCACAGTTCCTCGGCCTGGACCGGCACCAGATAGCTGTCCGAGGCCAGCAAGGCGGCACGCGAGGCGGCACCCAGGCTGGGGGGGCAATCGATCAGGATGGTGTCGTAGAAGTTCCGGGCGTGGTCCACCGCGGCGACGAAATCGTCCACCTTGGTGGCCAGACTCTCGGTGTAGAACTCTTCTTCTTCCAGGCTGGTGATGCCCGGGGACACGAAATGCAAGCCTTCCAGGGGCGAGGTCTGGGCCAGGTCCATCAGGTTGTCCTGGCCCCGGAAAAGATCGCCCAGGCGCACATCCAGATCGGCGGGCCCGGAGCCCAGGGTCCGGCACACGCCGCACTGGGGGTCGGTGCCCACCACCAGGACCGTGTGGCCCGAGAGGCTCAACGCTGCGCCCAGGTTGACGGCGCTGGTGGTCTTGCCCACCCCGCCCTTGCGGCTGACCAGGCTGATCACCCGACCTTCGACCGTGCCCCAGGGGGAACGGCGGCGGGGGGCGTGGTGATCCATCTCGGGTTCTGCAGGCTGGTTGCTGTGGCGTTTGATGTCGTCCATGATGTGGCTCCTCCAGACAGGACAGAAACAGATAACAGGGGCCGCAACGCGAAAAGCGCCGGCACAAATTTGATCTTGATGGGATTCACGGGCGAGTGAATGCGGGAACATTAACCTGATCAGAGGGAAAAAGGCAACACCTTGTGGCAGGGATTCGCCGGCACCCCCACAGATAGCGATAGGCCCTGCGAAAAGGTGGTTCGCAGGGCCTGGTTTCTGGAGTGGAGAACCGAACCAACCCTCCGACGGGGCGGGCAGTTCAGCGGGTCAGGGCCAGCAGCTTTTCCACGAATCCCAGAGCGCCGTCGAAAACCTCGCCAATCCGTCCGGCCGACATGTAAGCAGGGGTTGTCACCAGCTTGTTGTCCTGGTCGACCACGGTTTCGGTGGCCGGGCAGTCCACGTGCTGGGCGCCCATGTCGCCGATGGCCAGGGCGGTGTCCCGGTCGGTCCCGATGGTCAGGCGCGGCGCCAGTTCCTTGCCGAAGATACGGGCCAGGATGACCGGGGCGATGCACATGGCCCCGATGGGACGATTGATCTGGTGGGCCTCTTTCAGGAAGGCCTCCACCTGGGGATGGACGGTGCAACGGGCGCCCTCGGTGGCGAAGTTGCACAGGTTCTTGGCCGCACCGAACCCGCCGGGCAACAGAACCGCGTCCACTTCCAGGGGATCCACCTCGTCCAGGGCCTTGATCTCGCCTCGGGCCAGGCGGGCCGATTCCTCGAGGATATCGCGGGCGCCTCCGGACTCGGGCTCGCCGGCCAGGTGGTTGATGGTGTGCATCTGGGGGCCGCGAGGGGCGCAAATGACGGCCTGGGCGTCCAGGCGATCCAGGGCCAGCAGGGCGGCGCAGGCCTCGTGGATTTCCGACCCGTCGTACACGCCGCAGCCGCTCAGGATGACGGCAACTTTCTTCATTTTTCCTGCTCCTGCGTGGTGGGTGAAATGCCGGTGGGCACGGTTTTGATCTCCTCCGAAGGATAGCCTCTGGGGCAGCGTACTGTCACCGGAAAAGCGCATTCACTCCATTCCAATGATTTTTTGGTCTCCAGCTTGCTGTGGATTAACTTGGGATGGCAAGGGGGTCCCGGAGCGGGGGCCTGCCCGCTTATGGAGGAGCTGCACCGCATGACCGGAAAAATCGCCGTGGGAGGTATCACCAGAACCGACAATCTGGTGATCATCAGGATTCTGGGGGCTCCGGTGAGCAGCCGGGTCGAAAGCCGGGCTCTGTCTGCCCTGGGCGGCAAGGGCATCAACATCACCTGCGTGACCTCTTTTCCCGATGCCCAGGGATTGAGCAGCCTCTGCTTCGCCATCAACCACCCCGACCTGGACCAGACCCTCGGTATACTTCAGGACCTGCAGGATGATATCCAGGCAGCCACCATCGAATGTGTGCGCCACTGCAGCGTGCTGTCCATATACGGCCCGCATTTTTCCGAACGCCCCGCCATCAGCGGCACGGTGTTCGCCTCCATGGCCGAGGCCGAGGTCGAAATCCTCATGATTTCCACCAGCCTGGCCACGGTCTCGTTCGTGACCCACGAGAACCAGGCCGCCGACGCGGTGGCCAAGCTGCAAGAGAACTTCCTGGTTCCCTGATTTCCTGATGGATCAGTAATTGAACCCGCTGCCCCCGATGAACTCGCGCAACAGCGAGGTCGGGGGCACCTGACTGGCGTCGATGGGCAACAGCAGCGCCAGCAGGTCGATCAGCGTGCGAGCCAGCCCGTAGTTCGGGTCGTCCAGGTCCACGGCGGCCAGCCGGGGCTCGGCCCACAGCTTCAGCACCGCCATTTCGTAGGTCAATCCCGAGTTGAAAAACAGGTCGGCGTTGTTCTGGTGGGGAAAGATGTGCGCTTCCTCGCCCTGGCGCACCTTGGGCCAGCGGGCCAGGGTGTCGCTGGCGGTGTAGCCCCGGAACTGGGCGTCACGCACGATGCGCCGGTACAGCCGGCTATGGGTGGTCTTGATGTAGCTGATGTTGTCGATGTTCAGGTGGCACAGGGCCGACACGTAAATCCGTGTTTTTTCGAAGTCAGGAATGGCCGGGGTCAACAGGGGGTTCAGGGCGTGGATGCCCTCGACCAGCAAGGGGTCACCCCGCCGCAGGCGGGTGGGGGTGGCGGCCTCCTCGGCCTTACCGGTGCGGAAGTTGAACCGCGGCAGGTGCACCTCTTCGCCGGCCATCAGGGCCTTGAGGTGCTGATTGAACAGGTCCACCTTCAGGGCGCCCAGGGCTTCGTAGTCGTAGTCGCCGTCGGCACTGCGGGGGGTGTCCTCGCGGTCGACGAAATAGTCGTCCAGACTCAGGGCAAAGGGACGGTAGCCCAGAACCCGCAGCTGAACCGACAACCGCTTGGCGCTGCTGGTTTTGCCGCTGCTGCTGGGGCCGGCCAGAAGGACCAGTCGGCCCTGGTCGGACATGTCGGCGATCTGCTGGGCGGCCTCGACAAAGAACTTGGTGTGGCGGGCCTCGCTGATCTGGATCAGCTCGGAAGTGCGCCCCTGGACGATGTACTCGTTCACCCGGCCCGTGGTGTTGACCTGAATGTTTTCGGACCAATCGGTGTATTCGCGAAGGGTGTCCAGCAGCTTGGGCTGGGGCAGAAACTCGGGAATGCGGGCCGGCTCCCCCTTGACGTTGGAAAGCAGCACGAACCCGGGGGCTTCGGGCAGCAGCTTGAACGCCCGCAGGTAGCCTGTCGAAGGGAGCTGACGCCCGTAGTACAGCTGGTCATGACCTTCCATGCGGGACAGATTCAGTGAATCGCGCCGGATGTAGCGGGCCGTGGTCAGATTTTCCTCGTCACCCAGGCGCTGGTACATCTTCTGCAAGGCCCGCAGGCCGAAACGCTGGGGAGTCAAGGCCAGGTCCAGGTCCACCAGCTGGTACATGCGCTTTTCCACGGTGGCGATCTGGGCGGCATCCAGGGGCGTGTGGTCGGCCAGGGCGCAGTATGTGCCCGAGCCGTAGCTGAAATCGACCTTGATGCGCGCCCCGGGAAACAGCTCGTCCACGGCCACGTTCAGCACGAAAAGCAAGGTGCGCTGAATGGTGGTGTGGGCCTCGGTTTCCTTCAGTCTGATCAGCCGGATCCTGTCCTCGCCAAACAGGGGCTCGGCCAGGCTGACCCGGCGCCCGTTGATCGAGGCGATGGCGATGGGGTTGTCTTCGTGCCGGTCGAGCAGGTTCTGGTCGGCCAGGTACTGGCGCAGGGTGGTTCCGGGGGTGATCTCCACCGTCCGGTTGTCGATGGTGACCAGGGCTTTTTCGATCGGCATGGGTACCTCGCTGGGTAAGGGGGCCGGCCCGAAGGTGCCGGAAACGGGAAATCCGGCCCGAATGGGCGGTTAGGCCTTGTTCTTCTGGCCTTTGTTGGTATCATTGGCCTTGGCTTCAGGCTTGGATTTGGTGGGGGCTTTTTCCGCGGCGGAACTTTGCGCTTCGGCGGACGCATTCCCCGTCCCTCCTGTTTTACCACGGGAGTCGTTGATGTAAAAGCCCGAGCCTTTGAAAAGTATACCCGTCCCGCCGCTGATCAGGCGCTCGACCTTGCCCCGGCATTCCGGGCAACGCTGGCGCTTGGGGGCCGACATGGGCTTGAATTCCTCGAAGACGAGGCTGCAGCGGGTACATTCATACTCGTAAGTGGGCACGGGTGTCCTCCGGTTTTCGGGTTTCTGGTAAGAGAGGCCAGCATCAAGGCTGGAAAATATGGTGAGGATCGTGCCGCGGCGCCAGTTGTTGCCGCCAGACCTCACCGGAATTTCGACAAGGAAGGTTTATCATGAAGGTTGCCATCAATGGGTTCGGCAGGATCGGCCGGTCGGTTTTTCGCATTCTGCAGGATCGTCCGGACGTGGAAATCGTCGCCATCAACGACATCACCGATCCCAAGGCCCTGGCTTACCTGCTGCGCCACGACACGGTGATGGGCAATTTCCCGGGCCAGGCTGTTCTGGACGGGGACAAGCTGATCACGGGCAAGGGGACCACCCGGATCACCGCCATGCGCAATCCCAGCGAGCTGCCCTGGAAAGAGCTGGGCGTGGACATCGTCATCGAATCGACGGGTATTTTCCGGACCCGTGAAGCGGTGGCTCAGCACCTGACCGCCGGCGCCGGCAAGGCCATTCTGACCGTGCCCTCGAAGGATGAGATCGATGCCACCATCGTCCTGGGTGTGAACAACGAGGACCTGAAGGCCGAGCACAAGATCGTATCCAACGCCTCGTGCACCACCAACTGCCTGGCGCCGCTGGCCTACGTGCTGGACAAGGAATTCGGTATCGAGCACGGCCTGATGACCACCACCCATGCCTACACCAACGACCAGAAGCTGGTCGATGCGCCCCACAGCGACTTTCGGCGGGCACGGGCGGCGGCCGAGAACATCATTCCCACCACCACCGGCGCGGCCAAGGCCGTGGGCAAGGTGCTGCCCAACCTGAACGGCAAGATGGACGGCATGGCCATGCGCGTGCCCGTGCCCAACGGTTCGGTGGTCGACCTGACCACGGTCATGTCCAAGAGCCTGACCGCCGCTGACGTGAACGCCGCCATGAAGGCCGCCGCCGAGAGCGACCGCTTCAAGGGCATCCTGTCCTACAATGATGATTTCATCGTCAGCTCCGATATCGTGGGCGATCCCCACAGCTCGGTGTTCGATCCCGGCTGCACCTCGGTGATCGGCGGCAACCTGCTGAAGACCATCAGCTGGTACGACAACGAATGGGGCTACAGCAACCGCGTGTGCGATCTGCTGACCCTGATGATGGAAGTCGGCTGATCCCCCGGGGTCGGTTGAGCACTTCATGATCTGATGGCGGGACGGTCCCTGAACGGGGGCCGTCCCGTTTACGTGGAGGGTCAGTTGTCCTATAATTCATGGGTCGCCGTCCCCTTTCTCCGTCCGGGAGTCATCATGGCCCGTTTACTCATCATCATATGCCTGGCCTGCGTTCTGGGGCAGGCGCCCGCCGTGGTGGGCCAGCCGGTGCCCATGGCTCCCGGCCCCGAGGCCACTCCCTTTGCCCCGCAGTACCGCAAGCACCAGAGCCTGGCTCTCGAGGCGGAGACCAAGGCCCGCCGGCACCAGAAGTTCGCGCAGCAGGATCCCGGCAAGACCGCGAGCATGGATCGCTACGATGTTCTGGCCTACGACCTGGCCCTGGATCTGTACCCCGAGGTCTTCCAGCTGGAGGGCGTGGTGACCATGCGGGCGCGCGTTGTCGGTGGGGCCGGCGATCCTGCCCTGGATCAGGTAGACCTCCACCTGGGCGCCGGAATGGCGGTCAGCAGCGTGCAGAGTGCGGGACAGACGGCAGGGTTCAGTCGGGAGGGGGACATCCTGACCATCGTGCTGGACCGGCCTTACCTGCCGGGTGAAGAGCTCACCGTGACGGTCACCTACGGAGGCAATCCCGAGGGCGACAGCTTCGGCTGGGACTACTACGCGGGGGCTCCGTTGATCTGGACACTGAGTGAGCCTTACGGCGCCCGCCAGTGGTGGCCCTGCAAGGACGTGAACACGGACAAGGCCGACACGGTGGATCTGCGGGTGACGGTTCCGGCCAGCCTGATGGTGGCCAGCAACGGTCTGTTGATCGGCACCTCCTCTCCGGTGGCCGATCGGGTGACCTATCACTGGCGCGAGAACTACCCCATCGTCACTTATCTGGTGTCGCTGGCCATCCATCCTTACAGCGTGCTGGAGGATAGCTACACGGGGCTGGATGGGCAGGTCATGCCGGTGCGGCATTACATCGTGCCGGGAACCCTGAACCAGGCCGAGGCCGGTTTTCCCGTGACCGTGGACATGCTGCAAGCTTTTGCGGCGGCCTATGGAGAGTATCCCTTCATCGACGAGAAGTACGGCCATGCCCACTTTCCCTGGGGCGGGGGCATGGAGCACCAGACCCTGACCAGCCTGAACTACGGGGCCTTTGGCCAGGGCATCATCGCCCACGAGCTGGCCCATCAGTGGTGGGGCGATCTGGTGACCTGCGCCGATTTCGGGCACATCTGGCTGAACGAGGGATTCGCCACCTGGAGCGAAGCCTACTGGCGCGAGATCAACGAGGGCGTGGATGCCTACCACGAGGAGATGGCCCTGGCCAGGTACACCGGCGACGGCACCATCTTCGTGGAAAACCCGGGCAATTTCTGGACGATCTTCGATTACAACCTGTCTTACCTGAAGGCCTCGTGGGTGCCCCACATGTTGCGCCGGGTGCTTGGGGATGAGGATTTCTTCGCGGGCCTGGCCCACTACCGCGCGCTGTACGGCTACGGCAGCGCCACCACCGAGCAGTTCCGCGATGCCATGGAAGCGGTCAGTGGCCGGGAGCTGGACAGCTTCTTTCAGCAGTGGATCTATGGGAGCTACTTCCCCCGCTATCGCTACGACTACAGCTTTGCCGGGGAGGCCGGGGCCCGGCGCCTGCAGCTGAAGCTCACCCAGGTGCAAACCAACACCGGAATTTTCGACATGCCCGTGGATGTGCGGGTGTATTCGCCGGGCGGGGCGTTCGTGGATTTCACCGTGCCGTGCGATCGCCGGGAGCAGTGGTATACCCTGGACGTGCCCGACGATGCCCTGTTCATTGCTCTGGACCCCGAGAACTGGATCCTGTGCGAGACCATTCCCGGGGGGACTTCCGGAGTGGAGTCTCTGCCTGCTCGTGAAACGGCCATCAGCGGCGCCTGGCCCAATCCTTTCAATCCCCGGACCACCGTGCAGTTCACGATGGGGGAACCCGCTCCGGTGGAACTGGTGATTCATGATGTTTCGGGACGGCGCATCCGGACCCTTCTGCATGAGAGCAGGTCGGCCGGCGAGCACCAGGTGATCTGGGACGGCAAGGATGACGGAGGCCAGACCGCTGCCGCAGGCGTGTACTTCGCCCGGTTGTCGGTGCACTCACGAACCTCGGTGGCCAAGCTCACCTTGCTCAAGTAGGCCGCCGTATGTGGTACCTCCTGGTGGCTTCGCTGTTGTGGGCCTTCAGTTTCGGGCTGATCAAGGGGCAGCTGACGGGGGTGGATCCCGCCCTGGTGTCTCTGGTCAGGCTGGCCCTGGCCACCCTGGCATTTCTCCCCTTTTGGCGGCCTTTTGAGATGCGGTGGCGTCAAGACCTGCAGGCCATGGGCCTGGGAGCGCTGCAGTTCGGTCTCATGTACGTCCTGTACATCTCTTCCTTTGCCTACTTGCCCGCCTGGATGGTGGCCCTGTTCACCATCTTCACACCTCTTTATGTGGTGGGGCTGGCAGCCGTGCGGCAGCACCGGGCCAGCTGGCACATCGTGGCTGCGGCGGTTCTGGCGGTGGCCGGTGCAGGCGTGGTTGTGGCCCAGGGGCTGCCCGAGAACGCGGCCTGGCGGGGCATCATCCTCTTGCAGGGGGCCAACCTGGCCTTCGCGGTGGGGCAAGTCCTGTACGGCGATCTGAAACGCAAGCAATCCCTGGGGGATGTCCACCTCATGGGGCGCATGTACCTGGGCGGATGTCTGGTGCCTGCGCTCTGGTTGCTGGCCCATCCGGTGGCCCAGGGAAGCGGACTGGAGATGGGGCACTGGCCGGCCCTGGTTTATCTGGGTCTGATTCCCACCGCCGTGGGTTTTTACCTGTGGAACAAGGGGGCGGCTCTGGTTTCTGCGGGCCTTCTGGGGGTGGCCAACAACCTGAAGGTTCCCCTGGCCGTGCTGGTGTCCTGGGTGGTGTTCGGGGAAGATGCGGACTACTGGCGCACCGGCCTGGGCTTGCTTCTGGTGGTGGCCGGTCTGTTCCTGGCCGGGTATGATCGGAATGGGGCGGCAAAAAAGCGTTGAATTTTCTTCTGATCGCCCGACAATAAAGGAAACATGACCCGATCCACTCCCAGGGGAGGAAAACCTTGGATAAAATCCTGTTCACCGAAGAACTGAAACTGGGTGTCGACTGCATTGACAACCAGCACGGCAAGCTGGTCGATCTGATCAACCGGCTGATCGAACTGGAAGCCGAGCCCAGCAACCAGCAGGCCGAAGCGCAGGCGCTCGAGCAGCTGGTGTCCTACATAGACGAGCACTTCACTTTCGAGGAAGGCATCATGAAGGAGGTGGGCTACGAGGACTTCGACGCCCACCGGGCGAAGCACATCGCCTTCGTGAGGAAGACCATGGAGTTCAACAAGCAGCACCGCAACGGAGACATCAATCTGGGTGTGGATATCCTGGTGTTTCTGAGCACCTGGCTGATCGACCATATCCAGGGCGAGGATCCCCGGTACGTGGAGAAGTTCAAGGCGGCTGGGTACTGATCCTGGTCCTGCTGCATGGAAAACCGCCGACCCCGAAAGGCCGGCGGTTTTTTCATGACCTGGTTTCGCCCCTGGCTACATCCCCAGGGTTCGGTGCAGGAAGGCGTAGCGGTCGGCCACTTCCTGGATGACCATCGAGGTGGGCATGCCGCCCCCGTGACCGGCCTTGGTCTGGACCCGGATGATCACGGGCAGGTTACCGGCCTGGCAGGCCTGCAGACGTGCCGCATACTTGAAGCTGTGCCCGGGCACCACGCGGTCGTCGTGGTCAGCGGTGGTCACCATCACGGCGGGGTACTCGGTTCCGGGCACCAGGTTGTGATACGGACTATAGGCGCGCAGCACCGGGAACAGCTCGGGATCATCGCTGCTGCCGTAGTCGCTGGTCCAGGCCCAGCCGATGGTGAACAGCTGGAACCGCAGCATGTCCATCACGCCCACCGCCGGCAGTGCCGCGGCGAACAACTCGGGCCGCTGATTGATCACCGCACCCACCAGGGTACCGCCGTTGCTGCCGCCCTGCACGGCCAGCTTGCTGGGGCTTGTGAAACCCTCGCGGATCAGATACTCGGCCGCGGCGATGAAATCATCGAAAACGTTTTGCTTGTTTTTCAGGGTCCCGGCCTTGTGCCACTCCTGCCCGTATTCCCCGCCGCCGCGGATGTTGGCCACGGCATAAACCCCACCATTTTCGATCCAGGGCAAGAGCGAAATCCGGAAGTCCGGGTTCATGGAGGCATTGAATCCGCCGTACCCGTAGAGGATGGTGGGGTTGGTGCCATCCAGTTCCAGGTCCTTGCGGTGGGTCAGGAACAGGGGCACCCGGGTGCCGTCCTTGCTGGAATAAAACACGCGCGTGGTCGTGTAGCCGCTGAAGTCGAAATCGATTTCCGGTGCCCGGAACAGGGTGCTCTGTCCGGTGGTAAAATTGTGGTGGTAGATCTCGCTGGGGTTCAGGTAGCTGTTGAAAACGTAGTAGGTTTCGGTGTCGGTGGATTTGCCGCCAAAGCCGCCCACGCTGCCTAGACCCGGCAGGGCGATCTCATTCTTCAGATGACCAGCAAAGTCGAAAACCTTCACCTCGTTGGCCACATCGTGCATGTAGGTGACCACGAAGCTGTTGTTGACCACCGACACGCCGTCGATGGGGTCTTCGGACTCGGGCACCACCGTTTTCCAGTTTTCGCGCGCGGGCTGGGTGATGTCGATACTGATGATCCGTTGTCTGGGCGCCTCCAGGTTGGTGGCCAGATAGAAGATGGGCCCCTCGTTGTGCAGGAAAGTGTACTGGGCATCGAAGTCGTCCAGCAGCTTGCGCACGACCAGGCTCTTGTCGAAAAGATCCTTGTAGTACAGCCGGTTCTTGTCGGCTGAACCTTGCCACACTGAGATCACCAGGTAGCGGCCATCCTCGGCAACCGAGCCGCTGAAACCCCACTCTTTCTGGTCGGGACGTTCGTACACCAGCTGGTCCTGGTCCTGGCTGGTGCCCAACCGGTGGTAGAACAGTTTCTGGAAATAGTTGCTGCCCTCGAGGGCTTCGCCGGCCTTGGGCGCGTCGTAGCGGGAGTAGTAGAACCCCGTGGCATCCTTGTTCCAGGAGGCGCCGCTGAACTTGCTCCACTCGATCTTGTCGTCCAGGTCCTGACCCGTGTCCACGTCGCGCACGTACCAGGTGCGCCAGTCCGATCCGGACACGTTGGTGGCCCAGGCCAGGTAACGCCCGTCATCACTGATGCTGTAGCCGCCCAGGGCCACGGTGCCGTCGTCGCTCAGGGTGTTGGGGTCCAGCAAAACCCGGGGCTCGGCTTCGGGGCTGTCCTGGACAAAGAGGACCGACTGGTCCTGCAACCCATCGTTCCGGGTGAAGAAGGTGCGCTTGCCCTTCTGTCGGGGCACTCCGTAGCGGGTGTAATCCCAGATCTCGGTGAGGCGCTTTTCGTAGTGGGTGCGCTCGGGAATGGATTCCAGGAACCCAAAGGTGACGGCGTTCTGCGCTTCGACCCACCGGGCGGTTTCGGCGCTGTCGGCGTCCTCCAGCCAGCGGTAGGGGTCAGGCACCACCGTGCCGTGGTAGTCGTCCTGCTGGTCGACGGTCCTGGTTTCCGGGTAGTTCAATCTGTCCATGGTCACCGGTTCCCGGGTCATTGAGGGGCTTTCATCTTGATCCAGACAACCGCCCAGAACGGGGGGCAGGATCACGAGGACGGCCAGCAAGGTCAGAATGCGAGGATTCATATGCGAACGACCTCCAGAGGATAGGGGTTTTCAATATTCTAAATTAATCGGGCAAGTGGGGATTTCCAGGGAAACAGTGACGAGAGGGAGACCTTGTTTTATTGTGGCGCCATGGAACTCGAGGTGCTTCACGAGGATAACCACCTGCTGGTGGTGACCAAACCCGCCGGTTTGCTGGTTCAAAGCGACCGCAGCGGCGACGTTTGCCTGACCGATGTGGCCAAGGAATACCTGAAAACCAGGTACGCGAAGCCGGGCAATGTCTATCTGGGATTGGTCCACCGGCTGGACCGCAACGTGTCTGGCGTGGTGTTGCTGGCCCGCACCAGCAAGGCGGCGGCACGGCTGTCCAGCCAGTTCCGGGACAAGACCGTGCGCAAGATCTACTGGGCGGTGTGCGAGGCGGTGCCCCGGCTCGCCGAAGGTGAACTGACCGCCTGGCTGGCCAAAGATGGTGACGCCCACGGCGTGACCCGGGCCCAGAACGAGCCGTTCCCCGATGGTCGTGAATGCTTGCTTCGTTACCGGGTTCTGGAAGCCAGGGGGGAACGCGCTCTGGTGGAGGTGGAGCCGGTGACGGGTCGTCGACACCAGATTCGGGCCCAGCTGGGCTTGATCGGTTGCCCGCTGGTGGGCGATGTCAAGTATGGCGCCGGAAAGGGGCTGCCCGATCACCGCATCGGTTTGCACGCCTCGGAACTGCATGTTGATCATCCGGTGGGAAAAGAACGGCTGGTTTTTCGATCCGAGCCGCCCGCCGATTGGCCCTGGCCCAGGAACACAAGAAAGTGACCATGGCAGATCTGGACCTGACAGTGATCGGCGGAGGCATCGTGGGGTGCGCCGTGGCGGCGGAAGCTGCGCGGCGAGGGCTGTCCACCGCCTTGCTGGAAAAAGAGGGGGACCTGGCCCGCGGCACCACCAGCCGCAACAGTCAGGTCAGCCACGGCGGCATGTACTACCCGGCCGGCAGCCGCAAGGCCCACTACTGCGTGCGTGGACGGCGACTGCTCAAGAAGTTTTGCCTCGAACATGGGGTGGACTATCAGGAATGCGGCAAGTTGATCGTGGCCGTGGAAGAGGCTGAATTGCCCGAGCTGGAGCGCCTGCTGAACCTGGGCCAGGCCAATGAGGTGGAGGACCTGGTGCTGATCGATGGCGAGGCCCTCAAAAAGCTGGAGCCGGATATTCGAGCTGTGGCCGGCCTGTTCTCTCCGCGCACGGGCATTCTGGATCCTGAAGGGGCCGCCAGGGCTTATGCCCATCAGGCCAGGGAAAATGGAGCCCAGATCATGACGGCCGCCCAGGTCACGGGGCTGGAACGCCACACCGACGGCTGGCTGGTGCAGGTGGAGCCATCGGGCACCGGACGGGCCGATGGCTGGACCCACACCTCCACCTGGGTGGTCAACGCCGCCGGGCTGCGGGCCGACCTGGTGGCCGTCCTGGCCGGTGTGGATATCGAAGCCCGCCGGTGGCGACAGACCCTGCTCAAGGGAAACTATTTCAAGCTGGCTCCCCGGCATGCAGGGCGGTTCAGGCATCTGGTGTATCCCGTGCCTCCGGCCGACGGCAGCAGTCTGGGCGTGCACGTGTGCCTGGACCTGGACGGCCAGCTGAGACTGGGCCCCGACACGCAGGAGGCCGAAACGCCCCTGGCGGTGCGCGACCTTCCCGGCGACGGTCTGGACTACGGAGTGGACCCTGCCCGCGGAAATCAGTTTTTTGAGGCAGCTCGCCGCTTCTTGCCCTGGCTGGAAGCGGAAGACCTGGTGCCGGACATGAGCGGATACCGGCCCAAGCTGGTGGTCAAAGGTTTCCGGGACTTCGAAATTTGCCGGGAAGAGGGCGATCTGGAAGGTTTGATCAACCTGGTGGGGATTGAAAGCCCGGGGCTGACCAGTGCGGCGGCCATGGCCGAGGACGTGGGACGAATGCTGGCAGGTGAAGTATGATGTGGGTGATCATCGGGCTCAGTCTGGTCTGCGCCTTTCTGGTGGTGCCCTCGGTGCGGCGGCGCAAGGGAAACCGGCGCCATCTTTTCGTGGGCACCGGCGCGCACTGGCGACGCAACTACGGACGCCGGAGCTTCCTGAAGCTGGCTGCGGGTGTGGCCGGGGCAGGGTTGCTGGCCTACAGCGGGGCAGATGAAGCGGTGGATCAGTGGCACACCGGGCAGGTCCGGTCGAAGGTGTCCGACCAGGTATCCCATGTGTTCAAGATATTCGGGGAACGGTTCTGGTTCGTGAACTGGCTGCTGCTCGGCGCTATCGACGCCTGGCTGAAAACCAACGCCTTCACCCGCTGGGGGCGCAAGAACTTCGAGGCCATGGTGGTGGGGCTGCCCACCCTGTGGACGGTGCAGAGAGGGCTGGGGGCCAATCGACCCTCGTCGTCCGATGGGAGCCCGCGCTGGCGGCCCATGAATGCCGACAACTCGGCCTCGGGCCATACCTTCATGGCCGCTGTGCCCCTGCTCACGCTGGCCCGTCGCTGGCCGGGTGGGCCCATCCCCGGCCTGGCCCGGGCCGCTTCGGTGGCTACCGGCTGGTCGCGCATGAATGATCGCAAACACTATCTCAGCCAGGTCTTGCTGGGCTGGGTCATTGCCTGGAACGCGACCGCGGCGGTGGATGACACCGTGCCCGTGGCTGCCCTTGAACCAAAGGATGAGGTCGATGAATAAGACACGCTTTGCCCTGATCGCCATGTTGTTGCTGGGCGCGGGATCGGTCCTGGGGGCAGGGACCGGGGGAACGCCTTTGACCGGAACCGACCGGGTTTTGCCCACCGCGCAGATCGATGCGGTCACCATGGCCGGGGCCGACAAGGTGGCGCTGGCCCGGGACGACGCCGAGCGCGCTTTGCAGGGTGAACCCTACCGGTTCGCGGTGCCCAACCGGGTGCAGATTTCACCCGTCGATGCCGGCACCTGGGAGGTTCTGGCCGGGGGCGATCGCGTGTGGCGCCTGCGTCTGGATTGTCCGGGAGCGCTGAGCGTGGGGCTGGGGTTCGATCTCTTTCGCTTGCCGGCCGGGGCGCGTTTGCTGGTGCTGGCGGCTGACGGCCAGGGGCCCGTGTACTCCTTCGGACCCGAGGACAACCAGGCCCATGGTCAGCTGTGGACCCCGGTGATCCTGGCCGATCAGGTCATCCTGGAACTGCGCTTGCCATTCGGAACCTTCGCCGACTGGGACCTCCAGCTGGGCACGGTGGGCTGGGGTTACCGCTACTTCGGCGAGGGCAGCAGTGACAAGTCGGGGTCCTGTAACATCGACGTGAATTGCCCCGAGGGAGACGACTGGCGTGACGAGATCGCCACGGTGGGGGTCTACACCATCGGCGCGACCTGGAAGTGCACCGGGGTCATGGTCAACAACACGGCCGAAGACGAACGGCCTCTGTTCCTCACTGCGCACCACTGCAGCGTCACCGCCAGTGCGGCGCCCACGGTGGTCATCTACTGGAACTACGAAAGCCCGACCTGTGGTCAACAGGGGGGTGGGAGCCTGGCCGAGTTCAGCACCGGCACCACGTTGCTGGCCTCCTACTCCATCAGCGATTTCACTCTGCTGGAGCTGGAAGAGGATCTGGATCCGGCCTTCGGCGTGAACTTCGCCGGCTGGGACCGGTCGCCCGGTGTGCCGGCCAGCGCGGTGTGCATCCACCACCCGAGCACCGACGAGAAGAGCATCTCCTTCGAGAACGATCCCCTGTCCATCACCACCTACCTGGAAGATGTCGGGCCCGGCAACAATACCCATCTGCGGGTGGCCGACTGGGACCTGGGCACCACCGAGGGCGGCTCGTCCGGGTCGCCGCTGTTCAATGCCAGCCATCTGATCGTGGGGCAGCTGCACGGCGGGTATGCCGCCTGTGGGAACGATGAACCCGACTGGTACGGCCGGCTGTACATCTCGTGGTCGGGGGGCGGAAGCCCCAGCACACGGTTGAGCGACTGGCTGGACCCCGATGGTCTGGGCGTGAGCACGCTGACACTGCTGGAAGGCGGTCAGGGCTATGTGCCGCCGGCGGAGAAGGCCAATCTCAGGATCACGGGCATGGCGCCCAATCCCTTCCTGGATTTCGTGGAGTTCGATGTGGAGGTGGACCGTGACGCGACGTCCACCGTTCGCATTTACGATGTGGCCGGCCGCCTGGTGGTGGATCTGGGCCGCCGTAATTTCGAGTTCGGGGAAGACAACAAGGTGGCCTGGGGCGGCGATGACGCCGATGGGGCGCGGGTGGCCTCGGGCATGTATGTGCTGGTGCTGGAAGCCGAGGGCAAGACGGTGCGCCAGTCGTTCACCCGCTTGAACTGAGCCGGGACCCGGAACCGAGTCCCGTCACTTGACGAGGGTCATGCGCCCTTGATCTCGGCCGGCCGCCGTGGTGACCGTGTACAGGTAGATGCCGCCGGGTTGCTGGTGCCCCCGTTCATCCTGTCCCTGCCAGGGCACCAGGTTCAGGCCGGCTTCGGCCTGGAAGCTGTGCCAGGCAATCCTGCGGCCCGCCAGGTTGTAGACCTCAAGCCGTGCGGGTCCGGCCGTCGGGGTTTCGAAACGGATTTCCGTTCGGGGATTGAACGGGTTGGGATAGTTGCCCAGCACCCGGACCGAGGCCAGAGGACCAGTCACCGCCGGAGTCACCGATTCCTCGTCAATCTGCCACTGATCGCCGGCCACCGTGTACACATCCAACCCATCGGTTTCGATCACGACGTGCCCGCCGATCACCCGCAGGTCGGTGGCGGGAAGGGTGCCTCCCGAGCCGATCTCGGTCTGGTACACGAAGCTGCCGTACTGCACCAGGCGGTTCAATACCGGCTGGTGGGGATGGCCATAGGAGTTGTCGCCCAGGGAGATGACGGACACTTCGGCCTGCACCGTTTGCAGGAAAAAGGGGTTGCTGCTGCTGTCGCTGGCGTGGTGGCTGACATGGTAAACGTCCACGTCTCCCACCAGGGGGGCCACGCTGGTTTCGATGTCTTCGTATCCCGAATCGGGGTTGCCGGTCAGATCGCCTGCCACGAAGAAATCGAACCCGCCATACTGGACCAGCAGACTCACGCAGTACTCGTTCTCGTAGCTGTCATTGGAGTAGGGCGAAGGCAGTTGCCCATTGCCGTTGAGGGCCAGGCAGGTCACGGTCACGCCTTCACCCAGGTCGATCACCTGGCCGGGCAGGATGGTCTCGCGCACTTCCTGGACCGCCGCAGCATAGGTGCTGTAGGTCAGGGTGGTGTAGCTCCAGCCCCGGTCGTAGGCCACACCCACCGGCACCTGGGCGATGACCTCGTCCAGGCCCCCGATGTGGTCGCTGTGGTAGTGGCTGGCCACCATGTAATCCAGGTAGGTGATACCCTGTGCGTTGAGGTAGGGCAGGATCACGCTGTCGCCACGTCCGCTTTTTCCCCCGTCGAATAGCAGGGTCTGTCCGCTAGGGGAGATGATCAGGGTGGCGTCGCCCTGACCCACGTCCAGGCAGGCAATGGTCAAGGTTCCGGCGGCCAGAACCACTGTGGGCAACAGGACCACGAGCAACAGGACCACCAGGTGGGTGAAGTTCTTGCGAAAAAAGCGGCGCGGGAGAGCCGAGATCATGGAGCACCATCATTCTGATAGGGAGAAGTGTGCTGTTTCATGGGAAATTATAGCAAATAGTGGGCTGATTGGGAAGGCTCGTCCCATTTTCCTGAAAAAATGGATGAAAACACACGAGGACATATGGTAATAATATTCGAAGGTTATTGAATAATAAAGTGGTTTCAATTTCGCGAAACAGGGGGAGCCATTCCGTGCCAGGCTCCGGGAAAGGTCATCCATGGCAAAGATTTGTGTGATCGGAGCGGGGTTTGCCGGACATACCGCTGCCCTGTACCTGGGCGACAAGCTGGGCAAGGGGCACGAAGTCACGGTGATCAACCGTTCGGAGAAGTTTGTCTACATCCCTTCGCTGGTCTGGGTGGGGATCGACCGCATGGATGTGGCCAAGACCATGTTCGACCTGCCTGGAGTTTACAAGAAATTCAATGTCCGGTTCATTGCCGGGCAAGCCACCGAGGTGCATCCCGACGACCAGTACGTGATGGCCGTGCCGAACGGGCCAGATGCCGAACCGGTGCGCATCGATTACGATTTTCTGCTGGTGGCCACCGGGCCCAAGCTGGATTTCGAGGCCACCCCCGGACTGGGGCCCAAGGTGGGCAACACCTGGTCCATCTGTTCGCCGCCTCACGCGCTGGAAGCCAAGGAGCACTACCTGGCGGCGGTGGAACGCATGCTCAAGGGGGAGAAGCAGCGCATCGTCATCGGCACCGGACACGGCGCGGCCACCTGTCAGGGTGCGGCTCTGGAGTACATCACCAACGTGCACAAGGATCTGGTTCGGCGAGGCGTGAGGGACAAGTGCCAGCTCACCTACCTGAGCAACGAACCTGAGCTGGGCGATTTCGGCATCCGCGGTCTCAAGGTCGACTACAAGGGCCGGCCCACCACGGCGGCCGAGTTCATCGGGGCGGTGTTCAAGGACTATGACATCACACCCGAGGTGGGGCGTGCGGTCACCCTGGTGGAACCGGAGACCATCACCTGGCAGGACATGGACGGCAAAACAGGCACCACCGATTACGACTACGCCATGCTCATTCCACGATTCCTGGGACAGCCCCTGGATTTCATCGGGGCCGATGGCGAGGACGTGGCCGACAAGGTGGTCAACCCGGCCAACAAGATGGTCACCGTGGATGCCATTTACGGCTTGCCCTACGACGAACTGGTCAAGAATCCCGATGCCTGGCCGGCGGTGTACCAGAATCCCAATTATGCGAATATCTTTGCCGCTGGGATTGCGTTCGCGCCCCCGGGACCGATCTCGCGGCCTCATATGAATCCCAACGGCATACCGCAGAGTCCCGCCCCGCCGCGGACGGGCATGGTTTCGGGGATCATCGGGCGCATCGTGGCCCTGAATATCATCGACCTGGTGCAAGAGGGCCGCATGACCCACAGCGAGCGCATGACCGAGATGGCCGCCGCCTGCATCGCCTCCATGGGCGACAGCCTGTGGGATGGGTCGGCTGCGGTGATCATGGTTTACCCCGTGGTGCCGGACAACCGCCGCTATCCCAACGAGGAGGGGCGTGACCAGTTCGTCACCCACATGGAAATGGGGCTGGCCGGGGCCTGGATGAAGCGCATGATCCACACCACGTTCATGCACAAGCTGCAGGGACGGGTGGGCTGGAAAATTATTCCCGAATAGGGACGAAAGGCGAGACCATGGAAATCACCAAGCGTGACAAGTTCTGGATGAACAACAAGCTGTTCCAGTTTTTTCGGTTCGTGGTGCTGAACCTCAAGATCCTGAAGGCGGTGGACCACAGCAAGCGGGCCTGAACCGAACAAATCCGGCTGTCCTCGCGTGCCCGCTTCTGGAAGAAGCGGGCGCGCTGCGGATTGCCGGATTTGTTCGGTTTCAGGCCCGCAGCATAATATAGATGGGAACAGAGGTGTAATTGATTATTTGGCCTGTTATTGTTATAATGGTGTGGGGGAAATGACCGACTGAATGGAAAGGGAAGCATGAACCTCTCGCGCATTCTGGCCCTGGCCGCGCTGGCCGGGGCTGTTCTGTTGTCTGCCCCGGGTATCCAGGCGCAAACCTGGGCAGTGGGCGACACCCTCACCGTCATCCAGAAACCCCTGCAGAATATTCCGGACATTGTCCTGCCCGGTCAGGACCTGGAAGTCTACTGTGAGGCCGACCCAGGGACCCAGGGCTGGTCGGCCAGCCTGGAGCGTGGGGACCTCAGCGTGCCGCTGGCGCTGGAATCGGCCGTGTACGACAGCGCCATCACCTGGTGGCGGCTCACATTCGTTGTGCCCGAGGTCCCGGTTTTCGATCTGTACGATTTGCGGGTCGAGGCCGAGGGCGGCGTGAGCGATCTGGCCCGCCAGTCGGTCAAGGTGCAGG
>JAZBOO010000004.1:0-4258 GCA_036351155.1 Candidatus Krumholzibacteriia bacterium | reverse complement strand
GCCGCCGACCCGGCGCAGATCGACGGCTGGATCGCCGATGCCCAGGCGCGTCTGCAGGACGAGAACCCGGCTCAGGTGGTGGCCGACCTGGGAGCCCATTGCCACATCCCCGGCGCCGTTTCGGCCACCCTGTATCTGCTGTTCAAGTTCGGGCACTCCCTGGAAGAAGCCTTGATCGAAAACGCCATGGCTGGCGGCGACTCGGCGGCGCGAGGGCTACTGCTGGGTGCCATTCTGGGTGGACGCGATGGACGC
The DNA here is from genome assembly GCA_036351155.1 of Candidatus Krumholzibacteriia bacterium. Taxonomy (GTDB): domain Bacteria; phylum Krumholzibacteriota; class Krumholzibacteriia; order LZORAL124-64-63; family LZORAL124-64-63; genus LZORAL124-64-63. The sequence continues at coordinate 4,003 of JAZBOO010000004.1, read as the reverse complement.
GAAGCCATCCCTGCGGCCTGGATCGAGGCGCTGGACGCCGGAGCGGAAATTACCGCCCTGCTGGGTCAGGCCTCAGGGCCCCCGGCCGGACGCACCCGTTTCACCTTCACCAACGCCGAGGGTTTGACTTTGGACGGCGCGCTGGAAACACCGCGCGAGACATTGCGCGGCTATGCCGTGTTTGCCCACTGCTTCACTTGCGGCAAGGATATCGCCGCCGCTTCCCGTATTTCCCGAGCTCTGGCCCAGCACGGGATCGCCGTGCTGCGCTTCGACTTCACCGGACTGGGCAACAGCGATGGCGATTTTGCCAACACGCACTTTTCGTCGAATGTCAGCGACCTGGTGTCAGCCGCCACCGCCCTGCGCGACAAGTACGAGGCCCCGGCCCTGCTGATCGGCCACAGCCTGGGTGGCGCGGCGGTGCTGGCGGCGGCCGAGGATATTCCCGAGGTCAAGGGTGTGGTCACCATCGGGGCGCCGTCGGAACCGGAGCATGTCACGCAATTGCTGGAAGGATCACTGGAGCAGATCGCCAGCGAAGGCAGCGCGAAGGTGAACCTGGCCGGCCGCACGTTCACCATCACCAACGATTTCCTGGAAGACATCGAGGAGCATTCCCTGGCCGAAAAGATCGGCCGCCTCCGGCGCTCCCTGCTGATCATGCATGCGCCCTTTGACAAGATCGTGGGCATCGACAACGCGGGACAGATCTTCCAGGCGGCCAAGCACCCCAAGAGTTTCATCTCGCTGGATCAGGCCGATCATCTGCTGAGCAACAAGAAGGACAGCGAGTTTGTGGCGGCGATTATTGCGGCGTGGGCGGAGCGGTTGATGGGGGCGTAGAGTTTGCCAGGATTTCCAACTGGTTGGAAAAATCTACAGACTCAATCATAAAGGAATCTGGTCTAGCGCGCGGGGAGAATCCTGGACAAACCCCAGACAACTGGGGCCAGGCAAAGCCAGAGAAAGGCGAAAAAACCCACATCTGTGGTGACCGTTTCCAGCCACGAGACGCCAGGGTCGCGCCTGTACAGGTCAATGACCAGGCTGGCCAGCAACATTCCTGTTGCCGGCAGTCCGGTACGGACCAGTGATTTTTTGACGGACCAGCCCAAGGCCTTTCCTCCCGGTTGATTCCCCTTTGCAGTCCAAACCTGAAACAATGGGGTGAGGATGTCAATGGACCCACCGCCAGAGGGCGTGGTTAATCACGACCAGTTGACACTTTTTAAACCATAGTGATATTGTAGGCTTATTATCGTATCCCAGGAATGCGGTGGCCTCTGCTCTCCGCCCCTCCCCAGTTTCCCAACCCACCACCATCCCTCGATGGAGAGGTCCCCATGGTCGGCAAGACCCTACTGCACTACGAGGTACTGGAACAGATCGGCAAAGGCGGGATGGGCGAGGTTTTCAAGGCCCGCGACTCCAAGCTGGGCCGGGAAGTCGCCCTCAACATTCTCCCTCCCGAGCTGGTGGGCGATCCCGAGCGGGAGATGCGCTTCCAGCGCGAGGCCCGGGCCCTCGCCAGCCTGCAGCACCCCAACGTGGCCTCGGTGTACGGCTTCGAGGAAGTGGACGATGTGCGCTTCCTGGTCATGGAACTCATCGCCGGCACCGAGCTGACGCCGCGCATGAAAGAGGGTCCCTTCTCTGTCGCTGAAACCCGGGACATTGCCCGACAGATCGCTTCCGGCCTGGAAGCTGCCCACGAATGTGGCATCGTGCACCGGGACCTGAAGCCCGGCAACGTCATGATCAACAACGAGGGCGAGGTCAAGATCCTGGACTTCGGGCTGGCCCAGGCCTGGTTTGGCGAGTCTGATGACCAATCCACCTCCGGCACCAACCCCACCATGACCGCCGCCATGACCCAGGTGGGCGCCATCCTCGGCACGGCCGCCTACATGAGTCCCGAGCAGGCCCGGGGCGCCAATGTGGACCGCCGCGCGGACATCTGGGCCTTCGGCGTGCTTCTGTTCGAACTGTTGACCGGCAAGCAGCTTTTCCAGGGTGAGACCATCAGCGACACCCTGGCGGCCGTTTTGCGCGCCGAACCGGAATGGGAACTGCTGCCGGTGGACGAGGCACCCGGTCTGTGCCGGCTGATCGAGCGCTGCCTGGAGCGCAACCCCAAGCAGCGGCTGCGCGATATCGGCGAGGCCCGCATCTTCCTGCAGGACGGCGACGTCAGCGGATCCAGCCTGAGCTTCTCGGTGCTGGGCATGCCGGCGGCTGCGGAACCCGCGACCCCAGGCCGGACTCCGGTTTTCCTGCTGGCCGCGGTGGCGGCCCTGTGCCTGGCGGCCGGAGGAATGATCGGCTGGAAGGTGCTGGCCAAATCGGATCCCCCGCACATCCTGCACACCATGATCCCGCCCCCGGAAAGCACGGACTACGACCTGAAGGGGGCGGCTCCGGGACCGGCGACCATCTCCCCCGACGGATCCATGGTGGCCTTTTCCGCGGCCGATGAGGAAGGCGCGTCTCTGCTATACCTGCGCCACCTGGACAAGGGCGAGTCGGTGGCCCTGTCGGGAACCGAAGGTGCCGCCTATCCCTTCTGGTCGCCCGACAGCAAGTTCATCGGCTACTTCGACAATGAAGAGGCCAAGCTGCGAAAAGTGGCCGTGGCCGGGGGGCCTCCCGTGACCTTGTGCGTGGCCGAAAACGTCAAGGGCGGTTCCTGGAACGAGCATGGTGAGATCATTTTCGCGCCCACGGCCAGCTCACAAATTTTCATGGTCCCCGCCATCGGGGGCGAGCCCCAGGCCTTGACCAAGATGGACAGCTCTTTCAATTCCCACCGGCACCCCCGTTTCTTGCCCGGCGGCCGGGAATTCCTCTTTGTCGCGCGCCCCAACACCTCTTCCGAGGACAACACCATTTTCCGTGCGACCATGGACACGTCGCTGGCTCCCGTGCCCATCGCCCGGTCGCAGGCCAATTTCGAATACGCTCAGGGCCACCTGCTGACCGTGCGCGAGGGTGTCCTCATGGCCACGCCTTACTTGCTTGGTCAGGACGCGATCACCGAAGGGGGCACCCCCATTGTCGAGAACATCTTGACCCTGCCCGGCGCCGCGGTGGGTGTGTTCAGCGTGGCGGAAAACGGAATGGTGGTGTTTCAGACCGGGGCCGCCACCGGAGCCAACCAGCAGCTGTACTGGACCGAGCTGGAAAACGGCGGGCAGCAGCCTCTGGGGGAAGTCGGACAGATCTTCAACCCCTTCATTTCTCCCGACGGCAAGCTGGCCATTGTCGAAGACCGCGAATCCTCCAACGAGGGAGTGGACCTGTGGCTGGTGGACCTGGAAACCGGCCTGCGCACGCGATTCACTTTTGCCCAGGGAGATGAGCAATTCCCCTGCTGGTCTGCCGACGGAAAGACGGTTTACTACACCGAGCAATTTGACCAGAAATTTCGCCTCATGGAGCAACCCGTGGAAGGTCAGGGGGGAGCCGCCATCCTGATCGAGTCAGACCTCCCCATGGCACCTTCGGATTGCAGTCCCGATGGGAAATTCCTGCTCCTCAACGTGATTCGTGAAGAGGACCAAAACGTGGAAATGCACATACTGGACCTGCAGGGTCAAACCAGCGAAACCACCCTCCTGGCCTCGACTCCCGAGGCAAATCTGGGCGGAGGCATGTACTCGCCGGATGGGCGCTGGATCGCTTTCCACACCAACACGGCTGCGGCCTGGGACGTGTTCGTCATGCCGGCTTCTGGCGGACCCCGCAAGTGGCAAGTTTCCACCGATGGCTCCGTGTATCCCAACTGGAACAGCACCGGCACCGAGCTGTTCGTCAGCCGCTTCAACGGCGACCTGCGGAGCTTCGAGGTGGACGGATCGGGAGAGACCTTCCGGGTGGGCAAGTTTCGGACCCTTGTCAACGTGGACCCTCCCACCGAGGAGGGGCGCAACTACGATCTACATCCCGACGACACGCGCATCTTGCAGGCGGGGATAGACCCGGCCTTCCGGGCCAAGGTGTC
>JAZBOO010000003.1:0-19508 GCA_036351155.1 Candidatus Krumholzibacteriia bacterium | reverse complement strand
TTGCACTGTCGCCGTCCCGGAACCATGGAGGGTCCCGAGCAGGTGATGTTCGACGGCAACGCCCTGGCCGGAGACGGCTATTTCAGCCTGAGCGGCGTCCAGGTGAGTCCAGACAATCGGCTGGCCACCTTCGCCATCGACACCGAGGGGCGGCGGTTCTACAACATCGGCATCAAGAATCTGGACACCGGTGAGATCTATCCCGACCGGATTCCGAACGTGACGGCCAATGTGGACTGGGCCCTGGACAGCAAGACCCTGTTCTACACGCGGCAGGATCCCGAAACCCTGCGCAGTTATCAGATCTGGCGGCACGAGCTGGGCACGCCCCCGTCTGCCGATGTGCTGGTTTACGAGGAAGCAGATGAGACATTTCGGGTCAGCGTGGGACGCACCAAGTCGGACCGCTACCTGGTCATTTCCATCAACCAGACCCAGTCCACGGAATGCCGCATCCTCGAAGCCGACAACCCCACCGGCACCTTCCGGGTGTTCGAGCCGCGCCGTCGCGATCACGAGTACGACATCGATCATCAGGGTGACCGCTGGCTCATCACCACGAACTTCTGGGCGCCCAATTTCAAGCTGATGGAATGCGGTCTGGCCAGCACGGACATGGCGGGCTGGACCGAGGTGGTGGGACATCGAGAGGACGTGCTGCTGGAGTACATCGAGGTGTTCGACGACTGGCTGGTGCTGGCCGAGCGCCACGAGGGATTGCGGCATCTGAAGGTTTTGCCCATGGATGGCAGCCCGGCGCACACCATCGATTTCGGCGAGCCCACCTGGGCGGTGTACCCGGCGGTCAACCCCCGGATGAAGACCGATGAACTGCGCTTCTCCTATTCCAGCCTCACGGTGCCGGACGCGGAGTATGCCTACGATCTGAAGACCCGCGAGCGTACCCTTCTGAAGCAGGACGAGGTTCTGGGGGGATTCAACTCGGCCGACTACCAGGCCGAGTACGTGCGTGTCCCGGCGCGAGATGGCACTCTGGTGCCCGTGTCGCTGGTCTATCGCAAGGGAACCAAGCGGGACGGGACCAGTCCGCTGCTGCTCTACGCCTATGGTTCCTACGGCTACAGCATGGAGGCCAGTTTCTCGTCCAACCGGCTGAGCTTGCTGGACCGGGGATTCGTTTACGCCATCGCCCACGTGCGCGGGGGGCAAGAAATGGGGCGGTCCTGGTATGAGGACGGCAAGCTGCTGAACAAGATGAACACCTTCACGGATTTCATCGATTGTGCGCATCATCTGGTGGATCAGGGTTACACGAGCCAGGATCGACTGTTCGCCATGGGGGGCAGCGCAGGAGGCCTGTTGACCGGGGTGATCATCAACCTGGAGCCCCAGCTGTGGAAGGGCGTGGTGGCCCAGGTGCCCTTCGTGGATGTGGTGACCACCATGCTGGACGAATCGATTCCCCTGACCACCTTCGAGTACGACGAGTGGGGCAATCCCGGGGACAGGGAATACTACGACTACATGCTGTCGTATTCGCCCTATGACCAGGTGGAGGCCAAGGCGTATCCGGCGCTGCTGGTGACCACCGGACTGCACGACAGCCAGGTCCAGTACTGGGAACCCGCCAAGTGGGTGGCCAAGCTGCGCGCCTTGAAAACCGACGACAATCCGCTGCTGATGCATATCAACATGGAGGCCGGGCATGGTGGGGCGTCGGGCCGGTTCCGCCGCCTGGAGGAAGCGGCCCTCGGTTACGCCTTCATTTGCGATCTGGCGGGCATCAAGGACTGAGCCTGGCCGGAGGAATCAGGAGGGGTCAGAGCCCCTCCTCAAATAGCGTCAGGTTGTATCCCGCCTTGGCCGCGGCGGCCAGCAAGAGGGCCCGGGCGTCCAGGGCGGGGGTCAAATCCTCCGCCTCCTCGGTCTTTTCGTGTCCGATGGCAGCCAGAACCAGGCCGTCCAGCAGGGTTTCCAGGGATTCCTGACGCAGCCATTGCTTGTGATCATGGGTATGGACACCGAGGTACTGGCGCACTCCCTCATCGCCCAACAAGTTCTTCATCCATGATGTTTTACCAAGCTTGAGGTTTCTGGCGACGCGAGGGAAACGGGCCAGGATGTCGGCCAGCAGCACCGTGGACCAGGCAGCGTAGTCGTGCCCCGTCCAGGCGCTGACATGGTCCTGAAGAGCGACAAGAACCAGGGGGCGGTCGCCCGCGTTCAGCTGACGATCGGCCAGGGAAATGGTCTCGGTCGATCCGCCGGCCGAGGGCAACATCCGCAACAGCCCGGCCAGGTAGATGGACTGCAAGAGCCGGCTGCCGGCCAGGGTGCGGCGGATTTCCGTCAGGTCTTTCCGGGCTTGCCGGCCCAGGGTGTCGGGCACGGGCTGCTGACCCATTTGCTCCAGATCCTTCACCAGGGCCGCCAGATCTTCCGGCAAATTCCAGACGGGCTGGTTCAGGGGCGTTTCTTCTTTTTCTTCTTTTTCCTCTTTTTCTACATCCTCGGATCCGGCCGAAAAAGCTTCCAGGCTGACCAGGAGATCATCGGGCACCCATTTCAGCAACTGGGCAATGGCCGGGGCAATTTCTCGCGCACGCAAGGCCTGGTCCAGACCGGGCACGCCGCCACCCTGCAAATGGGCAGCCAGGTCGGACCACTGACCGCTGGTGTCGGGCATGAATCGGAAATCGACCAGGGCGCGGTACTGGTAACCCCGCAGGTGCGTGTGGAATCCCTGTTCCTTCAGCTCTCGGCAGGACCGCAGGTATTCCAGTCCATCGACATGATCGCGGAAGGCACACCACAGCGTGTCATCCGTCGGCAGGTCCAGGGCCTGGGCCAGGGAGCGCTGGTGCAGGTCCGGAGCATCGGCACTGCCGGTGTTGATGGCCGAGGAAAGGTGGATGCGCCCGCTGGTGCTCTCGTAGCTGTTGTTGAAGATGATCAGGGCACGGTCCTGACCATTGCGGTTGCTGTAGGCGAACACATTCTCGTCCACGAAGTGACCGTCGTGCTGGAAATCGTACAGGGCAAAATTGTGAGCCCCGCTGAACAGGCTGCGGCGACGCATGAGGGGGAAGATTTCGCGCTCGTGGCGGCGCACCAGGTCCTCGTCCACAACTTCTTCCCACATGGCCCGGCGATACTCCATGCCGTACTTCTCGCTGAACCCTTCGATCTGGCCGTGGCCCAGCATGGGCAGACCGGGCATGGTGACCAGCAGCAAGCTGCAGCCGAAGTACTTGTCGCCCCGACCGAACTGCTCCACGGCGGTTTTCTCATCGGGGTTGTTCATGAAGTTCACGAAGCGCTGCAACACCGGGGGACTGAACTCAAGCACGTTCTTGATGGTTTGCCGGTACTTCTGGTTGTCCTCCATCTTGAGCATGTTCATGAAGGCGGAGTTGTACACGCGGTGCATGCCCAGAGTACGGACAAAGTAGCCTTCCATGAGCCAGAAGGCCTCGGCCAGCAGCAGGGTGTCGGGCACCTCGCGGGCCACCCGGTCCACCACCTCACGCCAGAACTCGACCGGAAAAACCTCATCGAAGGCGGGCTTGGACATGCCGTGCTCGGCTCGGGAGGGAATGGCGCCGGCGTCGCCGGGAGCCGGGTACCACAGGCGCTGAAAGTGTTTCTTGGCCAGCGTCATGGCCGCATCGAAGCGGATGATGGGGAACATACGGGCCACCGAGAGGATGACCTGGATGACCGCCTCGCGCACCTCGGGCAACAGGAAATTCAGCTGCGCGGTGTCGTTCCAGGGCATGCTGGTGCCGTCGTTGCCGTGGTAGATGTAGCGTGTTTGACCCGTGCTGTGGTCCACCCGCTGAAACACCACCGAGGCGTCGCTGTGATTCCAGTAGCCGTCCTCGATGCGGATGGAAACGCCCGGGGTGTCGCTCAGATCGCCCCCGGTGAACTGGTAGGCAGGGAAGGGGGGATGGTCCGATTGGAGGAACCACTCGGGGTGCTCCATGACCCACCGGCTGTCGATGCCCATGTGGTTGGGCACCATGTCGCTGGCCAGCCGGATGCCGCGCTGGGCGGCCCGGTCGCGCAGGTTCTCGTAGGCCTGGTGCCCGCCAAGTTCAGGGGAAATGTGGTAGTCGCGCAGGGCATAGGCGCTGGCCGCGGCATCGGGATTGCCCATGTATTGCTTGATCAGGCGGGAAGCGTCGGACCGCTCCCACAACCCGATGAGCCACAACCCGGACACGCCCCAGCGGCCCAGGCGGTCCAGCTCCTCGTCGGGAATGTCGGCCAGCGAGTGAATAGGCCGCTGGTACCATTTGGACAGCTGGTCCAGCCAGACGTGGACCGACTTGGCCATCAAAACCACATTGCTCATCCAGGCGGCGTCCTGGCTGAATGCCTCGGGCTCGGGCTGGGCCTCGGTATAGCCATAGCTGCCGGGGCCGAACTCGAGCACCGGCGGCGGGCCGTACTGGGCCAGGCGGTGGGTGTCCATTTCCTGGAACTGGTCCAGGGCCAGCTGCAATTTTTCCAGCAGTTCATCGGGCAAAAGGTGCGCCCAGTGGCGGCGAATGTGCTCGATCTGTCCGGCCAGACTGTCCGGGCTGGCCAGCATGGGAGACCGCAGCAGGTGGAAAATGGAATCGCCCTGGCTGCCCGGGGCCTCTTTTTCCTCGAGGTACTCCTCGAGGCTGGTGATGAAGGGAATGTAGGTGGCGCGCTGGCGCAACTCCTGGTCGTCGAACATGGGCCGGGCGGATTTGGCGGCGGGATTGGCCACGTTCAAGAACAGCAAAAGCAGCTCGATGTTGGCCTGATCCAGACCTGAAACCGGCGGTGCGCTGCGCTGGAGGAACCGCGGAACCTGTTCACCCTTGGCGGCCACTTCCACCGGGGGAAACAGCTCGACGAAGGCGGAAAACAGGCCATCCAGGGCGTTGCTGCCCATGCGGTCGGCCGAATGGCGGCGCCCTCGTTCCAGGCTGCCGGGGTTGTCCTTCAGAAAGTACTGGCTCGCCACGTGGCGCAGGGCCTCGTTGATGGTGCGCAGGGCCAGCAGCGTTTCGGCCGGCAGGATCCCTTCTCCCGGAGCGCTGGGCAGGCGCTTGCTGTTGATCTTCTGAGCCAGCTGGCGGATGCGGAAGGACAGATCTTTCTGGTCGCCATCGAGGAGTGTGGTCACCTCGAAGGCCTGCCAGGACTGGCGGGAAAGGGGAAAAGCGAAGGGAAAGTAGGGCGGTTGCGCCCCTTTTTGCTGTGCCATGTCCGGTCCGGGACCTTTCCTTGCTTGCGGCCAGAGGGATTTGGGGTCGATAATGCCCGGGGCACCCTGATACGCCGCACGCGAGTGGGAGATGAGAGCCGCCCCTATTATCAGGCCAGATGGAGAAATGACAAGGACCAGATGGTCCGGAAGGGATTTCAGCGTGAAGAAGAAGATCCGAATTGGCAACGCCGGCGGTTACTGGGGAGACGATCTGGATGCCCTGCGCAGACAGTTGACGGGCGGCCCGCTGGACTACATCACCATGGATTTTCTCGCGGAAATCACCATGTCCATCCTGAAGAAGCAGCAGCTGCGGAACCCGGAAATGGGCTACGCCGGCGATTTCTTGACCCAGCTGCAAACCTGCCTGCCCCTGATCGTGGAAAAGAACGTCCGGGTGATCAACAACGCCGGGGGCATCAACCCCATTGGCCTGGGCCGCCAGATCCAGGCCCTGGCCCGCAAGCAGGGACTGGACCTCAAGGTGGGCGTGGTTTATGGGGACGATATTTCCACCCGCCTGTACGAACTGACCGCCGCCGGGGAAAAGTTCACCAACATGGAAACCGGCGCCGATTTCACCGCGGTGCGCAACCGGGTGACCTCGGCCAACGCCTATCTGGGGGCCGAGCCGGTGGTGGCGGCCCTGGACGCCGGCTGCCAAATCGTGGTGACCGGGCGGGTCACCGACACGGGCCTGACCCTGGCCCCGATGATCCACGAATTCGGCTGGGCCATGGACGACTGGGACAAGATGGCCGCCGGCATCGTGGCCGGGCACATCATCGAGTGTGGGGCCCAGGGGTCGGGCGGGAACATCACCGACTGGCACGAGGTACCCCACTTTCACGACATGGGCTACCCCATCATCGAGATGGGCCGTGACGGCGTATTCCACGTGACCAAGCACAAGAAAACCGGGGGGCGGGTCAGCGAGAAGTCCGTCAAGGAACAGCTGGTGTACGAGATGGGCGATCCCGCCCAGTACATTTCTCCCGATGGCGTGGCTTTCTTCGACACCATCAAGGTGGAAGAGGTGGGCCGGGACAAGGTCAAGGTGTCCGGGGTGCGGGGCGGGCCGGCGCCCGAAATGTTCAAGGTGTCCATGGCCTACGAGGACGGCTGGAAGGCCGAGGGCGAGGTCCTGATCAGCGGTCCCGACGTTCAGGCGAAGGCCGACTGCGTGGCCGAGGTGTTCTGGCGCAAGGTGGGGCATCAGTTTGCCAAGACGGCCACGGCCATGGTGGGGATGAACTCCATCTGGCCGGAGGCGCTGACCGCCTGTCAGACCAACGAGATATACCTGCGCTTCGGTGTGCAGGACCCGGACCTGAACAAGATCAACGATTTCAGCAAGGCCCTGCCCGCCTTGATTCTAGCCGGTCCTTCGGGCATGGCCGTGTCCACCCGGGGACGGCCCCGACCGCAGCAGGTGGTGGCCTACTGGCCGGCGCTGATGCGGCGCGACGGGGTGTCGGCCAAGGTGCTGACCCTGGACACGGACGGGGTGGAGGATTTCCAGGAGATCCCCTTCCAGGTGCGTGGCGATGCGGGGGAACCTGTCCGCAGCGATGAACCCAGGCGCCCACCCGTTGCCCTCCAGGCCAAGGGAGCCCTCAAGGAAGTGAAGCTGCGTCAGCTGTGCTATGCCCGCAGCGGAGACAAGGGCGACATGTGCAACATCGGAGTTCTGGCGCGATCTCCCCGGGTGTACGCCTGGCTGCGTCGCTACCTGACATCGGCCAAGGTGAAGAAATTCTTCGCCGGCCGGGTACATGGCAAGGTGACCCGGTTCGAGCTGGACAACCTGGAAGGGTTGAACTTCCTGCTGGACGGGGCGCTGGGCGGGGGCGGCACCACCAGCCTGCTGGTGGACCCCCAGGGAAAAACCATGAGCCAGGCCCTGCTGGAAATGAAGGTCAAGGTGCCGGCGGGCCTGTTGCGGGGATTGAAATAGGAGATTGGGCGTGCGCCTGGAATTCTTGCCGATTGTCATCGTGGTCATTGCCGGCCTGGCCTACTTCTTCTACTCCCAGGAGAAGAAGCGCCGGGAAGTTCTGCGTGCCTGGGCCAAGCGTCAGGGCTGGCGTTTCGACAGTTCCAAGCGCAAGGGCTGGGATCGTGATTTTCCCGGCCTGAAGATCTTCGGGAAGGGGCATTCCCGGCACGGCAAAAACGTGATCACAGGGCGGTTCCGGGGCCGGGAGGTCCTGTGCTTCGATTACCAGTACACCACCGGCAGCGGCAAGAACCAGCAGACCCATTTGCACTGTTTGACCATCCTGCGCCTGGATCACCCGGTCATTCCCCTGCAGATCCGCCGCGAGCACGTGTTCGACAAGGTGGGCGAATTTCTGGGGGCCGATGACATCGATTTCGAGTCGGTGGAATTCAGCAAGACGTTTTACGTGACCTCGCCGGACCGGAAATGGGCCTATGACGTGCTCCACACCCGGGCCATGGAATTCTTGCTGGGGGCGCCCAAGCATTTCAGCATCGCCTTCGGACACAACGAGATCGCGGTCAGCAAGTCGGGCCGCGGCGCGCCGGCCCACTACGAGGAGGGGGTCAAGCTGGCCCACGAACTGGTCGATATGATCCCCGATTACGTGATGCAACAGCTGAAAGGAACGTGACGTGAGCTGGGCTATTCCTCTGGGTATTCTGGTCCTGATCCTGATCTGGGCCATCGCCAACTACAATGCTCTGGTACGCATCCGGCAGCAGGTGCGCGAATCGTGGTCGGGTATCGACACCGAGCTGAAACGCCGGTACGACCTGATCCCCAACCTGGTGGAAGCGGTCAAGGGCTACGCCACGCACGAGAAGGAAGTCCTGGCCCGGGTCACCGAGGCCCGCGCCAAGGCCTATGCCTCGCAGGGGACTGTGGCCGAGAAGGCCGCCGAGGAGAAGTTGCTGGTGGCCAGCATGCGCCGTCTGCTGGCGGTGGCGGAGAAGTATCCCGACCTGAAGGCCAGCACGAATTTTCTGGAATTGCAGAAGGAACTGGTCAACACCGAGGATCGCATTCAGGCCGCCCGCCGCTTCTTCAACGCCAATGTGCGTGACCTGAATACGCGCATCGAGGTTTTTCCCTCCAACATCATCGCTCGCCTGTTCAGCTTCACCGCCGAGTCCTTCTTCGAGGTGGAAAGCGCCGTCATCCGCGAGGCGGTCGATGTATCGCTTGCTGATTGACATCGATGTCCTGATCATCTTGGCCTATTTCGTCACAGTGATGACGGTGGGCGTGCTGTCGCGCCAGCGGGGGCCGGCCACCGCTGATGAGTTTTTCCTGAGTGGGCGCAGCCTGGGCTGGAAGGCCATCGCCCTGTCCACGGTGGCGACCAACATCCATGCCGGACACTTCCTGGGCATGGCGGGTTCGGCCTATCTATACGGGCTGGCCCAGGCCAACCTGGAGATCAACGCCGTCTTCGGTATACTCATGGCCACCTTCGTGTTCGTGCCTCTTTATCTGCGGCTCAAGGTGACCACCATCAGCCAGTTCTTTGCCGATCGATTCGGGCCCCGCGTGGCTCTGGCCTATTCCGTCTTGACCATGGTGCTGTACGGATTCTTGTACCTGGGCACCACACTGTTCTGGGGTGCCTATGCGGTGAACGCCCTGTTCCCGGAGCAGGTGGCGCACATTCATGCCGACCCGGCCACCCGCGTGTTGATCATGATGGCGGTTCTGGGCGCCTTCTCGGCCACGTACACCTATCTGGGGGGCTTGCGGGCGGTGGTGCGCACCGATGCCATCCAGTTCACCCTGCTGGTGGGCGGCGGCTTTGCGCTGCTGTTCCTGGCCCTGCAGAAGCTGGGGGGCTGGTCGCAGCTGTACCAGCAGACCGACCTGATGCACCTGCACCTGCCGGCCGATCACCCCAAGCTGCCCTGGACCGCCATCGGCGCCATGCTGCTGCTGAACTTGAACTACTGGGGCAGCAACCAGATCATCCTGCAACGGGCCCTGGCAGCGAAGTCGGTGCGGGAAGCCCAGATCGGCTTGCTGGCCAGCGGGGTGTTGAAGTATGTGATGGCCCTGATCATCGTGGTGCCGGCCATCGCCCTGGCGGGCATCCTGAAGGACAATGCCCTGGCCGATCCCGATCGGGCCTATCCCACGCTGGTCAACATGTTGTTGCCCAAGGGTTTGCGTGGTCTGGTGCTGTGTGGTCTTTTCGCCAGCCTGATGAGCAGTGTCGATTCCATATTCAATTCGGTGTCCACCCTGTGGTCGGTGGACATATTCCGGGGCCACCTGCGGCCCGAGGCCACCGACGCTCAGGTGGTGGCCGCCGGACGCAGGGCCATCCTGGTCACCCTGGTGGCCGGTATGGTCTTCGGTGGGGTTCAGGTCTACATCAAGTTCACCAACCCCGAGTTCGCTCTGACGCACTGGTTCAACGACACTTCCTACTACATCAAGGTGGGGTTCGTGATTCTCATCGCCTCGGCGGTTTTCTTGCTCCGCGCGCGCCCCGGACTGGTGCTGGCCATGATGCTGCTGGCCATTCCCTGGAAGCTGGCCCTGGAGCGCTTGCTCCCCGGCGTGGCCTATTTCAACATCACCGCCTTGACCATCCTGTCGGGACTGGCGGTGGTGGCCGCCGAATCGCTGTGGCGGGAACGAAAGCTTCCCGCGCTCAAGGAAATCTTCTACAGTTCCGATAACCAGGTGATCCTGTACGGTGCGCTCTTGCTGGCCTCGCTGGTGGGCTTGCAGGTGGCTTTCCATTAAACCTAGAAGAACGGCTGACCATGTCCTCCAGGAAATCAAGCTTCCTTCCCAGTCATCCCGTGCACCTGCTTGTTTTCCTGGCCGGGTTCACCTTCCTGGTCTACGAGGTCAGCTGGAGCCGTCTGCTGTCCCTGACTCTGGGGTCCACGGTGACCTCGGCCACCATCGTGCTGGCCAGTTTCATGGCGGGCTTCGGGTATGGGGCCCTGTTCTGGGGCCGCCGTGCGGTGGGACGCCGGAACCTGGGGGGACTGACCGGATTGCTGATCATGGGCATGGGCGCGGTCAGTGCGCTGAATTATTTCCTGTTCCACGACGTTTTTCCTCATCTGTATCTGAGCTTTTCGGCCGCGGGGGGAATGTCCGATGTCCTCATGTACCTGCTGGCCGGTGTGCTGCTGGTGCTGCCGGCCTTCCTGATGGGCGGCGTGTTTCCGGTAGCCAGTCGGCTGGCCGCCGAGGGAGGCCGACCCATCACCACGGCGCTGGGTCACCTCTACGCCAGCGAAACCCTGGGCAGCGCTCTGGGTGGACTGGCCACGGGATTCGTTTTGCTGGGCGCGGTGGGCCAGAAGGGCACCATTCTCCTGGCGGTGGGGATCAATGCTGTGACGGGGATCTGGGCTCTGGTGGATCGGCGCTTCCGGCTGGCGGAAACGGCCGGGCTGGATGTGGAAGACCAACCCGTCGTGCGGGTGAAGAATCGCAAGCGCGGGGATGAGGCCTCCCGCATGCGCCGCGACCACCTCCTGCGGGCGGCCGTGGTGGGAGCCTTCGCGTGTGGATTTTCCTTGCTGACCTTGCAGATCCTGTGGATGCGCGTCTTCAAGGTGTACCTGACCAATACCAGTTACACCTTCGCGTTGATCAGCAGCGTGGCCATTCTGGGCATTTTTGTCGGCAGCACCTGGTACCGCAAATGGGTGGCCTCCCAGGCGCCCACGGCGGCGCGTCTGGTGCAGGTGATGGCCGGCATGACACTGGCCACCCTGCTGGGCCTGGTCTTGCTGGTCAAGTTGCCTCAGGCGCTCATGTTCCCGTTGCAAGGCCTGCTCACCGATCCCGGCCTGCGTGTCCTGGGTTTTCCCGTGCTGGCGGCCTTGCTGATCGTGTTTCCGCCGGCGGTGGGGTCGGGATTCGCCTTTCCGCTTGTTTGTAGTATGTTTACCACAAGCCGCCAGGGGATGTCCGGTGATGTGGGTTTTGTGCTCATGGTCAACACCATTGGCTCGGTTTTCGGTCCTCTGGTGGCGGCCTTTGTGCTGATCCCTGGCCCCGGGGCGGTTCTGGGCATTCTGGCCGTGGCGGCCTGGCTGGCGGCCGGGGCGCTGCTGGTGGGGCGGGGCGTTGAGCTTTCCCCGGTGTTGAAGGCCAGTCTCGCGGGTGTCCTGGTGGTGACCTTGATCATGCTGGTGATCCGGCCGGAAATCCGGACCCTGCCGCCCTCATTCATCAAGTTCGATCGAGAGATCCTGTACTACGAGGAGGCGGTCGAGGGCACCATTGCCGTGGGGCGCGATCGCGACACACGCACCCAGGCCAAGTACACCTTCGTGAACAACAGCGCCGTGATCGGCTCGAGTTACGATGCCATCAAGGTGGTCAAGATGGTGGGGCACTATCCCTTCCTGATGGGTGCCGAGATCAAGGATGTGCTGGTGATCGGTTTCGGGATCGGGGTGACCACCTCGGCCATCGCTTCTCACCGGGAGGTGGAAACCATCACCTGCGTGGAGCTGGTGGAGGGCTTGACGGACGCGGCGGTCCACTACCGGGATCGCAACCGGAATGTCCTGCAGGATCCTCGCCTGACGGTGGAGGCGGGAGACGGACGCCACTTCCTGCAAAAAACCAACCGTCAGTTCGACCTGATTTCCTGTGACCCGACCCACCCCATCCTGGGTTCAGGCAATCTCTACACCCGCGACTATTTCGAGCTGTGCCGCGAGCACCTGAACCCCGGGGGGATGGTGTCCCAGTACCTGCCTCTGCACAAGTTGCGGCAAGAGGATCTGCTGGGCTTGATCGCCACCTTCGCCGAGGTCTTCCCCGACTGTTCCGTCTGGCTAGGTCATTACCATGCGGTTTTGCTGGGGAGCAACCGGGCCCTGGATTTCGATTTTCCCGCCTGGCAAGAAAGGGTGGCGAAGCTGGACCAGGACAACGATTTCTACATCGATCCGCACCATCTGGCGGCCACACTGGTGCTGGATGGGCCGGGTATTGCCGCGCTGGGGCAGGGCACGGGGATCAACACCGATGATCTGAGCTACACCGACTTCTTCGACACCGACTGCCTGCTCCCCGGCAACACGGCGGCCAACCTGCTATTCCTGCAGGAGAATCGACGGCCGGTGGCGCGGGTTTTTCAGGGGATTGAAGACAAGGAACTGATGGATCGTTTCGTGCGGGGCAACGCCCTCTTGAACGAAAGCCTGTACCGGGGCTTGCTGGGCGAACGCCGCGCCAGCTTGACCGCCCTGCAGCAGGCGGCCCAGGTGAACCCGGAAAATGGGGAGTACCCGTTCCTGATCAAGCTGAACTTCTGACCCTGGACCGCCGCGTGGTTACTGGCGGCGCAGGGTCAGGAGGGTGACGTCATCGCCGATGGGCGCCTCGCCCCGGAACGTGGCCAGCTCGTCCTGCAGCACGGTGAATATCTGGTCCAGCGGCTCGGTGCGCCGGGCCACCAGCAGTTTCTGGAATTTATCTTCCCCGTATTCCTCGTCCTCCAGGGTCTGCGTTTCGGGAATGCCGTCGCTGAACACCGCCAGCAGATCGCCACTGCCCAGGGTGATCTCCAGACTCCGGTACTTGGAATCTTCCATCATGCCCACCGGTAAACCACAGGTGGGGCATTCCTCGACCTCTCCGTTATTCCGCACCAGAAAGGGAGGGTTGTGGCCGGCGTTGACATACTGGATGTGTCCGGTGGCGGGGTCCAGGTACCCGAGGAAGAAGGTGGCAAACCGGACAAAGTCCGTGCACAGGAAAGTCTGCCGGCTGAGCTGTTCCACCAGCGCGGCGGGTTCCCAGCCTTCGGACAGCATGAAGCGGGTCAGGGACATGATATGGCTGACCAGCAGCGCCGCGCCCAGTCCCTTGCCGGTGACATCGCCCACCAGGAAGGCGTATTTCCCGTCTTCCAGAGGCTGGGCAAAGTACAGGTCGCCACCCACCTCGAAACAGGGTTCCAGGTTGGCCAGCACGTCGTAGCCGTCCAGGGGCGGAAGCTTCTTCGGGAGAATGTTGGCCAGGATGTCCTCGGCAGCAGAAACCTCGGCGTCCTGACGGCGCTTCTCCGCTTCCATTTCATGGTAGCGCGCATGGGTCAGAGCCACGGCAATGGTGTTGGCCAGCAGGGTGAACGCGGCCAGCTGGTCGCGGCTGAAGGTGCGCTGGGGGCGGGAGTCATCGGCGTAGAGAATACCGATCACATCCTCGTTGTCGAACAGGGGCACGGCAATGGCCGAGCGAATGCCCTGGCTGATCATGCTCATCATGCCGTTCATATCGGTCTGATCCAGGGAGTCCGAGGCCAGGAATGATTTCTTGTCCTCGATCACCTGCTGGATCATGGTCCGGCTCAGGACCAGAGATTCCTCGCCGCGATATCCCTTGATCCGGGAGGCCGCGTGAACCGGTTCCTTTCCGCTCTCCTCCACCAGGAGCACAAATATGCGCTCGGGTTTCAGCAGGGCGGTTTCCACCAGGTCGAGGATGGGATCGTACATCTCCTCGGGCGAGCGGGGAATGGTCAGCAGATCTCCTGCTTCGGCCAGCACGCGAAACAGCAACGACTGCAGATCCTTCTTCTGGCCACGGGCTGACCGCACCTCGTCCCAGCTGATTTCCGCATTGGGGATGACGGATTGTCCAGTGACCGAAAGGCCTTGCTGGGTGGTCTCCGGACCCTCGAGACGGAAGGTCAGGTTGGCCAGCTCCAGCAGGTCTCCCGTCTGCAGAACCATGGTGCCCTCCACGGTGGCGCCATTGACCCGGGTCCCGTTGTGACTGCCGAGGTCCTGCACGGTGATGTTGCCACCCAGAACTCGGATCTCGGCGTGGTGCCGGGAGATGCTGGGCTTGGGAATGCGCAAGGTGGCATCATCGGAGCGGCCAATCAGATACACGCCCTCGGCCAGGGGGAACTGGACCTCTTCATTGTCCACGCTGCCAACCAGTTTCACTTCCATGGGACCTATCCTTTTCAATCGTTACTGTCGAGCAGATGCTGCCAGTTGGTGACGAGGCTGAGCATGCTGTTCTGCCGGGTTTGTGTTGAACGCTGGACCACCACATGACCGTTGGCCGGGTTGACCTGGATGGTGCCGGAGTCGGCGATTTCGACGCGATCGGTCAGAGTTTTTTCGGCGCCGAACCGGAGGCCGGCCGATGCACTCGATTCCACGGCAACCGAGCGGACCTCGCCGCTGGGAGCCAGGTAATAAAGGGTGCGGCCGTCAGGCGACCACCTAGGGTGCTGGCCCCCTTCACTGGACACCCGGTAGCGACCACCGCCAGGGGTCATGGATTCGACATACACCTCGACCTGGCTGGTCTCGTTCGACATGAATGCGACCCACTGCACATCAGGAGAAAAGCAGGCGCCAGCTTCGCTATAGCTGACATCCGGGTGTACCGGTTCGGTCTTCCCGGTGCTCAGATCACAGAAGGCCATTTCGAATCTTCCGGTGGAATCGGACGTGGTGTAGGCCAGAAGTCGGCCATCGCTGGAAAGATCAGTGGGAAAGCAATCCTGCTGGGCTTCGAAGATGAGCTCTGATGTGCCCGCGCCAGTGACCCTGCGACGGAAGATACTGGAGACACCCGTGCGGTCGGACGCAAAATAAATCCATTGCCCCTCCGCGCCCCAGAGCGGACTCAGTTCGGTTTCGGGATCGAAGGTGAACCGATTCCGCAGGTTCCGGGCGATGTCCAGGGTCCAGATGTCGAATGTTCCGTTCCGGCTGTCGGGCAGGGCCATGACCACCTGGGTGCCATCGGGGCTGATGTCGAAACCATAGGTGAGCAAGGGGTCGCCCAGTGCGGTTTCTTCACGGCTTTCCGGGTCCACCTGCACCAGCAGCGAGTTGCCCATGTCCTGCCGATCCCCTCCGGAGAAGGCCAGAAGTCCTTCAGGGCTGACGCTGATCACGGCCAGGTGGGCCGCCGGGATGGCAAGGACGCCCCCCAGGAGTGGCTGGGCCGGGCCGGTAAATTCCCCGGTGGCCTGGTCAAATGGGCGGGCCATGAGGATGGAGTCGTGGACAAAGAGGATGTGGCCTTCACCAAAGGTGGCACTGGTCTGGCAGGGCATGAGATCGCGGCCACGGGGATCCTCGAGGGTAGCCAGGCGCAATACGGAGTCCATGTTGCTGCTGGTCCCATTGCGGGAAATGGAAATGTACAGAAAGGATTGACCCCCGGGCAGCCAGGAGGGAAAGCGGTGGGAACGATAATCCTTTTCCTGACCCAGCCCGGTCAATTCGACGGGCTCCCCCCCGTTGGCGGACACCATGTATATCGAAGAAACGTGACTGGGTGCGAACAGGACCATGTCCTCCTCGTTCCAGCTGCCTCCCTTGCCGTTCTCGGCCTCGCAGATGGTGATCACGGGCCCACCGGCCACATCCACCTTGACCAGCCGGTTGTTGGGGGCGAAGAAGGCCACCGTGCGGCTGTCAGGTGCCCAGAAAGGATAGTGAGCGCCAATGGTCCCGGGGATGGCGCGGGGCACAGGGTCGCTCAGGTCCCGCACGTAGAGCATGACCCGGCCGTTGGTGTCGATGGCGGAAAAGGCCAGCCGGGTACCATCCGGGCTGAGAGTGGCCGGGCCGGGAGCGGCCGGGTTCAGATTCATCTGCATGCCTTCAGGCAACGAAACCGAGGAGTGGACCAGGGGGGGGAGCGGGACTTCGGGCCCCAGCCGCCCCGTGAATCCCAGGAAGGCCGTTGCGACCAGGGCCAGGGCACAGAGGCCGGCCACCGCCCAGGGCAGGATGGCGGGCTTGGCCGGAGCGATGGGAAAGTCCGGAGCCGGGACCCCCAGGGCGGTCAGGCCGATGACCGAGGACGAGGAACCTTCCAGAGCCACCCGCACTTCACCGATATCACGCAGGCGGTTGCTGGGATCCTTCTCCAGGCAGCGCCGGCAGATCTGGATCAACATGGGACTGGCGTCGGCGGGCAGGGCCTCGAAGTCCGGCTCCTTGTGCAGGATGGCCGCCAGGGTGTCGGTGGCCGTTTCCCCTTCGAACAGGCGATCTCCCGTGAGCATCTCGTACAGGATGACGCCGAAGGACCAGATGTCGCTGCGGCGATCAAGCTTGTAGCCGCGGGCCTGTTCGGGACTCATGTAGGCCGCGGTGCCCAGCACGGTGCCGGCCACGGTCAAGCCCTGGGTCACGGTGGGAATGAAGGGGGTACTGCCCTCGCTCTCTTCCGACAGGGCGGGGTCCATGGCACGGGCCAGGCCGAAGTCCAGGATCTTGACCTGGCCATCACCGAATACCTTGACGTTGGCCGGCTTCAGGTCACGGTGGATGACCCCCTGTTCGTGGGCGTACTCCAGGCCCATGGCCAGCTGGCGGGCGATCTTGGTGATCTCGGTGCCGGTCAGGCTGGCGGCGGCAATCCGGTCACCCAGCTCTTCGCCCTCGGCCAGTTCCATGACCAGCACGGGCTGGCCTTCATGCTCTTCCAGCCCGTAAATGGAGGCGATGTTCTGGTGCTGAAGGGCGGCCAGCACCTTGGCTTCCCGCTGGAAACGGACCAGACGATCGGGCTGGGCGGCCAGGACCTCCGGCAGGATTTTGAGGGCCACCTCACGGTTGAGTTTGCTGTCGCGTGCCCGGTAGACTTCTCCCATGCCGCCTTTGCCCAGCAGAGAAACGACCTCGAATGGCCCGATCATTGTTCCGATCATGGAATTCCCCGGAGTGATGAGTTGTGAAGATACCTGGATAATTCACAGCATTTTACTCTGTTTTTTGGAATCACGCAATCATTCTGCCCTGAGTGAGCGGGGGGTGGCCAACAGGCGGCGACCGCCCTATAATCTTCTTGCCCTGATGCGGAGACGACCAGCTGATAGCCGACACAGCCCAGAACCCGGAGAGAACACATGAGCTCGATCGCGCCGTTTTTTACCCCTTTTGCCAAGCGACAGGAAGAGTTTCTGATCGATGCGGACCTGGTGGCCAAGGCCGGGCTGGCCGGGTGGGCCGCCCAGTTCAAGCTGGGAACCGCCGGGTACCGGGATCTGCTGGACCCCGATCAACTGTTCAATACCGAGGTTCCTCTCAATGGATTGAGCCTGTCGCTCATCCTCACGGCGCGTGCGGAACTGGCCAGGGAAAACGGGCTGAAGAAGTTGCACGTCGGGGGTGAGGTGCGGCCGCACACCCAGGAGTTCATCGATCTGGCGGCGCGCCTGTACGCCGCGCAGGGGATCGAAGTGCACCTGCGTCCGCTGAGTGAGCGTACCACCCCCATCTGGCTGTCGTCCTTCGGGGTGTTTTACGAGGAACTGGACGGTGGCGAAAACTTCACCGCCAGCCACAGCCAGAGTTACAAGGGCGGCTGGAAACCCATGACCGCCGGTGGCGGCCAGCTGATGGAAATGGCCGGCCAGATCGCCGACCGCGTGCGCGATCTGGTGGAACGAGCCCAGACCAGGGGGTTGACCATCACGCTGGCTCCGGCGAACAGCCCGCTGATCGTGCGCGACTTCGATCCGGTGGAGGCCTACGTGGACGTTCTGCGCAAGGTGGTGCCGGCCAGCCTGCTGGACGAAATCCCGGTGGCGGCAGCCCAGGGCTTCCGGGCGGCCTTCTGTACCGAGGGGGGCAGCATGGGACCCACGGGGCGCCGGGTGTTCGATCATCTGGGCATTCTCGTGGGCGACGAGGGCCCCGTGTTCTTCACGCACGAATCCGAGAGCAGCAATTATCACGGGATCGGCATCGTCGACGGGGTGAACCACGGTGTGGACCCGGGCAAGTGGCAGGTGTACAAGCACGTGGGGGCCCAGGACCTGTTGCGGGATGGGGAATGCCACGTGTTCTTCATCTGGGATCCGGATGGGGATCGTTTCAACATGGTGACCACCGCGCCGGCGTCCCTGGCCCGGACCGCGGTTGCCGCGGGCCTGGAAGTCGATCCTCTGGATGACGAGCGCTGCCTGGTCTTCTTCAAGCCCAACCAGATCTACTTCATGCTGACCGCCTTGAAAATTGCCAGCCTGCAGGAGGCCGGAGAGCTGGGCGACTACAACTGGATCGTGGCCAGCACCTATCCCACCAGCATGAGCATCGGCGAGGTGGCGACCACCTTCAACGCCCGCTTCGGCGGGGCCCTGGCCACCTATCGGGTGCCCGTGGGCTTCAAGTACTTCGCCGAGCTGGTGACCGACCTGGAAGATCAGATCGCCGCCGGGACCAACCCTACCTCGGCCACGGATGTCACGGGGGTGAAGACGACCTTCGGGGCCCGGCCCCGGCTGCTGATGATGGCCGAGGAGAGCGGAGGCGCCGCCATGGGGCCCAGCGAGCCGATGACCAGTCGACACGGCCTACGGACCAGCCTGGCGGCCAAGGAGAAGGACGCCATGCAGATCGGGGTCATGTCCCTCTGTCTGGCCGCCCGGTTGCATCAGACCGGTGGCAGCTTTGCCGGCTACTATCTGGAGCTTCTGGAGAAGTACGAAACCCGTTACCGCTTCTACGAGCGTCTCGACGTGACCCTGTTCGATGAATCCCTGAAGGGGGCCGAGCGGGACGCGGCCAAGGCCGCGGGCAATGCGCGCAAGGAAGCCACGGTGGCCTTCTTCGCCTCCCTCGAAGGGCAATCTCCAGCCGAGGTGGAAGCCATCCTCCGCGGCAAGATGACCGACGGCTCCTTGTTGCCTCCCATCCAGCGTGTGTTCCACGCCGGGGACGGCACCTTCATCGAGTTCGAGAACCAGTGGTTCGAGTTGCGGGCTTCGGGCACCGATGCGGTCCTGCGTTATTACATGGAAGGTCGCGACCGGGAGGTGGTCGAGGGATTGAATGCAGCGTTTGTGGCGATGGAGTTCTAGCGGACACCCCCATCATACACCAGAGGTCCAGGATGTCCTCGGCCGATCCTTCGGATGCGGCCTGCGGATTTCCTGGACCTCTGGTGTATGATGGGGGTGTCCCCTGGAGCTCTATCGCCACGATCGCCTTGTATAGTTTGCCATGCTGCAAACTTGGGAGGTGGACGCCGGTGGGTTGTCGTGTTGGAGAGCGGGTCCAGATATGGCCCTTGATTTGAAAATGGGAATTCCCGAAGGAGTTCGGGGTATTCTCCCTTTCATGATGGGAAGTTGAATTCTGGAGGGAAACGATGATCTGGCGCTGGTTTCTGGTGATACTATTGGTAATCGGGGGAATCACCGGCTGTGGGGATCTTGGTCCTCAGTGGCCCGAGGAAAGCCCAAGAACTGAACTGTTTGACATGAACTGGGGACTGTCATTTGTCGCTGAAACCGGAAACTTGGTGTGGAATGAAGAAGTTGTCATC
>JAZBOO010000002.1:0-25090 GCA_036351155.1 Candidatus Krumholzibacteriia bacterium | reverse complement strand
TCCCAGTCGTTTTCCCACACTTCACCTTCGATCAGGTAGCGAAAGGTGTACTCGGACCCCGTTTCCAGGTCCAGGGTGATCTTGAACTCCCCGTTTTTCAAGCGGGTCATGGGAGTGGCCTCGGGATCCCAATCGTTGAAAGTGCCCACCAGGTACACTTCACGGGCCTCCGGGGCGGCCTCCTTGGGCAAACGAAAGGTCACCTTGCTGACGGGGCGGCTTTTCAGGTATTTCTTCTGCAGACTCATGATTCTCCCTCTTCTTCACCGTACAAGGCAGGTTGGCGGCAGTAAAATAGGGCCATTTCTCTTCTTCGCAAGGGCCCGTGTCCGGTCTGAAAACTGCAAGTCTTCAGGTATGCTGTCATTTGGTGGAACAGCGGGAAACAACAGGATAAAACAGGAACGGGCAAAAAGGACAAATGCAAGCGGGGGTCGGTTTTTTTGCCCGAGAAGGAAAGTACCATGAGTGGATTTAGCCAGTTGATGGGGAAGGAACGTCGTTCCATTTGCAATGGGATCAGCACGTGCCCTTCCATCCGTATGGCCTACCGGCTTTTGTTCGACGACAACCCCGCCGAGGCCAAGATCCGCTTCCAGAACATCCTGGAAGACGACAAGAACAACTCCGATGCGCTGGCGGGACTGGCCATCTGCCTGGCCGAAGAAACGGGAAGATTCGTTTCGTCGACCAAGCTGGCCATGATGGCGGTGCGCACGGCACCTCGCTCCCCCGCGGGGTACTATGCCCTGGCCTATATTCATCTGCTGGGTTCGAAAATCGAGCCGGGCTTTCGCTACCTGATGAAGGCCCAGCGCCTGGCACCGGAGGATCCGCGGGTGGCTCTGGGACTGGCCCAGTTCGAGCAGGAGAAGCCCCCGGTGATCTCCGATCTTCCCCGGGAGCATCTGCTGAACAAGGCGCTGGGCAAGTCGCGCTGGCTGCTCAGGCGCAGCCTGGGCAAGGTCATGACCGCGGCGAGTTGATCTTCAGTCGATAGGTGCGCTGGGCCTGGGCCACGCTCTGCTGAAATGCCTCGGCCTGGAAATGAGCCTTCAGTTCCGCGCTGACCGGAATGACCACGGGCGACGGTTCCCATACGACGGGGTCGCCCGTGTCGACGGAGACGATAGCCCCGTTTTCAACCAGGCCCGCGGCCTCCCGCAGACGCACTCCCTTGAGAACTTCCCTGACCGCCTGGAACCACCCTTCTTTCTCGGGGTCGGGGTTGATGGCCAAAGGGCGCGACAGGGCGGCCAGATGGAAATGGCTGGGGGTAAAAACCAGCCCGTCCAGCTCCAGCCTTTCGCACAGAACCACCAGCACCGCCGCCGTGTCCCTCAGCAGGCCCAGTCCGGGATACTTCTGCCCCGGTAGCAGGGGGCGGCTCATCTCGAACCGTGTCCGGGCATCCTGAATCAGCAGCCACTCCACCGACAGCAGGCGGCGATCCAGGACGGGGTCGTGCTGGATCCGCAAGCGGGTCTCGAACACCACCAGGGGCTCGAGGCCTCCTGTCTGGATGCGCAGGGTGTGTCCCAGCGGATCGTCGAGGTCCAGGGCCAGCCGCAATTCCTTGAAACCCCGGCGCCGCAGACGGTTCATCAGACCGTACTCTTCCAGGGCGAGTTCCACTCCGTAGCGGCTGAACAACCCCAGGAAGCGAGTTTCGGCCTGGTGGCCGGGTGGGCCGATGTCCTCCTCGCTCAGGCCCCAGTCATCGGGGCCGCTGGGCGCGGGACCGCCCACGCCGCGGTCCCCGGCCTGCTCGTCAGGCATCAGCACCGGGTCGGTTTTCATCAGGCGGGTCAGCCTGCGGTAGTGGTCCACCGGCAATTCCAGTTCCAGGGGAATGTCCAGGTCGGCATTGCCGGTGAGAATCCAGGAGAACAGGGCCGCGGCCGGTCGCCAGGCTCGGGGCCCGTAGCCGCCGGCCAGCAGGATCACCCGGGGTAGACCGGCGGTCCATTCCATGACCAGGCGGTCGCGGGTGAGCAAACCGTCCAGGCTGATGCGCCAGTTGCCCAGCTTGTCGTCCACGCTGGGGTCGCTGCCGGCCAGATAAAACACCAGGCCCGGCCGGAAATCGCGGATGACCGGGGGCAGATGGGTGCGCACGGCTTCCAGATAGGTGGCATCGTCCACATCGGCACCCAGGGCCACGCTGGTGGAGGCCACGGCCTCGGTGCTGCCCAGGTCCTTGTTGTGGATGGAAAAGGTGTGCACGGTGAGGTCCTGAGCGAAGATGGAGCGGGTGCCGTCGCCGTCGTGCAGATCCAGATCAACAACCAGGATGGGCATGTCGTGCCCCTTGCTGCGGAGGGCCGCCACGGCCAGGGCCACATCGTTGAACACGCAGAATCCCGAGCCGTGGTTGCGGGAGGCGTGGTGGAAGCCGCCCCCCAGATTGATGGCCACATCCTGACGCCGGACCGCGATGCGGGCGGCCCGCAGGGTGCCCCCGCAGACCATGCGCTGGAAACAGAGGAACTTGTCCTGATCCCCTGGATCCAGGGCCGTGCCCAGGATGGGCTCGAGGGCCCCGGGCAACTCCATGGACCGCAGATACTCGCTGCTGTGGACCATCTCCAGCTGAGCGATGGTGGCCGGTCGAGGGCGCCGCAATGTGCCCTTGCGCAAGAGGCCGCGAGCTTGCAGATAGGAGAGAATACGGAAGGGGCGCCGCGCGTCGTACTGGGGGAAAGGACTGTTCATCTGGTACCGCTGATGGATGACAAAGCGCGGCCCGGGGACACGGGATCCCGGCATCAACCAATCTTTCAGTCTGGACCACATGCCTCAGATACTAAACCAGTAAGACAGCTTGGCCAAGAACGTGTTCTCGGGTTCACTGTCGACCAGGAAGCGGGGGGTGAAATCGTTGGTCCACGCATCGGGACGACCCGCCAGGCTGCGCTCATCATACCGGTCCTTGCTGTGGGTCCAGACCAGGAACAAGGTCGAGCCCGGGCGGTACTCCCAGCGGTAAACGAGATTCAGGTTCAGCGCGGCATAGTGAAAGTCCGAGGCCGCGGCGTCCAGATTGTAAGGCCGCAGATCGAATGAGTCGGGAGTGGCCAGCCACCGGGGGTTCCTGTAATCGCCATAGGTCAGGTAAGGCTGCAGGTAAACCTGGAGCGACTGATCCCGGTTGAACAGAAGGCTGCTGCGCAGGGTCAGGTCCCAGATGACCTGGTCCAGTTCTCCGAACACGTAATCCACCCCGCCGATGCCCGTGACCTCGGGCTGACTTCCATCGTTGAGACGGTTGGTCATCCACTGGGCCTGGGTCACATTGTGACGCACGCCAACGCCGAGGGAATGGCTCAGGTGCCGGTTCTGGTTCCAGCGTACGAAAACGTCCGCCGACTTGCCGTCGCGGGCGCTGCCCCAGTAGGTTTCTGCCTCCAGTTCCAGGGACAGGGATTTGCGCCAGTCGCTGGTGAACCCACCGGAGAGGACCGTCAGTCCCGGGTCGTCCATCAAGGGTCCGCGCTTCCCTTCAAAGGTGCGGGTGGCGTACTTGCTGGTGCCGTCCGCGCGTCGGCTCAGGTAAACCCAGCCCTGGTGAAAATGCCGGGTCTGGGCCCAGGCCGAGAGGTCCAGACTTTGCCCCTGGCGATGACCGCGGCCGTACTCCCAGACCTGCTCCTCGGTGGTGAGGTCCCGGCCGGTGTTGCCGGCATAGAGCCAGCTGGACGCACCTTCGACCTGAATGTTGCCGGTGCTGAAGAACTTGTCCTGGCCATCGGAATCGAAATGGTAAGAGGCGCCGCCCACCACGTACTTCTCATCGGGAGCGGAAAGGAAGCCCATGTCGTTGGGGTCCAGCTTGTCGCTTTCCCAGGCTCCCAGCAGGAAGCCGCGCCACTTTCCTCCGGACTTGCTGAGGTTCAGGAATCCTCCGGTCCCGAAGCTGTTGTCCGGGGTCAGAGCAGGGTCCAGGGAGTCTTCGAAAGGGTCGACCGCTGTGCCCACGGCCGAGCCGGAGACGGCGTACATGCGGTCATCGAAATGCAGGTTGAAATCCAGACCGCCCGAGTAGCCGTGGCGCCGCAGCCGGGGATTGGATATCCCGGCGAAGCTGTCCTCGTCGCGCCGGACCGCCGTGCCCATCAGGTTGATGCTGTGGTTGCCCTCGTCGAACTCCTTGACCAAGCGCACCAGCCCGTAGTAGGCCTTCTGATCCCCGCCGACAAACGGATTGTGGGTCTTGCCGGGCACACCCACGTCGGTGGCGGCTCCCAGGACGGCCAAAGAAAAGTCCCCGCCGATCTTGCCGGTCAACTTGGCTGCCCCGCGGATGCGGCTGTTGGGATCCCCGGTGCCGATGCGACGCGAATAGAACAATCGAAAATCAGGGTGCTGGAAAAACCGGGCCCCCTCGGTGAAGAAAGGCCGCTTTTCCTGGAAGTAGGTTTCGAACGGGGAGAGGTTCAGGGTGGCGGGATCGGCTTCCACCTGCCCGAAATCGGGCTGGAAGGTGGCGTTCAAGGTGAGGTTGCTGGTGATCCCGTACTTGAAGTCCGCGCCAAAATTCTGAGCATTCTGCCAGGTGTCCTCGTCGGCCACGGGCGTGGCCGGATCCGTGGTCTTGGCCACCACGTAGGGCAGCACCTCAAGCTTGCGGGGGTTGTCGATGCCGCGCAGGCCGGTCAGATCACCCCAGCGGCTGACAAACCCGCTCGCGTTGCGGTCCCACATGACCCAGCCGGTGTCTTCCCCACGTCCGTGCATCCACCGGTACACCTGCAGACCCCAGGTCATGTTGTCCTGCGGCTTGAAGCGGACGGCGGAAAAGGGGATCCGCACTTCCACGTACCAGCCCCGGGCATCATGCGACACGGCGGTTTGCCAGACGGCGTCCCAGTCACTGTCCCGGTTTCCGTTGTCGAACATGTAGGCATCGTACTGAACCCCATCGGGATTGACGCGGAAGTTGTATCCCGTGGTCCGGTCGTGGTAGGGGTCGATGTAGATGCTGACAATGTCCGAGGCCTCGATCTCGTCACGCCTGCCCAGGAAGCTGGCCACATCGGCCATGTCATTCTCCCAGCAGGCCACCCCGAAATAGAGGGCGTCGTCATCGTAAACCACCTTGAACGTGGTCGGAACCGAGGCCTCGGCACCACGATCGGGATCGTGCTGGCGGAAGCCCCAGCCGGTTTCGGCCCAGCCCCAGGCATCATCATCCAGCACGCCATCGAGGACGATATTTTGTCCGTCCAGGCGGAAAGCCGCCAGGGATGGCAAGTCGGCCAGGGAACCGCTCCCGGTGGGTTGGTAGCTGGATCCTGCACCTTCGGGGGCAAATCCTTCGGCCATTTCCGAGGCCCAGCTGGGCATCGAAATCAGCAGGAGACCCAAAATGAGGGTAATCCAAGGGAATAACGGCTTGCTCCGAGGGGCCAGGGCGCAGATGCTACTGAACATGGAGTCTCCAGCTGGGGAATACGGGAAAGGCCAACCCGGAGAATTACGGTGCTGGGTTCCGGTTGTTCCAGTGGGATTTTAACAAATTTTTTTAGTGTGCCACGAAGATTGTTTCTGGAGTGATTCCTGCCCCTGGGGGGTATGAGCACTACCCCCAAAAACTGGGTTCCACCCTTCTGCCCGAACCCTAACTGCAAGTACCACAACGACTCGTATCAAGGTTGGACCTTCAAGCGCGCAGGATACTACCGGCGACAAGCCTCACCAAAGCGTATCCAGCGGTTTACCTGCCTCCACTGCAAGCTCTCCTTCAGCACCCAGACCTTCTCGACAACCTACTGGCTCAAGCAGCCAGATCTCCTTCCTGAACTGTTCACCAAGATCACCGGCTGCATGGCTAACCGACAATCTGCCAGGGACTTGAAGGCTAAACCCTCCACCATCGACCGCATGGTCAGCCGACTGGCCAGGCATAGCCTGCTGTTTCATTGGCAGATGATCAAGGATCTGCTCCCTCCCGCAGAGATCGTCGTCGACGGTTTCGAGTCCTTCGAGTACAGCCAGTACTTCCCCATCCACCTCAACGTGGCGGTGGAGAAGGGGACCGACTTCTTCATCTACTTCACTGACAGTCCATTACGCAGGAAGGGCCGAATGAAAGAGGCCCAGAAGAAGCGTCGGGAGTTCCTGGAAAATCTTCATGGCCGCCCCGACCCCAAGGCGATCCAGAAGGACATGAAGGAGCTGATCGAGGTCACTCTCAGGGGTAGTGAGTCAGCGGTGGTTTACAGTGATGACCATCCGGCGTACAAGCGGATCATCAAGCAGATCGATTGCGACATCAGGCACGATATCACCCCGGGGACGGACTACCGCAACCAGCATAACTCGTTGACAGAGGTCAATGTACTGGATGCGTTGATCAGACACAGCAGCTCGAATCACAAGCGGGAGACCATTGCCTGGTCCAAGCGGAGGCAAGCCAGCGCGGAGCGGTTGCTGATTTTTCTGGTCTGGCGGAACTACATGAAGGGCCTTCGAGAGAAGGAGCGAGGCAGCCCGACTCCGGCGATGCTGAAGGGACTGACGGACCATCCTTTGACAGCAGATGAGATCTTGGGACAACGCATCTTTCTTAGTCAGTTGGATTTACCGCCGCGGTGGGCAGAGTACTATGATCGAGCCGTGGAAACGCCAGCCATTGGAAGGAACACAAAGCATGAACTGAAGTACGCCTACTGAAAAAGAAATCCCCCATGGCCGAAAGGGTCATGGGGGAATAGATAGAAACAATCTTCGTGGCACACTAAAATATTTTGTCAGGGACCGAACCTGGCCACCCCGGGGTGCGTCTTTGGGGTTGAGAGGCAACGCGAAATCGGCCCTCACCGGTCGACAATGCAGGAACCGAAAAAAGGACAGCATGGAACCGAAGGTTCTACTGGAACGATGCCGGAACGGTGACGAACTGGCCTGGGAGGTGCTCGTGAGACAGCATCAGGGACGCATATGCTCCATGGCCTACGGCTATGTGGGAGACCAGGACGAGGCTCTCGACCTGGCCCAGGAGATCTTCGTCCGGGTGTACAACAGTCTCGACACCTGCCTGGACCCCGACCGCTTCCAGTACTGGCTGACCCGCATCTGTCGCAACGCATGTGTGGACCACCTGCGCCGCCGAAAAGTGCGGCCGCCCCGGCAGGATATTCCTGCCGACGAGATGACCGCCCTCAGGGATGACCGGCCGACGCCGGAAGAGGACTGGGTACGGTCCTCGCGGAAGAAGCTGGTGTTCCGGGCCATGCAGATGCTCAGCGACATCAATCGCGAGATCATTCTGCTCAAGGATATCCAGGATCTTCCCCTCGAGGAAATTGCCGACATGCTGGACGTGCCGGTGGGCACCATCAAGAGCCGAAGCAGCCGGGCACGGCTGGAGCTGGCCAAGGTGATCACCGATCTGAACGGCGGGCCGGACGGCGGGGGCCTGGGCGCGGAGGCGGCGTCATGAACGACAGGCGTCGCAGGGAAGACCGTTTCGTGAACGAGGTCCTCCAGCGCACCAGTGGTTCACCCTGTGCGCGGGCCGAGGGTCTGTTGCCGGACCTGGTGGCTCACCAGCTTGAAGATGTGGATCGGCAGCTGGTCCAGGCGCATCTGGAGCATTGCTACGGATGCCGCCAGGTGGCCCTGACCATGGGATGGCTGGGCAGCCTGTTGCCGGGGCTGGCCGAGCTGGACCCGGGGCCGGCCTTCACCGCCAGGGTCCTGGCGCGGACCACCGGGGCCCTCAGCCCTGCAGAACGAGAAGTGCGCGCCGGCGGGACCATTGGCCTGGCGGGTCTCATGGATCGGGTGGGCCGGTGGTGGGAACGGCAGATCATGAAGCCCCAGTTCGCGCTTCAGTTTGCCTACGCGGCCACGGTGATCCTGGTGCTGCTGACCGCCTTGCCGATTTCCCCCTTGCGGGGGACGCCGGAAAAGGCGCTGGAAGTGATGCAGGCCGGACCGGGTTCCCTGCCTCTGGTGGGCCAGGCGATGGTCTGGACCAACGTGCGGGTCAATGGCCTGGTGGCTCGTCCTCGCGCCGCCATCGAGGAACAGTGGCAGGGGGTGGTCGAGGATCTGGACCGCCGTCGTCAGCGCATGGTTCAGCCTCGACAGGCCATGGAGCAGCATCTGGGTGAGGCCGTTTCCCGGCTGAGCGAGGGTGAGCTCAGCGCCTCGGGGTACGCATTGATCCAGACGGCACGCAGTGGGCAGGATGTCTGGCGGGCCTGGTGGGGCACTCAAGATAATCGCGCCGGGCCATGAAGGCCCTGTGGCGCAGCAGGCGGGGAAATCCAGGAACAATTTCAAGTCCAAGTCCAAGTCCAAGCATAGAGGAAGGTCAGATCATGAGTACCGAACACGAACAGCAATACCAGCAGCAGGAAAACCAGCAGAGTCCCCCGGGTCAGCAGTACCGTGCGGGCGTATCGGGCACCCCCTATCGAGTGCCTGGCGGGCCGGGTGAAGGCCGGCAGAAATCCCCCATGCTGGCAACTCTCCTGTCCCTGTTTCCGGGGCTGGGGCAGGTCTACACCGGCTATTACCACACGGGGTTCATGTTCGCGCTGACGGTGACGGGGATCATCTTCATCCTGAACACCTCGGCGGGCAATTTCCTGGCCCCGTTTCTGGGCCCGTTCATGGCGTTCTTCTGGATCTTCAACATGATCGATGCCAACCGGCGCGCTCAGCACTACAACCGGGTGCTCAGCGGGATGGCTGTCGAGGAGATCCCCGAAGATTTCCAGACGGCAGGTGGCAAGGGTTCTATGCCGGCAGGCATCGCCCTGGTGGTCATCGGCACGCTCATTGTCCTGGATCTCAACTTCGGGGTGTCCCTGTCCTGGTTGAAGGACTGGTGGCCGCTGGGGCTGATCGGGCTGGGGGGATGGCTGATTCTCAAGGCCCGGCGGGAGAGTTGATCAACCGGTGAGACAGCTGGAGGTGTCCGGCGCCTTCTGGTGCGCACACTCCAGGCTCATGAGGAAAAAGGCCCGCCCCTGGACTTCGATGCTCCGGGTGCGGGCTTTCACTTGCGGACCGCCGGGGCAGGGAGTGAGATCGCAAGGGACACTGCCCACCACGCATTCGTCCCCTTCCAGTCCCAGTTTCTGTTGCATGGCCAGGTTGGCCATGACCACCTGGTGATCGGTGCTGAGCAGAACCGCGGGATCGTCCAGATGGTCGAACACCTTCATGAAGGCCCGGTTTTTCAGCAGCTGCAGACGGCTGGCCAGCAGATCCGATTCAAGTGGGTAGGGCAGGGTTAGCCAGGGTCCCGGAACGGGAAATCTCACGATGGAAAACCTCGGGGCGATCGGGTGCAGTGCTGGGAATTGTTGGGCCGGTTTTTTATTCGGATTGTCCGGTGGAAAGGTAAAGTAAAGAATAACTTAACTTTTTCGCAGCCGTTTTAACTTGTTTTAAAATATCAAGTTAATGATTTCCAGATTTCCTCCGTGCGCCTGAAAACCGCTTTCCAAGTTAGTGGTGTTAACTCCGGGAGGGGAGCATCCCGTTCCCCCGAACGGTCCAGTGATTCTTCCATGGATTCCCGCAATTGCTGCACGAAGGTGGGCAGACCGTCGGGGTGGGGGGTGTCGACGCCGAGAAGCGGGGGCACCGGGACAGGGTTCCACCACCCCTGAAAATGTGGGGCCAGCTGCTCCCGGACTCCGGGCAGATCGGTGGCCACCACCCGGCATCCGCAAGCCGCCGCCTCGGCCAGAACCAGGGGCACACCTTCATAGAAGGAGGGCAGGACGCACACCTGGCATCGGTTCATCAGACGGGCCAGGGCCGGCTGGTCCAGCTGCCCGTGCATGATCACGCGGGGGGCCATGTCCCGCATCCTTGACCGCAAGCTTTCCGCTTCGGGACCGGCGCCATCGCCGGCGATGTGCAGGACCAGCCGGGGGCGGTCTGGGGCCAGTTGCTCGCATGCATCAAGCAGCCAGGGCAGTCCCTTGGCGGCGCTGAACTTTCCCACGTAAAGCAGACTGTCCGGCCAGCGCTCCAAACCTTCCTGTGGGTGGAACACCTCGTCCCGGAAGCCCACGCCGATCACACTCGATTGACCCGGGTTCAGCTCCAGAACACGCACCAGATGATCTCGGTGGTCCTGACGAAGTGCAAACACGTGCTGGAATTTTCGACATCCGGCGATGACCTCGTCGCGCAAATGGGGAGTCAGTTCCATCTGGCGCAAGCCGGTGGCGTGGCAGGTGACCACCAGGGGAATGCAGGGGGCCAGATCGGGCAAAAGTGCACTGACCAGCCAGAGGTGGTTGGCGTGGATGATGTCGGGGGCGAAGTCGGCGATCACGCGTTCCAGATGGGCGGACCAGGTTTGCCGATACACCGAGAGCTGCTCCTGGTCGAGCGTGGACCAGACACTGCTGGGGTAAGGCATGACATCGCTCATGCCGGGCAGGGGAAAGGGAATCCGGGCGGGGATCAGGGGCGATTGGGGATCCTGGAAGGTCAGCGGAAAAATATTCGCGGGAGTCAGCAAACCCACCTCGGGTGCCGGGTCTCCGGCGGGGACTCCGACGACGGCCGCCTGGGTCCAGCCGGCCGAGGCCGCCTGGCGTGTGATCGCATCGAGGGTGATCCCGCTTCCGGTGCGCGAGGGCCGCTGGGAGAGGATGTGCAGGACGCGTGCTGTCAACTTGTTGTCCCCCATGCATCAGTTGCCTGATCCGAGCTAAAGAAATCCCTCAATCACTTGGTGAAAAGGGCGAAGAAAGGAACAGTCTCACCCCAAATGTCAGGGCCGTCAAGAATGCGGACGTCGCACAACACACCGGAACAGTTGCTTCAGCTGAAATGCCAGTTGACCAGTCGAGTTGCGCGTGCCCTCGAATCCAAGGGAGAGCTGGCCGAAATCCTCTCTCTGGCCGCCGAGCTGGAGGGCGTGGAAGGACTCTGGCTCTGGACCTGGAATGAAGATGGGTCCGACCTGGCCCTGCCCGCCTGTGAGGGTCTGGGCGCCGAAGAAATGGCCCTCCTGAGCCATCCGCCTGCGGAATGGCGACCACTGAAAACAGTGCAACGGGGGGGGGAGAGCGTCGGGGAATTCCCTGGGGACTGGGCGCCGCTGCAGGCCACTGTTCAGAGGTGGGGCTGGAAGGATGCGGCGCTGTGGCCGGTGTGGGGCGATGGCCAGGTGCTGGGCGCCCTGGGAGCCAGGTCGAGTCACCCGGGATTTTTTCAGGGAGGCGTGAACCTGGTGCTGGGTTCGCTGGCCGGGGAACTGTTCGGACTGCTGGTCCGGGCTCGCACTTTTCCGGGCCACCACCAGGAGCTGGAAAGGGAACAGCTGATCACCGCCATCGAGCAGTCGGCCGACAGCATCGTGATCACCGATGCCTCGGGCGCCATCCAGTATGCCAACCCGGCTTTCTGCCAGTTGACGGGATGGAGCCGCGAAGCTGTTCTGGGAGTCAATCCCAGCATCCTCAAGAGCGGGGTTCACAGCGAGGATTTCTACCGGGATATGTGGCGAACCCTGGTCCGGGGCGAGGTCTGGAAAGGCCGCATCACCAACCGAAAAAAGAACGGGGAACTGTTCACCGAGTGGGCCACATTGTCGCCGGTCCGGGACAAGTCGGGCGGGATCACACACTACGTGGGGGTCAAGCGGGATATCACGGACGAGATCACCCTCGAGCAGAGGATGCGACAATCCCACAAGATGGAGGCCCTCGGTATGCTGGCCGGGGGACTGGCGCACGATTTCAACAATATCCTCTACGCGATCATGGGGTACTGCCAGCTGGCCCTCGACGATGTGACCGAGGAACACCCTGTCCACCATTCCCTGCGGGAAATTGCCAAGGCGGGAGACCGCGCCGCCAACCTGGTGACCAAGATGCTGGCTCTCGGAGCGCGCAGCGAGATCGAATTCAAGACCTTCGACCTGCGGGAAGTTCTGAACGAAGCCATGGATCTGGCCCGGGCTTCCACTCCGACCACGGTGACCATGGAACGAGATTTTCCGGAGGACCGGTACGGGGTTTTTGCCGACCCGACGCAGATCCATCAGGTGGTCCTGAACCTGTGCAACAACGCCCAGCATGCCATGCGGCACAGGGGCGGAGTCTTGCGGGTGAGGCTGGAAACGGTGGAGTGTGACCTGCCCAAACCGGGACGTTACCACCAGCTCACATTCACCGATGACGGCATGGGAATTCCGTCGGACATCGTGGACAAGATTTTTGAGCCCTACTTCACCACCAAGGATGCCCATGAGGGCAGTGGGCTGGGTCTGGCCACCGTGCAGGGCATTGTCCTGAATCATCACGGGCAAATCGGAGTGGAAAGCAAGCCCGGGCAGGGCACGACCTTCACCATCCATCTGCCGGAAGCGCCCTTGCTGGAACCCAGGAGGCCCGAGGCCAGCACTCCCATGGAAAAGGTGGAGGGGCAGGGGCGAATCGTGCTGGTGGACGATGAAGAGATGGTGGTCAATGTGGCCTGCCAGGGTCTGGAAAGGGCCGGTTTCACCACCAGGGGGTTCCGGGACAGCCGCGAAGCCTGGGAGGCCATCGCCGAAGATCCCGAGGGGCTCGACCTCTTGATCACCGATCAGATCATGCCCCACCTGACGGGGGGGGAACTGGCGGCAAAGGTGCTAACAATTCTTCCGAATCTGCCGATCATACTGGTCACTGGTTACGGAGAAACTTCCGATATAGCCGAGGACCTGGCGTTCAACTTTGATCTCGTTTTGTCCAAGCCATTGCAGATAAGCAAGATAGCTGAGAGTGCCAAGGTGCTGTTGAGCCGATATAACCACAAAGTCGAGGTGTAGAAATGGGACACATTCTCCTGGTCGATGATGACGCGCAAGTGCGCAAGATGCTGAAGATCACCCTGGAGCGCGAGGGATACTCCATCACGGAGGCGGGTGACGGAACCCAGGCGGTCCAGGTCTACGATGCGGACGGCATCGATCTGGTCATCACGGATATCGTCATGCCCGAGAAGGAAGGCATCGAGACGATCATGGAGCTGAAGGCCATCAATCCCGAGGTGAAGATCATCGCCATTTCGGGCGGTGGGCGGATCAGCCCCGAAGACTACCTGAAGTGGGCCAGCCGGTTCGGGGTTTCCCACACCTTCACCAAGCCCGTCGGGCGAGAGGAGTTGCTGGCGGCCGTGGCAGGGCTCGTGCCCCAGGCGGCGGAGAAATAGGGATGCCGGGCAAGGCAAACATCCTGCTGGCCGGCGATTCGGTGCAGGACCTCAATATCCACGCCACCACCCTGCAGGGTCAGGGCTACGACGTGGTCATGGTCCATTCCTGGCAGGAAGTCGAGGAAATCCTGGCCCATTCCACCCCCGACCTGGTGCTGGTCGAGGTGCGCATGAAGGGAATGGATGGCTTCGGGCTGTGCACCATGCTCAAGCAACGGACGGCCATGACCAATGTCCCGGTCATCTTCATCACCGATACCCGATCTCCCGAACTGATCGACCGGATCTATGGAGTGGGCGCGGTGGACTTCATCGTCAAGCCCTGCCCTCTGAGCGAATTTCTGGCCCGCATCGAGACCCAGATTCATCTGCACAATCTGCTCCTCAAGGTCGAGCGGCTGACGACCATTGCCATCGACGCCAACCCGTTGACTCATCTGCCGGGCAACAACACCATCGTGGTGACCATCCAGCAGGCCATTGACCAGGGCCTGGACATGGCTCTGATCTACACCGACCTGGACAACTTCAAGGCCTACAACGACGCCTATGGCTTCAGCGCGGGGGACGATCTTCTCCTGTTCACAGCCAACACCCTGCAGGACGTGCTGCGCCTGGCCTGTGGTGACGAGGGCTTCCTGGGACATATTGGCGGCGATGATTTCGTGATGATGATGCCGGCTCACCTGCTGGACCAGGTGGGGGAAGAGGTGCTGCGGGTGTTCGATGAGGGAGTGCCCGAGTTCTACAGCGATGAGGATTGTCGGCGGGGGGGCATCGTGGCGGTGGACCGGGCAGGCAAGAGCACCGAGTACCCGCTGGTTTCGATCAGCCTGGCAGGCATCAAGCTGGGCAGCCATCACTTTTCACGCTACGTCGAAGTGGCCACCGCCTGCGTGGATCTCAAAAAGGCAGCCAAGGCGCGGCAGGGCAGCTTCCTCTTCGTGGACCGGCGCGCCACCGTGGTCACACAATAACCACCGGATCTCCCGGTTCCATCTTCTCGAACAGCTCCATCACATCATCATTGGTCAGGCGAATGCATCCATGGGAAACGGGCGCGCCGATCTGTTTCTCGTGGTTGGTTCCGTGGATGTAGATGTAGCGCTCCAGACTGTCCACGCCGGGGCCCTGGTTGTGTCCCGGATCCAGGCCCTCGAGGGTGAGGATCCGGGTGAGAATCAGGTCGCCCTGATCGTCCGCTTCGCCGCGCTGCAGCTCGTCCGGGCTCCAGCGCCTTCCCGTGGGGCGGCGGCTGCTGAACTCGGTGCCCCACTCCTCGTTGTCGCCGATTTTCCGGGCGATCCGGTGCAGGCCGTCGGGAGTGCCCCCCGAATCCTGCCGGCAATCGATACCCGCCCGGGCGGTGGACACGGGCTTGACCAGGATGATGCGTTCGCCTTCCACCAGGGCCAGCCGCTGGCCGGCCACGTCGACCAGCAGCCACCGCTGATCGGCCTGGGAGTCCAGGGGGCTGATCCTGGCCCGCTGCTTCCGGACCAGCTCTTCCAGCCGGGCATCCGGGGATTTGTGAGTTTTTCGCATTCCCATAGGGCTTTCTTGCCAAGGCCGCGTTCGCTGACCAATTTAGTCGTTAATAAATTATCGAATCTTGCCGGAGGTGGCCAATGTACGATATCGAAGGATCACTGGACAAACAGATCCTCGAAGTGATGAAAAACAAGCCGGCGGTGGTGTTCACCGAACCCACCGACCCGCGCATCATCGAGGCGGCCTGTTTCCTGCCGCGCTTTGTCCGCCCCATCTTCCTGGCCTCCGAACAGAAGGTCAAGGAAGTGATCCAGCGCGACCTGCAGCATGTGGACCCCACCCGGATCGAATTTGCCCTTTCCGAGAGCGCTTTCGTGGACCTGGACCGGCGATCGGACCTTCTGGAAGAGTTTGCCCAGGCGTGCACCGACCTGCCCCAGAACATCAGCCGCACCAAGAGCCTCGACGAAGCGATGAAGCTGATCAGTGAACCCGCCCGCTTCGGCATCATGGCCGTGCGGCAGGGTCACGCCGACATCGTGGTGGGGGGCATCACCCACGAACCGCGCGACTATTTCCGGCCCATGACCCGCCTGCTGGCCAAGCAGGAAGTGCTGTCCGAGGCCGGTGTCATCGTTCTGCCGGACAGTCACCCCGAAGGGATTTTCCCTCACAACATCCTGGTGGTGGGCGATGTGGGCGCCAACGCCCACATGGACGCCGAGGTGCTGGCCAACGTGGCGGTGGGCACCTGTGCCGTGGCTCGGGATATTTTCCCGCAGGAGGCCTTGCCGGTCATCAACGGCGCCATCGTGTCCTACTCCAACAAGGGATCGGACGAGGGGCCCAGCCCCGATCTGGTGCGTGAGGCAAGCCGCCTCATTCCCGAAATCCTGGCCGACCGCGCACGCCGGGGCAAGCGCTACGAGAGCATCAACATCGAGAGCGAAGTGAAGATCTCGGTGGCGCTCAGCCGCCGCTCGGCCCACCTGTACCGGCGCGGCCAGGAAGAGGCCTTCGACGGCGGGACCAACGTGATCGTGGTGCCCAACCTGGACACGGGCAACCTGCTGTTTCACCTGTATGCCACGCGCTATCCCGATGCCAAGAAGTTCAGCGTGATGTTCGGGATCCGCTTCCAGGGCGTGGACCTGCCCATGGACTGCACGGCCGAGGACGCCATGCTGGGGGTCAAGGCCTGTGTGCTGCGGCTGCACCGCTTCAAGCACTGGAGCCGGACGCCCAAGGACACGTTCTTCCCGCGCCACCGCATCCTGGCCATCAACCCCGGGTCCACCTCGACCAAGATCGCCGTCTACGAGGGCGAGCAGGAGCGCTTCGTGGAGGAAATTCAGCACGCGGCCGAGGAACTGCTGCCCTTCGAGGGCCAGCGCGTGGTCACGCAGTACGAGATGCGCAAGGATGTGGTCCTGGACACCCTGGCCAACCACGGCATCGCCGTCAGCGACCTGGACGCCGTGTCCGGGCGCGGTGGTCTGCTCGAACCCATTCCTCACGGCACCTACGCCGTGAACGATCGGATGCGGGATGACCTGCTCTCCGGCACCGGCGCCGATCACGCCTCGAACCTGGGCGCCTTGATCGCGCGCGAGCTGGTGGCCGACTCGGGCAAGCCGTCGTTCATCGTCGATCCGGTGGTGGTGGATGAAGCCCCCACGCGAGTCAAGATCACGGGCATGAAGGACATCAAGCGCAAGGTCATCAGCCATGCTCTGAACCAGATCAGCACCGCGCGGCGCTATGCCGAGGAACACGAGACCTTCTACCGTTACCTGAACCTCATCGTGTGTCACATGGGGGGCGGGATCACCATCGGAGCGCACCACAAGGGCAAGTACATCGATGTGAACAACGGGCTGGACGGCGAGGGCCCATTCAGTCCCCAGCGGTCGGGCAGCGAGCCCACGGGCCAGCTGATCCGCCTGTGCTTCAGCGGCAAGTACACCCAGGACGAGTTGCTCAAGCTGAACAAGGGACGCGGCGGGTTGATCGACTTGCTGGGCACGGCCGATTTCCGCGAGGTGGAGCGCCGGGTCATCGAGGGCGAGCCCGAGGCTGTCGAGGTGTACGAGGCCATGATCTATCAGATCGCCAAGAACATCACGGCGCTGTTGCCCGCGTTCGAAGGTGAACCAGTGGATCAGGTGCTGTTGACCGGAGGCCTGGCACGCAGCCAGATGCTGGTCGACGATATCACCAAGGCTGTGTCCGCCCTGGGCTGCGGCGTGACGGCCTATCCCGGCGAGAACGAGATGTACGCCCTGGTCAAGGGAGCCTTGCGGGTTCTCAGCGGCAAGGAAAAAGCACGCGAGTACGCGCCCGATCAACCGGACACCGTCCAGTAAGGCAGGGGATGACATGACACCCATTCGCAGTCTCGATCAGCTGGTTCAGGACCTGAAAAGCCAGCCCTCACGTCACCTGGCGGTGGCGGCGGGCCATGACCCCAACACCATCGCGGCGGCGGCCCGCGCGGCAGCCGAGGACATCGCGCGGGTGACCCTGGTGGGTGATGCCGACCGCATCCGGGAACTGTGCGCAGAATTCCAGATCGATGTCGGGGTTTTCACCGTGGTGGACGAGAAAGATACCGTGGCTGCGGGCGCAAAGGCCGTGGCCCTGGTGCGTAGCGGCGAGGCCGATGTGCTGATGAAAGGCCTGATCGCGACCAGCGACTACATGAAGCAGATCCTGAACAAGGAGACCGGTCTGTTGCCCGAGGGCCATGTGCTGTCCCACGTGACGGTGCTGGAGTTGCCGGCCTACCTGAAAACCCACAACAAGCTGCTGTTCGTGGCCGATGTGGCCATCATCCCGAAACCCGATCTCCAGACCAAGATCCAGATCCTGGGTTACTGTCTGCAGGCGGCGCGCAGCTTCGGCGTGGAAAAGCCGCGGGCGGCCCTGCTGGCAGCCACCGAGAAGGTGAGCCCCAAGATGCGGGCCACCACGGACGCCGCCGAGATCACCCGCCTGCACCTGGCCGGCGAGGTGGCGCCCGGGGCCATCGTCGAGGGACCGCTGGCTCTGGATGTGGCGATTTCTCCGGAGGCCTGCAGGATCAAGGGCCTGGATTCCACGGTGGGTGGGGAGGCGGACATCCTGGTGTTTCCCAACATCGAGTCCGGGAACGTGTTCTACAAGTCGTCCACCCTGCTGTCCGGCGCCCGTCTGGCCGCCGCCGTGGTGGGCACCCAGGCGCCCTGTGTCCTGACCAGTCGTGCGGACAGCGAGGAATCGAAGTATCTCAGCATCGCCATGGGTTGTCGACTTGCTCATGCCGAGTAAGCTGTTGTCAGGACAGATTTTGTCCTGATTTCCGTCCCAGAATGATATTCATTCCTGACAGCCCGGGTGCTATGTTACCCGGGTTGTTTTGTTACAATCCACCTCAGCAGGAGGAAAATCATGGCCACGACCATTGACAACCTGAAGGAAGCCTTCGCCGGTGAGAGCCAGGCGTTCCAGAAGTACACCGCCTTCGCCAAGGCCGCGGACAAGGAAGGCATGCCCAACATCGCCCGCCTGTTCCGCACCACCGCCCAGGCCGAGCTGCTGCACGCCGAGGGTCACCTCAAGTCCCTGGATGGCGTGGGCGACACCAAGACCAACCTGAAGGAGGCCATCGGCGGGGAAACCTTCGAGTTCGAGAGCATGTACCCACCCATGCTGGCCAAGGCCATCGAGGATAACCACAAGGCCAAGCGCATGTTCGGCTACGCGGTGGAGGCCGAAGAGGTGCACGCCAAGCT
Organism: Candidatus Krumholzibacteriia bacterium; assembly: GCA_036351155.1. Taxonomy (GTDB): domain Bacteria; phylum Krumholzibacteriota; class Krumholzibacteriia; order LZORAL124-64-63; family LZORAL124-64-63; genus LZORAL124-64-63. The sequence goes on along the minus strand of JAZBOO010000002.1, from coordinate 6,641 downwards.
GTACGGTCTGGCTCTGGCCGCCGCCGAAAAAGGCGAGGACCTGACCGAAACCGAGTTCTTCCTGTGCCCGGTGTGCGGCCACATCGAGTTCGGCACCCCGCCCGAGAATTGCCCCATCTGCGGAGTGAAGGCGGATAAGTACGTGCAGGTTTAGTCGGAAATCATCTTCTATGGTCGTCAAGAAAGGTCGCTTCGGCGGCCTTTCTGCATTTTGAAGCTCGATAACGCTACAAATCATGCGGTTTTGTGAAAAGTGTTGACAAAAACGGATAATTTGGAATACGCTGGCCCTGTATCCAGGAAAATTGCAGGATACAGGGGATTTTTCATCTCATCTTTCAAGGGGGGCTTCCATGCGCATTGTGATCGCTCTACTTCTGTGTGTTGTGCTCTTGACAACCGTCGCCTTCGCGGGCGAAAAAACGACCGACACCGTCAACGCCACACCCGCCACCACTGTGCGTGACACCTGGACCGGTTCGCTCACGGCCAATTCGCCTGTCTGGGACAGGATCTATGGCGGTTCGCTCAGCCTCGAATGCGCGTCCAACGTTTCGGATTCCAGCCAGGATGGGGAATACTTCGAGCTCTTCTGCGTGGAAGTGACCGACAGCAACCCCATCGAGATCATCATGGATCCGGCGCTGACCGATATCACCGACACGATCATCATGCTCTACTGCGAGCCCTTCGACCCGGCCAACCCTGCGGCCAATGTGGTTTCCGTGGATGATGATGCTGGTGAGGGCCTGCTGAGCGCCTTCCTGCTGGCGGACAACATCACCTTGACCCCGGGCAACACCTACTGGCTGGTGGTCAGCACCTTCTACAGCGCCACCGAGGGCAACTTCGGCCTGCAGACCAGTGACAATGTGGTCGATTGCGGTTCCGTGGACGTGGAGCAGAGCACCTTCGATGCCCTGAAGGCGAACTATCGGTAAGATTGATCCGCTAAATAGACGAAGGCGAGGACCTGGGGGAACCTGGGTCCTCGTTTTTTGAGATGGGGTTTTTGCAAAACTCAGTAGCGCCCCCGCCCAAACACGCCGACCATGTCCGGGAATTCCTTCATCGACCATTTGAATACCCATTCCATAACGAAAGGGGAGCTTCATGGATTCCCATGATTTTGACCAGAAACTGGACCGCCGCACCTTCTTCCGTCAGGTGGGCATCACCGGCCTGGCGGGCGTGGGCCTCATGTTAGGACTGACCGCCTGCGGTGGAGACAAGGAAAGCGGTGCCGCCACCAAGGCCGCGGCAAGCAAATCGGCATCTCCTGCGGCCAGTGCCGACCCCTGCAGTGACCTGACCGGCTTGACCCAGGATGAGAAAAACATGCGCACCACCCTGCAGTACCAGGCCACGGCCGCAGACCCGGCCAAGCCCTGCCATACCTGCAACTTCTGGCACCCGCCCGCCGAGGGCACCACCTGCGGCACCTGCACCCTGATGAAGGGACCCATTGATCCCAATGGCGGCTGCATTTCCTGGGTGGTCAAGCAAACCACCTGATCTCTCGGTGCAGAAGCAGATCAAGCCCGGGCCGATCCCGGGCTTTTTCACGCCCCCGACAGAAAAACAGAGAAAAAAGATAGGATTTCTGCTTGTGAGTTTTGATAAGTGAATGTTATAATGGATATCATTCTCAAAGAGGCTTGATCAATTTGTTTGGCCCATGCGCCTCCACATCCGTTTCCGTTCCCCAAGTGCCCGACGGAGTCACCATGCACATCGGTTTTCTGCGCTCTGTTTTCCATCGTTCAGGGAAGCTAGTCTTCCCGGTCATCATGGTCTGGGCCCTGCTGGCCCTTCTGATCGCACCGAACACATCGACCGCCCAGATGGGTGCGGAACAGGTGCCCCACCAGGAAGAGGGCCAGGTCGTCGATTTCGTGGAAAAGCTGGGTGAGTATATCCCCGGCGACATCGTGCTGCGCGACGAGGACGGCAACCTGGTGGACATGGCCACCTTCCTGGACAAGCCCACCATCCTGAATTTCGTCTACTACGAGTGCCCCGGCATTTGCACCCCGCTGCTCAACGAGATCGCCGACATCCTGGGCAAGAGCAACCTGCATCCGGACAAGACCTCGTTCCAGCTGCTGTCGGTCAGCTTCGAACCCGACGACACCCCGGCCATGGCCAAGGAAAAACGCACCAACTACCTGAACGCGGTGGGCCGACCCTTGCCCGAGGACACCTGGCGTTTCTTCACCGGCGATGCCGAGAACATCAAGCGCATGACCGAGGCCGTGGGCTTCGGCTACAAGACCGCCGGCGGCGAGTACATTCATCCCGGCGGGGTCATCATGGTGAGCCCCGAGCGCAAGATCGTGCGCTACCTGTACGGCATCCAGTTCTTGCCCTTCGATTTCGAGATGGGCGTGCACGAGGCCAGCCAGGGCAAGGTCACCCCGACCACGGCCCGCCTGCTCAACTTCTGCTTCAGCTTCGACCCGGTGGGGCGCACCTACGTGTTCAACCTGGCCCGGGTGGTCGGCAGCGTCATGATCCTGTCGATCATCTTCTTTGGCATTTTCCTGTATTTCACCACCCGCCGCTCGCGGCAAAGGGAGGCCTCATAGATGGGTGCTTCGTACCTGGACAGTCCACCGGCACGACCGGGGCTGATGGGCTGGCTGACGACCACGGACCACAAGCGCATCGGCATCATGTATGCGGTGGTGATGTTTGCTTTCTTCCTGGTGGGCATGACCCTGGGCCTGCTGATCCGGCTTGAACTCATGCAGCCGGGCCAGCAGTTCTACGATGCCAAGACCTACAACACCTTCTTCACCCTGCACGGGGTGATCATGATCTTCCTGTTCATCGTGCCCGGAATTCCGGCCATCTTCGGGAATTTCATCTTGCCGCTGCAGCTGGGGGCCGAGGATGTGGCCTTTCCCAAGCTGAATCTGGCCAGCTGGTACGTGTACATGGCCGGGGCGGTGATCGCCCTGACCTCGCTTTTCGCCGGCAGCGCGCCACCGGACACCGGCTGGACCTTCTACGCCCCGTACAGCCTGCGTTCGGGCGGTGCCGTCAGTCTTGCCGTGCTGGGCGCCTTCGTGCTCGGTTTCAGCTCCATTCTCACGGGCATGAACTTCATCACCACCATCCACCGGCTCCGGGCCAAGGGCATGGGCTTCTTCCGGATGCCCCTGTTCTGCTGGGGTCTGTACGCCACCAGCTGGATCCAGGTCATCGCCACCCCGGTGGTGGGCATCACCCTGCTGCTGGTGACCATGGAGCGCACCCTGGGCATCGGCTTTTTCGATCCGGCCCGGGGCGGTGATCCCATCCTGTACCAGCACCTGTTCTGGATCTACTCCCACCCCGTGGTCTACGTGATGATCCTGCCGGCCATGGGCGTGATCTCCGAGATCCTGCCCACCTTTGCCGGCCGCACCATCTTCGGGTACAAGGCCATCGCCATGAGCAGCATGGCCATCGCCATCGTGGGCTACATGGTGTGGGGTCACCACATGTTCACCGTGGGCATGAGCGACACGGCCCGCTGGGTGTTCAGCCTGCTGACCTTCCTGGTGGCCATTCCCACCGGCATCAAGGTGTTCAACTGGATGGCCACGCTTTACCGGGGTTCCATCGAGGTGAAGGTGCCGCTGCTGTACGCCCTGGGTTTCATCTTCCTGTTCTCCATCGGCGGGCTCACCGGGCTGGTCAACGGCGCCCTTTCCACCGACATCCACGTGCACGACACGGCATTCATCGTGGGCCATTTCCACTACACCATGTTCGGCGGTGCGGGCATCGGCATGTTTGCCGCGCTGCACTACTGGTTCCCCAAGATGTTCGGGCGCAAGTACAACGAGAAGACGGCCACCTGGGCCTGGGGCCTGATCATGGTTGGGTTCAACACCCTGTACTTCCCCATGCTGATCCTGGGCATGATGGGCATGCCCCGCCGCTACCACGACTATTTGCCTCAGTTCCAGGTGCCGCACGCCGTCAGCACGGTGGGATCGTGGATCCTGGCCACCGGAATCATCCTCATGCTGGTGAACCTCATCAGGGGCATCCGCAACGGAGAGAAGGCCGAGGACAATCCCTGGGGCGGCACCACCCTGGAGTGGAAAACCTCGTCGCCGCCGCCCTTGCTGAACTTCGATGAGCTGCCCGTGGTGACCACCGGTCCCTACGATTTCACCGAGCGGTACGCCAAGTCCCCGGAGGTGCCGTCGTGACGACCCACACCCAGGATCTGACCCACGGCGGCGGGGGGCACGTGCACAAGGACTCCTTCGGGGCCAAGACCGGCATGTGGTTGTTCCTGTTCACCGAGCTGTTGCTGTTCGGCGGGCTGTTCATCATCTACGCGGTGTACCGGGGCGAATACACCCCCGAGTTCCACCACGCGGCCGAGGAGCTGAACAAGGTGATGGGCGTGACCAACACGGTGGTGCTGCTGACCAGCAGCCTGTCCATGGTCATGGCGGTCGGTCATCTGCAGCGGCGCAACGTGGGGCTGGCCCAGCTCTACCTGACGGCCACCATGCTGCTGGCCGGGGCCTTCATGATCATCAAGCTGTACGAGTGGAGCAGCAAGTTCAACCACGGCCTGTTCCCCGGCATGCATCATCTGCATGAACTCCCACACGGCGAGGCCATGTTCTTCAATCTGTACTTCATGATGACGGGATTGCACGGCATCCACGTGCTGATCGGCCTGGGGGTCATGGCCTACATCATGACCCGCATGCAGAACGGGACCATCACCGTGGAGAACCAGGGCATCCTGGAATACACCGGACTTTACTGGCACCTGGTGGACCTGGTCTGGGTCTTCCTGCTGCCCCTGTTCTACCTGACGAACTGACCAAGGAGCGAGGTGATATGAGCAACCACGAAATGACGGCCGAAACCGAGGTTCTGCACCCGCTGGCCGATGGCCTGCTGCTCAAGGTCTACACGGCCCTGATCATCCTGACGGGCATGACGGTGGCGGCTTCGGTCTATTTCCCGGGGAAGATCGGCATCGCCGTGGCCATGGTGGTCACGCCGCTGAAGGCCACCCTCATCTTGATGTACTTCATGCATCTGAAGTATGAGCGGCCTGTCTTCGTGATCATGTTCCTGGTGGCCATTGCCATTCTGGCCCTCGTCATGGGCCTGACATTCTTCGACTACCTGTACCGCTGAGAGGGCGACAATGGCTGGAGCATCAAGTTATTCGGGATTGGTTGATCAGACTTTCTGGCTGATCCTGGGTTCGTCGGTGATCATGCTGCTGGGCATCACCATCACGATGATCTACTTCATCGTGAAGTACCGGCGCTCGAAGAACCCGAACCCCGCGCAGATCGAGGGCAGCGTCAAGCTGGAAACCCTGTGGACGGTGCTGCCCACGATCCTGGTCATGGTCATGTTCTACTACGGCTGGGCCGGGTTCAAGGTCATGCGCGACGTGCCCGAGGATGCCATGGAGGTCATCGTCAACGCCCGCATGTGGTCCTGGAGCTTCGAGTACCCCAATGGCGTCCAGGCCAGCGAGCTGTACGTGCCCACAGGCAAGCCCGTGGCGCTGAAGCTCAAGTCGGCCGACGTGATCCACAGCTTCTTCGTGCCGGATTTCCGGCTGAAGGAAGACTGCATGCCGGGTCGCGAGAACCACGCCTGGTTCGAGACCACCCGCGACGGCACCTTCGACATCTTCTGCGCCGAGTACTGCGGGGACCAGCACAGCAAGATGCTGAGCAAGGTGGTGTCCATGCCGGAGGCGGAGTTCGACAGCTGGCTCAACGACAACAGCCGCCCTTTGAACGCCAGCCAGATCATGAAGATCAAGGGCTGTGTGGCCTGCCACACCGAGGACGGGACCAAGCTGATCGGTCCCAGCTACCTGGGCATGTGGGGCCGCACCGAAACGGTCATGACCAATGGCGAGCTGCGCGAGGTGGTGGTGGACGAGGAATATATCCGCCGCTCCATCCTGGACCCCAATGCCGATGTGGTCGAGGGTTACCAGCCGGTCATGCCGCCCATGGAGGGGCAGATCACCGATGAGGAAATCAACACCCTGATCGAGCACTTCAAGACCTTGAAGTAGGGGATGATATGAAGCCCTGGTTGGCCTTGCTCAAACTGCGCATCACCATCGCCAGCACGGTGACCACTCTGGTGGGCTATGTGCTGCAACGCGGGCAGTTCGACGCCCTGATGTGGCCCGTGCTCGGGGGCATTCTGCTGCAGGCCTGTGGGGCGGCCGCGCTGAACCAGGTCCAGGATGCAAAAATTGACGCGGTGATGCCCCGGACGGCCAACCGGCCCATTCCCGGTGGCCACGTGTCCCGCACCGCAGCTCTGGTTTACGCCCTGAGTCTGCTGGCTGCGGGTACAGCCGTGCTGGCCTACATCTCGCCCACGGCGGCTTTGCTGGGGCTGGCTGCGGCCGCCGTGTACAACGGCATCTACACTCCCATGAAGCGGGTGTCGCCCTTTGCCGCTTTGCCGGGTTCGTTCATCGGCGCGCTGCCTCCGGTGGTGGGCTGGGTGGCCGCCGGGGGGTACCTGAGCGATCCCACCATTCACCTGGTGGCCTTCTTCTTCTTCCTCTGGCAAATTCCCCACTTCTGGCTGCTGCTGCTGTTCTACGAGAAGGATTACCTGGACGGCGGCCT
>JAZBOO010000001.1:0-4601 GCA_036351155.1 Candidatus Krumholzibacteriia bacterium | reverse complement strand
TGATGGCCGGGTTCCGTCGCCTCAAGGAGACGTTCGGCCAGATCCGGCGTTACCGGCAGTTGACCATTTTCCTGGTGGCCTACTGGATTTACAACGACGGCATCGGCACCATCGTCAAGATGGCCACCGCCTATGGCGCCGAAATTGGCGTGGGCATGACCCACCTGATGGGGGCCCTGGTTTTGACCCAGGTGATCGGTATTCCCTGCGCCTTTTTGTTCGGGCGACTGGCCGTGCGGGTGGGCCCCAAACGGGCTATCATGGGAGCACTGGCGGTGTACGCGGTGATCAGCGTGGGGGGCTTTTTCCTGGAGAACGCCACCCATTTTTATATCCTGGCCGGCCTGGTGGGCACGGTGCAGGGTGGGGCCCAGGCCCTGTCCCGCAGCCTTTTCGGAAGCATGGTGCCCCGGGAACGAGCCGCCGAGTTTTTCGGTTTCTATTCCTCCAGCGGCAAGCTGGCCGGGGTGGCCGGACCCTTGCTGTTCGGGCTGGTGGGGCAGGCCACCGGAACCAGCCGGCTGGGCATCTTTGCTCTGGTGGTGTTTTTTGTGGCCGGTGCCGCGTTGCTGTGGCGAGTCGATGTGGAGGCGGGTCGAGCTGAAGTCCGTCTGGCTGAACAAGGATCGAGTGGATAGTTGATGGAAATGCTGGAGAAAATTGTCGTGGCCATCTGGCAGGTGACCACCGAGATGGCGGCCTTCCTGCTGCTGGGCTTTCTGGTGGCGGGTCTTCTGTCGGTGTTCATCTCGCCCCGCTGGCTGGAGCGACATCTCGGTCGCCGCAACCTGGGTTCGGTGTTCAAGGCCAGTCTGTTTGGCGTGCCGCTGCCTCTTTGTTCCTGTGGCGTCATTCCCGTGGCTGCCTCCTTGCGCCAGCACGGGGCCAGCCGGGCCGCCACCACGGCCTTCCTCCTGTCCACGCCCCAGACCGGGGTCGATTCCATCGCCGTGACCTACACCATGCTGGGCCCGCTTTTTGCCATCTTCCGTCCGGTGGCTGCCCTTCTGACCGGGCTGCTGGGCGGCGGCATGGTGCAAGCCCTGGTGCCTCATCGGGACGATGACCAGCGCCTGGACCAGCAGATGAACGAACAGGCCCCGGCGGTGCCGAAGGGGCTGGCCGCGAAGATCGGCCAGGCCCTGGACTACGGTCTGGTGACGTTGCCTGCCGACATCGGCCGGGCCCTGCTGATCGGCGTGATCCTGGCCGGGCTGCTGTCGGCCCTGATTCCCCAGGACTTCCTTTCCCAGTACCTGGGCCGCGGACCGCTATCCATTGCCTTGCTCATGCTGGGCGGTATTCCCCTGTATGTCTGTGCCACCGCCAGTGTGCCTCTGGCCGCCAGTTTCATCTTTCTGGGAGCCACCCCGGGCGCGGCCCTGGCCTTCCTGGTGGCTGGACCGGCCACCAATGCGGCCACGGTGACCACCATCAGCCGCGTTCTTGGCCGCAAGACCATGGTCATTTACCTGCTGACCGTGGCGGTGAGTGCCTTCGGGGGCGGGTTGTTGCTGGACTGGCTGATGCCCCGGGCCGCCGAAGCCATGCCTGTTTTGTCGGGGCCGGGACATCTTCATGAAACCGGGGGCTGGTTCCCTCACCTGAGCGCGGTGGTCCTGATGGTGATCATGACCCGGGCCTGGTGGCTGGGCCGGCGGCGCGCCGATTGTTGCACCAGCGCCGACTGTGCCGTGGACAGCCAGGGCAACGAAGGAGACGCCATGGAATCGCACGATCAGAATCTGGAATTCGATGTGACGGGTATGAACTGCAGCCACTGTTCCGGCAGCGTGGAGCGGGCCTTGAAGGAAATGCCGGGGGTCACCGCGGTGGCGGTGAATCTGGAACATGGCTGGGCCTCCGTGACCGGGCAGGGCCTGGACCCCGAGAAAATCACTGCGGCCATCGACGGCCTGGGGTTCAAGGCCGCGGTGCGGTAATTTTCCGTCGGGTCACGCGGCTCAGGACTCTTCCTTCAGGGAAAGTGAAATCCGCCCGCGCTTCAGGTCCACTTCCATGACCCGGGCCATGACCTTCTGGCCCACCTTGACCACCTCGTTGGGGTCGCGCACGAATCGGTCGGCCAGCTGGCTGATGTGCGCCAACCCATCCTGATGCACACCCACGTCGATGAAGGCGCCGAAGTTGGTCACGTTGGTGACGATCCCCGGCAGGCGCATTCCCTCGGTCAGGTCCTCGGGCTTTTCCACTCCCTCGGCAAAGCTGAACACCTCGAAGCCCTGGCGCGGATCGCGCCCCGGCTTGATCAGCTCGGCCACGATGTCCTGGAGGGTGGGCAGGCCCACCTCATCGCTCACGTAGTTCTTCAGCGGCAGGGTTCGGGCCACGGTGTCGTTGCCCACCAGCTCGGCCACCGCGCAACCCACGTCCTGGGCCATGGTCTTGACCAGGCTGTAGCTTTCCGGGTGTACCGCACTGGCGTCCAGGGGATTCCGGGCGCCGTTGATCCGCAGGAATCCGGCCGCCTGCTCGAAGGCCTTGGGCCCCAGACGGGGCACCTTCTTCAGCTGAGCGCGGCTGCCGAAGGGGCCGTTGGCCGCCCGGTGTTCCACGATGTTTCCGGCCAGCTGGGGACCCAGTCCCGACACGTAGGTCAGCAGCTCCTTGCTGGCGGTGTTCAGGTCCACGCCCACGGCGTTCACGCAGCTGCCCACGGTGTCGTCCAGGCTGCGCTTGAGGGCCTTCTGATCCACATCATGCTGGTACTGGCCCACCCCAATGCTCTTGGGATCGATCTTCACCAGCTCGGCCAGTGGATCCATCAGCCGGCGGCCGATGGACACCGCGCCGCGCACGGTCACATCGTGGTCGGGAAATTCCTCGCGGGCCACGGCGCTGGCCGAGTAAATGGAGGCCCCGGATTCGTTGACCATGATGATCACCGGGTTGCCGGCCAGCTTCAAGGCGCGGACGAAGCGTTCGGTTTCCCGGCCGGCCGTGCCGTTGCCGATGGCGATGGCCTGCACCTTGTGCCTGGCCACAAGCTTTTCGACCAGCTGGCCAGCCTCGGCCACCCGATGCCCGCCGGTGTGGGGGTAGATGGTGTCGTGCACCAGCAGATCGCCCTTGTCGTCCAGGACCACCAGTTTGCAGCCGGTGCGAAACCCCGGGTCCAGGGCCAGGATCCGGCGCGGGCCCAGCGGCGCGGCCAGCAGCAATTCCCGGAGATTCTCGGCAAACACCCCGATGGCTTCCTCGTCGGCCTCTTTCTTCAGCTCCAGACGGATCTCGGTTTCCAGGGCGATGGAAAGCAGGCGCCGGTAGCTGTCCTCGAGAGCCTGGTCGACCTGCCGCGCCGCAGGACTGCTGTTGGCCAGGAAGCGGCTTTTCAGGATGGCCAGAGCAGCCTCCTCTTCCGGCAGAATCCGCATGCTCAGGATTTTTTCCTTCTCGCCCCTACGCATGGCCAGCATGCGATGACCGGCCACCCGGTGCACCGGTTCACGCCAGTCGAAGTAGTCGCGAAACTTGGCGCCCTCTTCTTCCTTGCCGGTCAGGACCCGCGAGGTGATCACGCCCTGCTGGCGAAACAGCTGCCGCAGTCGGTCCCGACAGTCCGCGTCTTCGTTGACCGTTTCAGCCACGATGTCTCGCGCCCCCGCCAGGGCGGCGTCGGTGTCCGGCACCTCCTTTTCCTCGTCCACGAATGGCCGGGCCTTCTCCACGGGATCGGCACCGTCGGGATGAGCGGCGGCGGCCTGTTCCAGGAGCCAGAGGGCCAGGGGTTCCAGGCCGCGCTCGCGGGCCATGGTGGCCCGGGTGCGGCGCTTGGGGCGGAAGGGCAGGTAGATATCTTCCAGGCGCGCCATGGCCTCGGCGGCCTGAATTTCCGTCTTCAGCTGACCGGTCAGCAGGCCGCGCTCTTCCAGGGAAGCCAGGATGGCCTCGCGACGCTTGTCCAGATCCTTGAGCTGTTCCAGCCGGTCCCGGATGGCCATGACCGCCACCTCGTCCAGGCTGCCGGTGGCCTCCTTGCGATAGCGGCTGATGAAGGGAACCGTGGCTCCCTCATCGAGCAGCGAAGCGGTGGATTTGACCTGGGCGGCGCTGATTTGCAGTTCCTGGGCGACGATCTGGATATGGGTCAAGGCAGGGGCAGTCGGATTCATGAGGCCTCCGGCAATCGGTCATGCGATGGAAATATTCGGAGGCGGAATGATGAAGCCGAAGCTCGCCGATTGCAACCTCAATCGACGGGTTTGTTGCCTTCGCCCATGGGCAGGATACGCACGCGCGTGGCGCGGAGCTGGGCGATGCGGGGCTTCTGGATGGTGGCCCGGACCATGGTTTTGAATTCTCCGAGCGTCACCTGGGTTCCGGTCCAGATTTCCTGGAAGATGACCACCTCGAGCACGGCGCCCTGCTTGCCCTGCAACTGGAGCTGCTTGGCGTGGGTGTGCTGGTCGGCAATGGCCTGGCCCAGCTGCTTGGACTTGGTGACCAGTCCTTCAAAAACCTGGCGGACACTGGGATTATCCAGGTCCTGGCTGCGTTTCATGTCGTTGATGGCCTTGGCAATCTTTTCCTGGGCCTGTTCCAGCTGCTTGATCTTGCCATCCAGTTCATCGATCTGCGCC